>CAMWHJ010000012.1 GCA_947174015.1 uncultured Lachnospiraceae bacterium | reverse complement strand
AAAGTGCATAAGTTTAGTTACCAGTAACTTACACACTTTATATTACACTCTCGATTCCATTGAAAAGAACATTTCGAGGCAATCATGTATGCTTTCCAAATATGCCTCTAAAGGTATCCCCCATTTTAGGTGAAACCATTCTGCAGCTTTGTCTGCCATATCAGGTCTCTCTCTTATCATTAGGATTTCCATTTTTCCCCCTTTCTACCTGCACAACAACTACTCCCTGTGCAAGTAATCTTTTGGATTCATTTCGTGATACATTAAAAATTTCAGACACTATTTTGTCCAAACGAAGTGAAAGCTCAAATCGATTCACTAAAACTATCTGTGTATTTCCTTCTGGTAAATTTTTCTCATATTCAGCAAACGGTATGAGATTGTATTTTATTTTTTCTCTTGCAATCTCTACCCTATTTCGTTCAAAAATCCTTTTGTTTGTTCCAATTTGATAAATTTTTTCTTTATCATTGGATAGAAATTTCATATAGTCAGATTTTGGAATTTTGGATAAATCTACTCGTTCATAAATTGGAAGATTATATGTATGATTACATTTCTCACATCCATATATCATCCAGACATCTAAGTGTTTTCCGTTTGCATTTACACGAAAACTACCTCTACATACAAAAGTTTGCTTTTTTCCACAGCCTGCACACACTTTTTTTATTTTAAATGTTTCTATTGGAACTACTTGATATTTTCGTTTATTTACATAGCTCATGTCATATCTCTCCTGTTTTTACTTTAAAAGAAATATGCACCGGCTATTTGTTATTCAATTTATTTGCAATAGCCGATGCTATGCATAACAATTAGGTGTAGTCATATACTGTCCTCCTTCACAATAATTTACTCTTTGATTATAGATTACCGAAAGCTCATGCTGCAACCTTGAAATTTTTTAAAAAAATAAATGAGCTGCTAGATAAAGTAGGGAATCATCTATTTTAAATATTTTCTGCGTAAACATGGAGTATTAATGACGGTTTTTATCATTTTAATATGTGATAGCAATTTTGAACCAATGTCCCATGCGTACAGGGAAAATATATGAAAGGAGAAATGGTAGTTTTCAATATAAGGGCAGTGTATATAAATTTAATTGCTTCCATGGCAGTCCATAGGCTATAATAGATATGAAACCATTGATTGACATAAATGTGTAGAGAGAAATTACGATTTGGAGAAGAAAATGAATGAGATTAACAAGACTTTATATATTCCGCTTTACGGAAAAGCACAGGTAAGCAAGAAAGGCATAATTATAAAAGATATTAAAGCCGAGGAGATATGGGAAAAGGAGCAGTTTATAATCAAAGGCAAGTCCAAGTCAAAATGGCTTGCATACTTTATGGCTATGAGAGCAAGGGTATTTGATGAGTGGGTAAAAAAACAGCTTAATTATAATCCCCAGTCCCTTGTCCTCCATATTGGCTGCGGAATGGATAGCAGAATTTTAAGAGTAGGTTCTTATTCTAATTGTTGGTATGATATAGATTTTCCCGATGTTATTGATGAGCGAAAAAAATATTACAGCGAGAACGAAAGATATTTTATGTTGAGTGCTGATGCATCAAAAGCAGATTGGATTGATAAGCTCCCTAAATATTCCCAAGCCATTGTGGTTTTAGAGGGTATCAGTATGTATTTGAAGAATCAGGAAGTTGCCAATCTGTTTGTGGCTTTGCAAAAAAGGTTTGAGAAGGTTAGTGTTCTTATGGATGTATATACAACCTTTGGAGCAAAAGCCACAAAATATAAAAATCCCATAAATGATGTTGGAGTCACAAAGGTGTATGGAGTAGATCATGGAGAGTTTGTGGTTGTGAATGATGGAATAAAATTCATAAAAGAACATGCCATGACACCTGCAAGTCTTGTGAATGAATTAAAAGGTTTTGATAAATTTTTCTTTTCATCTATATTTGCAGGAAACATTGCCAGCAAAATTTATCGTTTATATGAGTACCGGATTGAGAATAGATAACTTCCAATCAGTGGAAATGACAGACCGGACTATCGTACCGGAGAGTTATCTAAGGAAATGGAAGTATTTAGAAGAAAAGGAGCAGGGAGATTATATAAATGAATCTAAGAGAGTATTTGGAAGATATGTATCAGTAGCTTCAGTGGCTGATGGACAGAAATGAGATTGCAGATGCATGGGGAAATGAGTCAGATGAAGATGGTAATATAAGCGAGGAGCTTTTGGGAGATTTTTACTTCTTTTTGGATGAGCTTTTTAACAGAAATGCAGATAAAACGGCATGGGTTTTTATGTATTTGCAGATATACAGCTGGCAGTACCAGTCATTTTATGAAGGTGTCATAACTTATTATGAAAATCTGTATAAGAATGATACAGCAGATGGTATCCGAAAGTTATCAGACTGTCTTCATCAGTGCGGCTATAAAGAAGTGGCAAAATGGTACGATTATGGGATTTTTGATTTCGAACTGTATCCAGATGGTGTGTATCTCACAGAGCAGTATATCAGGGAGAGAGAGATTGATACATGGATTCAGGAGCATAGAGAAGATATATGGCAGATTTATTTGGATTTGCTTTTGGGTCATAAGGAAGAAATGTTCCAAAGAGTTATGGGGCAGGAGAAAAGTTGTGAAGATATCAATGATTCGGATAGTGTCCAGTCAGCAAACCAGCCTGACTCAACGAGGATGTCTGCACTGGCAGATGGAACAAAGCAGGGCATGAAGTTTAATTCCTATATTAACCTTTCTACTCTAAAAGCGAAAAATTGCAACAGTTGGATCAATGATTTGACAGATTCACAGATTGATAATGAAATGGTTTTCCGTATAGCTGCTGCAAAAGAGGTCAATCGCATTCAGACCACAGAGTATTTTCCAAAGGAAACACTGCAAATTTTGAATGATAAGGTATTCGCCCTTCGTGAGGATATTACTTTTCGAATTTATGGTATGGATTCGATGGAAAATTGTAATCTGCAGCACTTTAGTTGTATCAACCAGATACAAAGACTGAAAATTGACTGTATGAGAGATGTAGAGCATGTAGAAATTTTATCTCAGTTTGGGAACCTAAAAAGCTTATGCATGGAGCTTGAGGAACGTGAGGATTACAGCTTTGTTAATAATTTATCAAAGGGACTTTTAGAACTTTCCCTCTGCATGGGAAAAGAGACAGAGGAATTTATTTTTCCTATGGAATGGATGATGAGGTTTCCAAAGCTTCAGAAATGTTATATTGGTAATTACAAAAAACATCTGGAACTTGTAACGAGAAAAGATGGGGTCAGAGAACTTGTGCTTTTTGAAATGTCCTGCCCGGAACTGGAAGTTTTGCAAAAACTGAATATTCAAAAAATAGTTATTCATCAAGAGTACACAGAAGGATTGGAGATATTAGGGCAGCTTTCTGACTTAAAGGAGATAGAACTTTTGAAGATTGCCAATCTGAAAAATTTGGATTTTCTGGACAAACTGCCCAGACTTCAAAAGGTCACACTGCGCAGCCTGCCCAACATCACTCGATTGCCACAATTTCCAAAGGGACATGGACTTTTGGAAATTGCGGTTTATGATTGCGAGAAACTTTCGGAATTGTCAGCACTGGGGAGACTGGAACATTTACAGAGGCTTTGTTTGTACTCTGTGGGGGTGTCTGAGAAGGCGGTAAAGGATGTTGTTCAGAATAGTGCTGTGGAAATAAAGTATTATTAATTTCATGCTTTATGGTCAGTAGGTGTATGAAATGTGTCATCATGGCATTTGGCAGCTATTTGCTGCCAGCCATTGAAAGAAAGGAGATGTGTAATTATGTTTATGGATTTGATGTATATTGTGATGCAGCTTTGATGGAAAGAGGAATCCCAAAAGAGAACATCCGCCACTATGGAATTGTCTTTCAGGGGAAAACAGTGCTGATTGGATAAGGAGAACGACACTTATTGATATTTATTTTCAATAACAAATATGATAAAATGTACTTGTTGAAGTATGAAATACAAAACCGCCAAAAAACATAAAATAAAACAGGCGGTGTATATGAAACGAGGAATCGATATGACATTAAAGGATTTACAGATAGGAAAGACTGCAACCATTCTGGCAGTGGGCGGCAGTGGAGCACTGCGGCAGCATTTTCTGGATATGGGACTGATACAGGGGGCAGAGGTTACACTGGTAAAATATGCACCCATGGGAGATCCCATGGAGCTGCACATTCATGGATATGAGCTGACAATCCGGCTGGCAGATGCACAGCAGATTACGATTACCAAGCCTCATGAGCCATCAAAAGTATCCCCGAAAGTTAAGCGGATAAACGGTGAACATCCGGGCTATGGGGAGGGAGGGAAATTCCACTGTACGAAGGAAGAACATCCTTTACCGGAGAAGGAAACCCTCACCTTCGCATTGGCAGGGAATCAGAACTGCGGTAAGACCACGCTGTTTAATTGTCTCACCGGATCCAATCAGCATGTGGGAAACTTTCCGGGCGTTACGGTAGACAGAAAGGACGGTGTTATCAAGAGCCATCCCAATACCTTACTTACAGATTTGCCGGGAATTTATTCCATGTCCCCATACAGCAGCGAAGAGATTGTCACCAGAGAGTTTTTATTACAGGAAAAGCCCAAAGGTATTATTAATATTCTGGATGCCACCAATATTGAGCGAAATTTGTATCTGACCATGCAGTTGCTGGAATTAAATATTCCTATGGTGGTGGCTTTGAATATGATGGATGAGGTGCGGGAAAACGATGGCACCATTCTTATCAATGATATGGAAGCCATGCTGGGTGTGCCGGTAATCCCTATTTCCGCTGCCAAAAACGAAGGCATTGATGAGGTGGTAGATCATGCCATTCATGTGGCAAAGTACCAGGAGGGACCAAAACGGCAGGATTTCTGTAATAAGGAGGGAGAAGAGGGTGCAGTACATAGATGCATTCATGCCATTATGCATCTGATAGAAGATCATGCGAAGAATGCAGAAATTCCCATTCGCTTTGCTGCCAGTAAGCTGGCAGAGGGGGATAAAATTATATTGGAGAAGTTAAAGCTTACGGAAAATGAGCAGGAAATGTTAGAGCATATCTTGTTGCAGATGGAAGAAGAATCAGGGATGGATCGGGCTTCCGGAGTGGCATCCATGCGTTTTCGGTTTATTGAAAAGGTTTGCTCTGCCACAGTGATTAAGCCCACTGAAAGCAAGGAACGTTTACGGAGCAAACAGATTGACCGATTATTAACTGGAAAATATACTGCCCTGCCCTCCTTTACAGTGATTATGGCTCTGGTTTTTTATCTGACTTTCAATGTGGTGGGAGCTTTTTTTCAGGAATTGATGGAGATGGGAATCGGCTGGCTTACGGATGTAACAGATACACTTCTTGATGCCGCCCATGTAAACACGATTCTACATTCCCTGATTATCGAAGGAATTTTTGAAGGTGTGGGAAGTGTCTTAAGTTTTCTGCCGGTGATTGTAACATTGTTTTTCTTTCTGTCTTTGTTAGAGGACAGTGGTTATATGGCAAGGGTGGCATTTATTATGGATAAGCTGCTGCGGAAAATGGGGTTATCCGGCAGAAGTATCGTGCCAATGCTCATCGGCTTTGGATGTACGGTACCGGGTGTTATGGCAAGCCGCACCTTATCCTCCGAACGTGACCGGAAAATGACAATATTGCTGACTCCTTTTATGAGCTGTTCTGCAAAACTTCCAATTTATGCGTTTTTCACAGCATCATTCTTTCCGAAGCATGGAGCTCTGGTGATGATTGGCTTGTACTTTTTCGGAATTGTCATGGGCATATTATTGGCATTGTTTCTGAAAACCACCAAATTTAAAGGGGAACCGGTGCCCTTCGTAATGGAGCTGCCCAACTACCGTCTGCCGGGGGTGAGAAATGTGGCACAACTCTTGTGGGAAAAGGCAAAAGATTTTTTGCAGAGGGCATTTGGTATAATTTTCATAGCCACCATAGTGATATGGTTTTTGCAAAACTTTGACCTGCACTTAAATGTAGTGGCAGATTCCAAAGACAGTATGCTGGCTTTGTTTTCCTCGTTTATGGCTCCCATATTTGCTCCCTTAGGCTTTGGTGACTGGCGTATTTCCACTGCTTTAATCACCGGATTTATGGCAAAAGAAAGTGTAGTGTCCACTTTGGCGGTATTATATGGTTCCACCGAAACTCTGCAGGGTGCTTTGACAACAGCAGGAGCGGCAGCACTTTTAGGATTTTGCCTTCTATATACTCCCTGCGTTGCAGCGGTGGCATCCATCAAACGTGAGTTGGGCAGAAAATGGGCTGTGGCAGTGGTGGCAGGACAGTGTATGATTGCATGGGTGGCAGCATTTTTGGTGTATACGGTGGGAAAATTTATTTTGTAAAAGTAGAAAACAGACAAAAATATATGGTGTATATTTTTATATAAATCGGCCCATACTAACCAAAACATAAAAAGGAAAAGAGGATGCCATCATGAATGAAGACAGCGTACAATTATTGCAGGAATGCTATTCGGGAATCGAAATGGCAGTGGCAAGCATCGATCAAGTGATGGATTATAATATGGAAACAGACTTAAAAGCTCTGTTAGAGAAAACGAAAACCCATCACAAAGAACTGCAAAAGAAGATTTTAGAACGGTTAGCAAGGGCCGGGAAGAAAGAAAAGGAACCAGGAATGATTGCCTCTGCGTTTTCATGGCTTACTGCCGAGATGAAACTAAAGATGAGAGAGGACAATCATCAGATAGCCAAGCTTATGATGGATGGCTGTAACATGGGAATCCAGTCCTTGAGCGAATACAAGAATACTTATGCAGGAGCAGATTCAGAAGCCCAGCAAACAGCAAAAGCTTTAATAGAATCCGAAGAAGAATTTATGAAAGATTTAAAACAATATCTGTAACTGTGAAGGATGGGAACAGTAACAGATATTGCAGAAATCCTATGTAAGCCTTCTGTGGTCAAAGGTACCACTGCAAGGACAAAACGGATACCATTGCAGCATAGAAACTTCATCACAGGTCAAGTCCATGACCAAAGTGATGGAGTTTTTTGTGATATTTGGAAAATAGCATACATCATAATAATTGTTAGAAAATTGTATAAAAAGCTACAACTTTCCATAGAATATGCAGAATGCACAAACCCAGATATTATAATTGTTAAAATGAACGAAAATGGTTTTTTTTGGCTTATTTTGGAAAATAACTATTGAAAAGTTACGTTTTAATGATATAATAATAAGTAAGAAATCAAAAAACGTCAAAATAATAACACAAATGGAAGAGCAACAAAGAAAAATGTCAGGGTAAGGGAATGTACAGTTGTGTACCGGACAATTATGAAAAGGGGGCAGAAATATGCTGACAGAGGAACGATATCACTTGATTCTTCAGACTCTGCAGGAGAAAAAGACCATAAAGATCACTGAGCTTTGTGAGATGTTAAATAGTTCTGTATCTACAATACGCAGGGATTTGAATACTTTAGACGAAATGGGAAAACTTAATAAAGTACATGGTGGAGCAACCGTCAAAGAAAAGAAATTTATCTTTGAAGAGGAAACTGTACAGACAAAGGAAAAGTGCTTTCAAAAAGAAAAGGATATGATAGCAAAGTATGCGGCATCATTGATTGAAGAGGATGATTTTGTATTTATTGATGCAGGCACTACAACATTGCGAATGATATCTTATCTTCCCCAAAAGAAAGCAGTCTATGTCACCAATGGCTTTATGCATGCGAAACACCTGGCAGAGCTGGGGCATCGGGTATTTATCACCGGAGGGCAAATCAAAGCCAGTACAGAAGCGGTGGTAGGTGCTGAATGCATTGCAGCCTTAAATAATTTCAATTTTACCAAAAGCTTTTTAGGTGTAAATGGAATTGCCTTAGAAGGGGGACTTAGTACTCCGGATATGCAGGAAGCAAGCGTGAAAAGGGCAGTGGTAAAAAACAGCCTTCAGGCATATGCGTTAGCCGACCATTCAAAATTTGACAAAATAACAGCCGTTACCTTTGCATCACTTTTAGAACTTACCATTATCACAGACTGTCTGGAGGATGAAAAGTATCAAAAGGCGGCAAAGATAATAGAAGTAGGGTAACGATTCCATACAGCACTGAAAAGGTGCTGAACAGTTACAAAGCAGGAAAGGAGTGATAGTGTGATATATACAGTGACATTCAATCCAGCCATAGACTATGTGGTGCATACAGACACCATAAGCCTGGGCGAAGTGAACAGGGCAACCAAAGAGGAAATGTATATTGGAGGAAAAGGCATTAATGTATCACAGGTATTAAAGGAACTGGGATTCTCCTCCAAGGCATTGGGTTTTGTGGCAGGCTTTACAGGAGAGGCAATCGAAAAGGGGATACAGGAAAAAGGAATCGATTGTTCTTTTGTACATTTAGCAAAGGGAGCCTCCAGGATTAATGTAAAAATAAAGGCAGGAGAGGAGACAGAGCTAAACGGTCAGGGTCCAGAAATCACTCAGGCAGATATTGATAAGCTTATGGAGTATATCAATGAGATTCAGGATAATGATACGCTGGTACTGGCAGGCAGTATTCCAAGCACATTGCCCTCCAATATGTATGAACAGATTTTAGAAAAGCTGCAGGGACGTAACATTCAGATTGTGGTGGATGCCACAAAGGAGCTTTTGGTAAATGTATTAAAGTATCATCCCTTTTTAATTAAGCCCAATCATCATGAGTTGGCAGAAATCTTTCAGGTAAATTTACAAGGCTTAGATGATATTGAAAAATATGCCAAAAAGCTTCAGGAGATGGGAGCTAAAAATGTGTTAGTGTCCATGGCAGGGGATGGAGCATTGCTGGTGGACGAAAATCAGAAGGTGCATGTGGCAGGTGTATGTAAAGGTCAGGTAAAAAATTCTGTGGGAGCAGGAGATTCCATGGTGGCAGGCTTTTTGGCAGGCAGTCAAAAAAAGGATTATGGCTATGCCTTAAAATTGGCAACTGCCGCAGGCGGGGCAACAGCATTTTCCGAGGGATTAGCCACAAAAGAAGTGATTGAGAGGCTTTTGTAACTGTTTATTACAGAATTGTGCGTTTACAGAACAGTTACAGACTTCTTTTAAAGAGGTAAGGAAAGGAGTAGATTTTTATGAGGATTGTAGATTTATTAAGTAAAAACAGTATTCAGCTAAATGCAGCACCAAAAGATAAGACAGATGCAATCAATCAATTAATTGAACTGCAGATAAAAGGTGGAAGTATTACTGATAAAGAAGCTTATAAGAAAGGAATCTTGGCAAGAGAAGAGTTAAGTTCCACGGCGGTGGGTGAAGGGATTGCCATTCCCCATGCAAAAAGTGAGGCGGTGAAAAAACCCTCTTTGGCTGCCATGACAGTACCTAAGGGTGTGGACTATGAAGCCATGGATGGAGAACCTTCCAATTTGCTATTTATGATTGCGGCACCCAATGATGGAGATGTACATTTGGAAGTGTTGTCCCGGTTGATGACAATTCTCATGGACGAAGATTTCCGGGCAAAGCTTTTGCAGGCAAAGAATAAAGAGGAATTTTTGAAAATTATTGACACTATGGAACAGGAGAAATTCCCAGCAGAGCCAAAGGCTGTGCAGGAAAATAAAGAGGGTTACCAAGTCTTGGCAGTCACTGCCTGTCCTACCGGTATTGCTCACACATACATGGCAGCGGAGGCATTAGAAAAGGCAGGTAAGAAGCTGGGTATTTCCATTAAGGTGGAGACAAATGGCTCCGGCGGAGCCAAAAATGTACTTACCAAAAAGGAAATTGAACAGTGTGACGGTATTATTGTGGCAGCAGATAAAACAGTGGAAATGGCGAGATTTTCCGGAAAAAAAGTACTCACCACCAAGGTGTCAGATGGGATTAAAAAACCGGAGGAACTGATACAGAAGATTGTGGAAGGTAAGGCAGGGATCTATCAGCATGAGGGTGCAGGAGCAGCAGAAGAAGAAACAGATGAGGAAACCTTTGGACGTAAGATATATAAGCATTTAATGAATGGTGTGTCTAATATGCTGCCCTTTACAGTGGCTGGAGGTATCTTTATTGCACTGGCATTTTTAATTGACACCGTTGCGGGAGCACCTCAGGACAGCACCTTTGGTACTTACACCACACTGGCAGCCTTTTTCAAAAACATTGGTGGTTATGCATTTAATTTCATGGTACCCGTTTTGGCAGCATATATTGGTATGAGTATTGCAGACCGTCCGGGCTTCTTAGTAGGTCTGGTGGGGGGATATCTGGCAACTCTTGGTTCTACTTTTACCAATGTGGGCGGTGATGTACCCTCGGGCTTTTTGGGAGCACTGCTGGCAGGTTTTGCAGGAGGTTTTCTGATGCTGGGCATAGAAAAGTTATGTGATAAGCTACCGAAGGCATTGGAGGGCATTAAGCCAGTATTGATTTATCCGCTGGCAGGACTTTTGGTGATTGCCATTGTGATGTGTGCAGTAAATCCTTTTATGGGAATGATAAACACAGGTTTGTCCAATTTCTTAAGTTCCATGGGCAGCAGTAGCAAGATTGTTCTTGGATGTGTTCTTGGAGGAATGATGTCCATTGACATGGGAGGTCCTTTTAACAAAGCAGCCTATGTGTTTGGTGTGGCGGCAATCGCCTCCGGCAGCTATGATATTATGGCGGCAGTTATGATTGGCGGTATGGTTCCTCCGATTTCCATTGCTTTGTCCACCACATTCTTTAAGAACCGTTGGACAGAGGAGGAAAGGAAGAATGGATTGGTGAATTATATTATGGGATTAAGCTTTATTACAGAAGGTGCCATTCCTTATGCGGCAGCAGACCCTATCCGTGTGATTCCATCCTGTCTTATAGGGGCGGCAACCGCCGGCGGTTTATCTATGGCATTTAACTGTACCTTAATGGCACCCCATGGAGGAGTCTTTGTATTTCCGGTAATAGGAAATCGGATGTTTTATATTTTGGCACTGGTGATTGGTTCTTTGGTGGGCATGTTTATGCTGGCACTGTTGAAGAAAAAGGTAGAGGAATAATAGAAAAGGAGACGATGATTATGGTAGCAAAAACAGTAGAGGTAATTAATGCACAGGGACTTCACATGAGACCTGCAGGTGTGCTGGCACAGGCAATGAACAAGCACAAGGAATGTGATGTAAAACTAAATGTGAATGGTAAAAGTATAAATGGTAAGGCAGTGATGCAGATTATGTCCGCAGGAATTAAGTGCGGCAGCACCGTAGAAATTGTGTGTGACGGAGCAGAGGAACAGGCAGTGTTGGATGAGGCGGTTGCTATGTTTGAGAGTGGATTTGGAGAATAAAATGGAGGAGTATGTATGGTTGAACTAAAGGGAAAAGGTGTATCTGGGGGGATAGCCATAGGGAAGCTTGCATTTGTCAAACGGGATGAAATCAGCGTAAAGAGAACTCGAATTGAGAATACCCAAAAAGAAATGGAACGGTTTGAGACAGCGAAGGAGATATCGAAAGAACAACTTCAAAGTTTGTATGAGAAGGCAGTGAAAGAAGTGGGAGAATCCAGTGCACAGATATTTGCCATTCATCAGGCATTGATGGATGACCCGGATTACAATGACTCTGTGGATAATATAATCCACAGTCAATGTCTCAATGCAGAGTATGCGGTGGCAGTTACCTCCGACAATTTTGCAGATATGTTTGCAGCCATGGAGGATGAATATATGCGGGAGCGGGCGGCAGATATTCGGGATATTTCCAATCGCATCATGAGAAATCTGCAGCAGTCTCAGGAAGAGCAGAGCCAGACCGAAGAAAAGCATATTATATGTGCAGATGATTTAGCACCATCGGAAACGGTACAGATGGATAAATCCAAAGTGCTGGCGTTTTGTACCAAGTTTGGTTCCTCTAATTCTCATACGGCAATTTTAGCCCGTACCATGAATCTGCCGGCAGTGATCGGCTTGGGAGAAGAGCTATTGGCAGAGTATAATGGAAAGGAAGCTATTGTAGACGGCAGCACAGGGACAATTTATATTGAGCCGGAACAGAAAATGCTGGAGGAAATGAGAAGACAGCAGCAGGCACAGGAACATAGGAAAGAGTTGTTAAAGGAGTTAAAGGGAAAGGAAAATGTTACTTTAAATGGTCAAAAAATCAAAGTCTTTGCCAATGTGGGCGGACTGTCCGATATAGGTCAGGTGCTTGCCAATGATGCCGGAGGCATTGGATTGTTCCGCAGTGAATTTTTGTACTTAGAGAGCAGTGATTATCCCAGTGAGGAAACGCAGTTTAGCACTTATCGCCAGATTTTAGAGAAGATGGCAGGGAAAAAGGTAATTATTCGAACCTTGGATATCGGTGCAGATAAGCAGATCGATTATTTCCATTTAGACAAGGAAGAGAATCCGGCACTGGGCTTTCGTGCCATTCGTATTTGTCTTACCAGACCGGAAATCTTTAAGACACAGCTTCGGGCATTGTATCGGGCTTCGGTATATGGAAATTTAGGTATTATGTTTCCCATGATTATATCATTGGAGGAGATTCACAAAATCAAACAAGTGGTATCTGAGGTGAAGGAAGAATTGAAGGCAGAGGGTCTGCCTTTGAAAGAGGATGTGGAGCTTGGAATTATGATTGAAACCCCGGCAGCAGTTATGGTCAGTGATATGTTGGCAAAAGAGGTGGACTTTTTCAGCGTGGGAACCAACGATTTGACCCAGTATACCCTTGCCATTGACCGCCAGAATCCAAAGCTGGAAAGTTTCTGTGACACACACCATCCGGCGCTGCTTCGCATGATAGAATTTGCAGCAGACAATGCCCACAAGCATGGGGCATGGATTGGCATCTGCGGAGAATTGGGCGGAGATTTGGAACTGACAGAGCAGTTTCTTGCCATGGGCATTGACGAATTGTCAGTATCGCCCTCCTTAGTGCTGCCTTTGAGAGAAAAAATTCGAAGTACGGATATGACAACCTATGAGACAGCCGAAAAAAAACTAAGACTTAATTCATAATGAAAAACCTCTCTGGTTAAGAAATACTCATAACCGGAGAGGTTTTTTGTTGATTATAAGTTTCCATAGAGTTCAAATACAGACAAATATATCCTGAAATAATTGCCGATACTTACTCCGTACGAAGTGCCACAACAGGGTCTTTCTTTGCTGCACTCTTAGAAGGAATCAATCCGGAAATCAATGTGAGAATGACACTGATTAATACTAAGATAACAGCAGCCGGAATTGGAAGGACTGCGTTTAAGGAGTTGATTCCTGTCACAGAGTGAATCACACTGTTAATAGGAATGCAAAGTGCATAGGTAACCAGTACTCCCAGCAGTCCGGCACAAAAGCCGATAATTACCGTTTCTGCATTAAACATGCTGGATACGTCATGCTTGGATGCTCCGATGGCTCGCAAAATACCGATTTCCTTGGTTCTCTCCTGAACAGAGATTAAAGTGATGACACCAATCATAATGGAAGATACAATCAGGGAGATGGCCACAAAGGCAATCAGGATATAGGTAATAGCATTAATGATAGAGCTGACAGAGCTCATCATAATTCCCACATAGTCCGTATATTTAATTTCAGAATTTTCTTCCACACCCTTGTTGTATTCCGCAATGGAATCCTCAATGACCTCTTTGTTTTCAAAGGAAGAGGCATAGATATTAATGGCAGACGGGTCATCTAAGTCCACATAACCCATTTCCTGAAGATTCCCATCATAGGTATTCTGGGAAAATTCCATTACATTATCATAATAAACAGCACATTGCTTCGTGGTATAGCCTCCCTTTGCAGCATCCAAAGCACCGGAAAGCTCAGCGGTACTCATGGCAGAAAGCTGCTGCTTTACCTGCTGGGCATATTGAAGCTTCATCTGTTCCAAAAGCATGTTGGTGAAAATTTCTTTTATTTCATCATCGCTCATGGATGCAATATAAGAATTCACATCATCTTCCCCCATACCCATTTGCTGAATGAGTGCCTGACTTACATTGGTCTCCATTTCCTCTCTGGACATAGCAGCCATGGTCTGAGCAGCATTGGAATTTAACTCGTCTTCATCGGGTACGCTGCAAATATCAATATACAGTGCTGCTTTTTTTGTTTCGTCTAAGCCGTCAATATATTCCAACAAAGCGGTCTGTTTCTTTTCCTCGGTTAAGTCTCCGGTGTTTTCCTTAAAGGGAAGCCCGGTTAAAATATCTGTGTGGGCATCCTTCAACTGTGCATCAATGACATCAGATTTGTTGGAATTTTCCACCACATATTCCGTTAAGTCCTTGGTGTAGCCGATGGAACCGGTAAGCATGGTGGTTTCTGAATCCTCCATTGGCTTAATAATACCGGATACCTTAAGAGTTAAGCCGTTGTCATACAAATATTGCAGACCGGCATCTGTTTCCCTTAAGTCATTGTAAAGTCCTGTATGTTCATCATAGCTGAAACAGTCAGAATTCAAAACCGTTCGGAACTCCATATCACAGATTTCTTCATAGCTCCATTGATTGCTTTTGGTTTCTAATTCACCACCGTTGTAAGCAGCATCCATAAGAGCATTCATGTCGTCTTCAGATTCCAGCCCTAAAGCATAGAGTGTCAAATCATCTAATTCGTTATTTTTATCTAACACCAGTACGATTTCATCATAGCTGTTTGGCCATGCACCATAGACTACCTCATACTGATTTTTCAACAGGTCATTAATTTTCGAACCATTGTCACCGGACAGCAATTCCTGCCACAGAGAGGAGGCCATGCCGCCCATGGAAGAACCGCCCATCATAGAGGATCCGCTCATATTGGTCATGGCAGACATATCGGTTCCCATATAATTGGAAAGCAAATTCTGCATCAATTCCATGGTGTCCGATTTAATAATGTTGCCATCCACATTTTTTGTATAGATTTGTAGATCCAAATCATAAGAATAATGAATACCGTTTATGGCAGCCGCAAGAGTTTTTTCTTCTTTTTTTTTGGCACATTCCTTATCTAAAAATGATTTAAAGGATTTTAAATCATTCTCAGTGACTTCCACATTGTTTAAAGCATTTACAATGTCATAGATGGCAGATTTCTGATAAACGGCATCTGTTTCATGGGTGCATTCATCCTTGCTGATGCTCATAAAAGTTTCCATAAGCGAGGATAAATCTTGGCTTTGGGCCTGAATGGACAAGGGATAGGAGGAAAGTGCATTCTCCTGAATCATGTCGATGTAACCGGATAAGCCCTGAGAGATTGCCAGTACCAGAGAGATACCGATAATACCGATACTTCCCGCAAAAGCAGTGAGGGTGGTACGCCCTTTCTTGGTAAAGAGGTTTTTCAGAGAAAGGGAAAAGGCTGTGAAAAAGGACATGGAGGGCTTTTTCTTCTTTTTCCCTTTTTTCGAAGCCTCCAGTGCTTCTTGATCCTTTAACTTTTCTGCACTTATCTCTTCTTCACTTAAAGGGGCAGAATCATCCCGGATGGTTCCGTCTAACATACGAATAATGCGGGAAGAGTATTTTTCCGCCAGCTCCGGGTTGTGGGTTACCATTACAATCAGACGGTCTTTGGAAATTTTCTTTAACAGTTCCATCACCTGTACGCTGGTTTCTGTATCCAGAGCACCAGTAGGTTCGTCTGCCAGAATGATATCTGGATTGTTTACCAGAGCTCTGGCAATGGCAACACGCTGCATTTGACCGCCGGACATTTCGCTGGGGCGTTTGGCAAGCTGGCTGCCAAGACCCACTTCTTCTAATGCCTTTTTGGCACGTTCCCGTCGTTCTGATTTGGAGACACCGGAAATGGTCAATGCCAGTTCCACGTTTTGCAGTACGCTCTGATGAGGAATCAGGTTGTAGCTTTGAAACACAAAGCCAATGGAATGGTTGCGGTATGTATCCCAATCTCTGTCCTTGAAATCCTTAGTGGACTTGCCATTGATGATCAAATCGCCTTTGGTGTATTGATCCAAGCCGCCGATAATATTCAGCAGGGTGGTTTTACCACAGCCGGATGGTCCGAGAATTGATACAAATTCACTGGCACGGAATTTCAGGTTGATACCCTTTAGGGCATAAACTGTATTTTCCCCTGCCAGATAATCTTTTTTTATGTTCTTTAATTCTAGCATGAAATGTTTCCTCCTTACAGATTTTTCCTTGCTAATTATAAGGGAGTAAGGTTTCCAAAGCAAGCGATTTATAAAAATTTAAGTTTTTAAAGCAAGCTGTTTATAAATTTGAGAATTTTTTGAGAATCCAACAAAAAATGTAAGTTTGCAAGGTGATGCTGCATGGATTTTTGCTCGCAACTATGAGGGTACTGAATAGTTACAAAGTAAACAGAAATGAAAAATGAAAAAACTACAACTTGCATTTTTGTAAAAAAGGATGTATAATAAATCCGTTAGTATATAAAGCACTGATTCGAGGAGGAAATCGGAGTCAGTGCTTTTTGCATATCCATAAGAATGAGAAAGCTGTTTTTCTGCGGATGTTCAGCACAGTATTTTTGTTGAATATTACCTTCTTATGAAAGACAAGAATGTGGGACAGAAAGGAATGATATATATGGAAAGACACACAATGATGGAATTAGGAGAAGAATTAGATCTGCAATTTAATAATCTGGTGGAACACTGTATGCGTTCTGGAGAGATTAATCAGGATTTGTATTCAAAATTTGATGTGAAGCGGGGGCTGCGGGATTCCAATGGAAAAGGAGTACTGACTGGTTTGACGGAGGTTTCCGATGTGGTTGCCACCAAAATAGTGGATGGAGAAATGCAGCCTGTGGATGGAGAATTGTATTTTCAGGGAATTAATGTACAGGATCTGATTCAGGGCGGTTCCAGGGAATGTTTTTACTTTGAGGAGGCTACCTATCTTTTGCTCTTTGGCAGACTGCCAAGCAAAGAGGAATTTGACAGCTTTGTAAATATTTTGGGAAGTTTAAGAGAATTGTCAGGACAGTTTGTGCGTGATGTTATTATGAAAGCACCACCTGCCAATCTAATGAATGCTCTGCAGAAATGTATTGTACTTTTATATTCCTATGATGCTAATCCGGATAGCATTGATGTACCAAATGTACTGCGTCAGTCACTGCAGCTTATTGCCAAGCTGCCCATGATGGCAGTGTATTCTTACTATGCTTATCGCCATTTTCAACTAGACAAAACGTTGGTAGTCCGTCCGCCAAAAACAGAATATTCCACAGCAGAAAACATCCTTTATATGCTTCGTAAGGATGGAAAGTTCACTAAATTAGAGGCAAAGGTTTTAGACATTGCATTGGTACTTCATGCAGAGCATGGTGGCGGAAACAATTCCACCTTTACCAATCATGTAGTAACCAGTTCCGGCACAGATACCTATTCTGCAGTGGCAGCCTCCATGTCCTCCTTAAAGGGACACCGCCATGGAGGTGCTAACTTGAAAGTTATGCAGATGTTTGATGATTTAAAGGAACATTGCAGAGATTGTCAGGATGAAGAAGCATTGACAGAGTATCTTATCAAAATACTTGATAAGGAGGTCTTTGACAAAGCAGGGCTTATCTATGGTATGGGTCATGCGGTTTACACCAATTCGGATCCCCGAGAGGTTATTCTGAAAAAATATGCCAAGAGACTTTCTGAAGAAACAGGTATGCAGAAGGAATTTGAACTTTATACTACGGTGGAGCGTATTTCAGGAAAGCTGATAGCAAAAAGACGTAAACTCTTTAAGCCCATATGTGCAAATGTGGACTTTTACAGTGGTCTTGTTTATACCATGCTGGGCATTCCAAGAGAATTGTTCACACCAATGTTTGCCATTGCCAGAATCTCCGGGTGGAGTGCACATAGACTGGAAGAATTGGTAAACAAAGGGAAAATTATCCGTCCGGCATATAAGTTTGTAGGTGAACACAGAGAATTTTCCACCATTGAGCATCGGAAGTAAGAAAAGGAATAACGGAAATAGCAAGACATTGACATAGCATTTTCGGGAGGATGCATTAAATGTGCCCATTGTGGCTATGACAGCAAAAGGACAGTAAATCAGCAGACAGATACATACATATTATAACAATAGTATGGATATATATAATATCGTAACGATTCCGAAAATACACGACTTTGCGGGGAATCGTTGCGGAAAAATATCATTTGCAGGCAAGGAGGGATTGCTATGTGTACAGCAGCAACTTACAGGACAAAGGATTTTTACTTTGGGCGTACTATGGATTATGAACTTTCCTATGGGGAAGAGGTGGTAATAGTACCTCGCAAGTATGCTTTTCATTTTCGGGATATGGGTCTAATGAACAGCCATTATGCCATGATTGGTGTGGCTTGTGTGATGGAGAATTATCCATTGTATTATGATGCCGTCAACGAAAAGGGACTGGGGATGGCAGGACTGAACTTTGTGGGTAATGCGGTATATGGGAATAAAGTTCGTGGAAAAGATAATGTGGCTCAATTTGAGTTCATCCCATGGATTTTGGGACAGTGTGCTACGGTTCAGGAAGCCAGAAAATTACTGCACAGAATCAATATTGACAATACCCGCTTTAATGACACATTGCCTCTGGCTGAGCTTCACTGGCTGATTTCAGATGGTCATGAAACAATCACGGTTGAGGTCATGAAAGATGGTATGCATATTTATGACAATCCGGTGGGGATTCTTACAAACAATCCACCATTTGAGGAGCAGATGTTTCAATTAAACAATTATATGAATTTGTCGGTGAAAGCACCCCAGAATCATTTCTCTGACAAATTACCACTAAAAACATACAGCCGTGGCATGGGTGCATTGGGGCTTCCGGGAGATTTATCCTCTCAGTCTCGTTTTGTGAGGGTTTCCTTTGTGAAAATGAATTCCGTTTGCAGTGATTCCGAATCAGAGAGTGTCAGTCAGTTTTTCCATATTTTAGGTTCTGTTGACCAGCAGCGGGGGTGTTGTGAACTGGAGGATGGGCAATATGAGGTTACCATTTATACATCCTGCTGTAATGCAGAGAAAGGAGTATACTATTATACTACCTATGACAACCATCAGATTACGGCAGTGGATATGTATAAGGAAAATTTGGATGCTGCTGTGCTGATAAGATATCTGCTGATTCAGGGAGAACAGATTAAAATGCAGAACTGAGATGACAGAACCATTTATCAGATTCAATATGAAAGCTTTGCTGGAATAAAAGATATGGATACAGATATCTA
This sequence comes from uncultured Lachnospiraceae bacterium, assembly GCA_947174015.1. Lineage (GTDB taxonomy): Bacteria > Bacillota > Clostridia > Lachnospirales > Lachnospiraceae > RUG11237. The sequence goes on along the minus strand of CAMWHJ010000012.1, from coordinate 43,300 downwards.
TAAAACACTGCATGAAAAGCTTAATACTGTGCACAGGAAATCTGTGACAGTAACGAACGATGATCGAAAAGTAACAGTTCGGTCTACGCCATTCGCAAAACGCACCTATGGTGCTTCTCTGCTGCTACGCAGCTTTTTTTGTTCATAGCCACGCTTATGTGGTCATTCATGCAAGCATGATTCGCACACAAAGCGGGCTATGGCTGAACTGTTACATCGAAAATTACAAATCTTAACAATATTCTTGACAAATCAGACATCATATGATAAAGTTCTTACATAATTATTCAAAAAGTATTCAATATCTATGAATACATATCCCAAAGAGAGTAGAGTAATACGTGAAGGAGAGAGGAAATGAAGGAGACGAGCATTTTGACACAGGGGTACTGTTTGTGTACCATTCAGGAAAATTTGTGTTTTACTAAGACAAAGAAGGGAGCAGTAGGTGATGGGTATTACACAGAGTGGCTGCCAGAGACACCTGTTATGCGCAGGAGAGAAAATCCCTTTTGCATGGATGTAACCTTTTTATTGGCGTATATTCTGCTTTCCAAAGAGCAGTTTTTTCAATGGCAGGAGGGAATTGACAGAATCGCAAAGCAGGAATGGGGGAAGCTTTATTACCAGTCAGAATATCACAATGCTACATATGAGGCTTTTTTTGATATGCGCAGTGGAGCGGATCTGGACTGGCTTACTGGCATGATGATTAAGGTTCGTCAGGGAGGTTTTAAGGAATACTGGAAGCTGCTCAATGGGATTGTATGGATTTTTCCTGAGGAACACAAATTTATGGAACAGCATCCGTATCTCCGATTGGAAGAAATTATTGCAAGAGCATGTAAGGAAAAGGAAGAAATTTTGCAGGCAGGAAAACTATTGATTCTATTAATTCTTGCTGAATTTTATCAAGTGCACATTTCCAAGAAAGATTGGTGGAATGAGGTGGACAGACTGGTGATACAGGGAATTTTGTATTATCAGGGTCAGGGAAGATGGAAGAATACTTACAGAACTGCAAGGCAGTGCCGCCAGATCATGGAGGAAAGTCTCCGCAGTCATGGGATTCACCCTTTACGATTGAAAAAGTATAAGATTCGCACAGAGGAATTGCCTGTATATGCTAAGATTCAGCGGGAAGATTGGAATTATTTATGGAAAACGGTCTTTGCCATGGAGGAATGTATGCGTGAAAATGGTAAGATGTATAAGAGGTTAAAGGAGAGAGGCGATAGACAGGACAGTGTCTGAAAGCGGGTGAAAAAACAACAAAATAGTAACTGTAAAAGTATGGAATATTTAGCAGGAAAATGAAATTCCATATGGAAAAAATAAAATAGGTATGCTATAATTGAGTTTAAGAGTTTTACTAAGATATTGCAAAAATAATAAAATTAAATTATACTAATACTATGTTCTGCAATTCAGTGGACAAGAAGAAAGGAATTGGACAATTATGAAGAAGAAATTAATTTTAGTTACCTCACCTCCAGCATGTGGAAAGACATTTATTTCAAAGAAGTTGGCAGAGAACTTAAAGCATATTGTTTATTTAGATAAGGATACATTAATTGTTTTGTCAAAGCAGATTTTTAAAGTTGCCAATGAAGAGTACAATAGAAGTTCTGATTTCTTTGAAGAACATATTCGTGATTATGAATATGATGCCATCGTGGATTTAGGTTTGGAAGCTTTAGTATATGATGATTTAGTGCTAATTAATGCTCCTTTCACAAGAGAAATCAGAGATCCCCAGTATATGAATCAGTTGAAGTCTAAGATTGCGAAACATAATGCAGAATTATGTGTTATTTGGGTAGTCACTGATCCGGAGGTATGTCACCAGAGAATGATTGACAGAGCTTCAGATAGAGATACTTGGAAACTGGAGCATTGGGATGAGTACATCAGTGGCATCAATTTTGAAACACCACAGCTGTTAGATGATCCAAACGTGGTGGATAAGTTCTTAAAATTCTACAATTCCTCCATGGAAGAGTTTGAGGAATCTATGGCTAGAATCACTAAGATTTTATTGGAAGAGTAAGAGAAGATATAGTGTGAGATATATAAGGGGAGTGCCGATGGCATTCCCCTTATATAGTTCATGACAATAGAAAGTTTGCAGAGCGTGCTTTCTATTGTTTGCCTAAATATTTTTTAGGAAAGTTCGGGAATTGCAAATATCACAAGATATTCAAAAAATCAAGCATTCTATCTATATTGGCATATGGCTTGGCGGTAAGTGTGGAAAGTACGAAAACCTACTGATTCCGATTGAAAACTGGCCTGTTTCGTGATAACATGATACATATTGGAAATAATAAAACTTAGGGTATTTTGTAGAGATTTGGTAACAGTTCAGGTAGGTCTGTGCATTTACTGCACAGACCGTACGAAAATACAGCGGGAGCAGGCAAAAGCCCCATCTGCGGAGCAGATTTTAAATGGGCTTTTGCAAGTAACAGTTCAGGTATCTGAACTGTTACGAGATTTGAACGATATAGACAGGAGGTGGGTCATGGAAGGAAAACTCTCACAGGAGCAAAAAGAGAAACAAAAAAAAGCCGGTGCACTGGCACAGGAAATTTTAAAACTTGCTAAGGATGAGATTTTGGTAAATCTTCGTTTTTTAGATAATGCATTATCTGCCCTGAAGATAGAGGTTCAGGATGAATTAAAGGGTATGGCATGTGATGGCGGAAAGATATATTATGATACTCGTTTTGTCCTGGGCAGATATCAAAAAGAGCCTGCCTACTTAACCAGAATCTATCTGCATATGCTGCTGCATTGTGTGTTTTATCACAATTTTGCATACAATAAGCTGGATGGCACATACTGGGATTTGGCAGCAGATATTGCAGTGGAAAATATTATTATAGAATTGAATTTTCACAATACAAGAATCAAACAAGATGAGATAGCAGAGAATAAGCTTCGAGTGCTGAAGGAGGATATAGGTGTTCTGACAGCAGAGAAAATCTATAAATATTTCAAGAATAATCCCCCCACCCAGACAGCTTTGGAAGAATACCGCTATTATTTCAAAAAAGACGAACATTTGTTCTGGTCAAGTATTTCCAAAGAGGAGTTGACCATATCCAACGAACAGTGGAAACGGATCAGTGAGCGAATCAAAGCAGATTTAAAATCCTTTTCTAAGGATAAGAATACCTCGGAAAGCTTGGAGAAAAATCTTGCAGAAGCCACCAGAGACCACTATGATTACAGCAGTATTTTAAAACGGTTTATGGTAATGGGGGAAGATATACAAATCAATGATGATGAATTTGATTATGTTTATTATACCTATGGTCTTTCCACCTATGGAAATATGCCCTTGGTGGAGCCTTTGGAATATAAGGATGTAAACAAGGTGCGGGAATTTGTCATTGTAATTGATACCTCTGCTTCCTGTCGTGGCAGGATTGTAAAGACTTTTTTGAATAAGACTTACTCTATTTTAAAGAGCAATGAAAGTTTTTTCAGAAAAACCAACATTCACATTATACAATGTGACAACCAGGTGCAGAGTGATACAAAAATCACCAATGATGAGGAGTTTGAACGTTTTATCAGTTACGGCAAGCTGAAGGGTTTTGGAGCCACTGATTTCAGACCGGCATTTGATTATATTGAAGCACTGAGAGAGCAGAAGGAATTTCAAAATCTAAAGGGTGTGATTTATTTTACGGATGGCTTTGGAGTATATCCGGAGCGAATACCGAAGTATGACACCATGTTTGCATTTCTGGATGAGAATGATACCAGACCGCCGGTGCCCTCTTGGGCGATCAAAGTGGTATTGGAGGAAGACGAGTTGGAAGCAGAGAACGTGAAAAGGGACAGTTCGGCAGGCATTAAGACTGACTAGATGAAAAATATGTTTTAAGTATGGGATATTAAACATTTGGAGGACATACATGAATATCAAGGAAGCGAAAGATTATATCAAAAATTCAGTTCAAATTTATTTAAAGAAAGATCAATTTGGAGAATATCGGATTCCCATCATCAGGCAAAGACCGGTATTTTTGTTAGGTGCACCGGGGTTGGGAAAGACAGCCATTATGGAACAGATTGCAGAGGAGCTTGGCATTGCACTGGTTTCCTATTCCATGACCCATCATACCAGACAATCGGCTTTGGGGCTGCCTTTTATTAAGCATAAGGTGTATGAAGGAATGGAATATGATGTATCGGAATATACCATGAGCGAAATTATTTCTTCCATCTATGATGTGATGGAGGAGAGTGGTATCAAAGAAGGGATTTTGTTTCTGGATGAAATTAATTGTGTTTCCGAGACTCTGGCACCCTCCATGCTGCAGTTTCTGCAATACAAAGTCTTTGGCAGACATAGGATTCCAGATGGGTGGGTCATTGTTACTGCTGGTAATCCGCCAGAATACAATAAATCCGTCCGAGAGTTTGATGTGGTTACTATGGACAGACTTAAGATACTACGGGTGGAAGCGGATTTTAATACTTGGAAAGAATATGCAGGGATTAAGGGAATCCACAATGCAGTCATTAATTATCTGGAATTGAAGAAGGAGCATTTTTACCATATTGAAATGACGGTGGATGGCAGAAGCTATGTAACTGCCAGAGGCTGGGAAGATTTGTCGGAGATTATTAGCTTATATGAAGAGGAAAATCTTAAGGTGGATGAGGCTCTGGTGGGGCAGTATCTGGGCAATGAAAGGATTGTAAGAGAATTTTGTGCTTATTATGATTTGTATAATAAATACAAAAAGGATTATCGGATTGAGGAAATTCTGGCAGGCAATCCTTCAGAATTGGCAAAGTCCAGAGCAGGCAGTGCCTCCTTTGATGAAAGACTGTCTCTTTTGGGTATGTTATTGGACAAATGTACCAGCGAAATTAAAGAGAATATGGAAACTTCCCAATATCTTACGGACTTGTTTACTTCTTTGAAAGCATTTAAAACTATGGCGGAACAGTCAGACAGTAAGGAAGTGTCCCAGGCAGCGGATATGTTAAAAAAACTTGCAAAAGGAAAGCAAAGGACAGTAAAGAGCTTGGAAAAGGCAGGGGCTTTGTCCGCAGCCGACCGAAAGAAGAACAATGGAATTATTTTCTTTTTGCAGAATGCTTTGAAGGAGGTGTTGAGCAGCGAAGTGACCGATACCGATGGTGCCTTTGCATTAGTAAAGGAAAAATTTGAAAAACAAGTGGCACAGATGAAGTGTCAGACGAAAGAATGTGAGGCACATCTTCATAATCTGTTCCTTTTTGCCGAGGAGGTGTTTCAGGAGGGCAATGAGATGTTGATTCTTGTCACGGAGCTTACAGTGAATACTTATACAGCCAAATTCATCAGCATGTTTGGCTCAGAGGATTACCAAAAACATGCAGATTCTCTGATGTTAAGCCAGCGGCAGAGTGACATTCAGAGTCAGATTGCACAGTTAGACTTATAGCAGGAGGAACGAAATGCAGAGAAAACAACTGGATATGGGTGCGGACAGATTGGAATATATGGCACAGGGGAGAGGGATCACCATTACTGCCTATCATGGCAGCAGTCCGGTGGTTTATCTGCCAGAAGAAATAGAGCACAGACAAGTCACCTGTCTTGCCAAGAAAGCCTTTCTGGGGCAAAAACAACTTCGCCGCATTATTTTGCCAAAGACAGTGGAAAGGTTGGAGGATTGGGCGTTTGCCAACTGCGACAGTCTGGAGGAAATTACGCTGAGCCATAACTGCACAGAGTATGGAAAGGGGGTATTTCAGGGCTGCAAAGCCTTAAAGAGAATTTTGACAGAAGGGGGAAATTCCAAATTCTCCAAGGAAGAGAAAGAGCAGATTGGTACTCTTTTAGCTGCTACAGTAAATGTATTGGATGCAACTCATTTATTTTCCCTAAAGGAAGCAGGAAGCAAGAAATGGCTGCAGCAATGGGATTATAAGCTGCTGCAATACCTGCGTAGAGAGGATAAGCAGGGGTTTACGGTGGTGGTGCTTTGTGGAGAAGAGGATTATGGCAGTGATGAAAACAGTCTGACCTATTTTCTGCGGCAAAAAAGGCAGGCAAAGGTGCGGTTGTGCTTTTTGCGGCTGCTGAATCCTTTGGGAATGGAGAAAGACACAGAGAAAGAACTTAAGGATTATTTACAGAGCCACAGCAAGGGCTGTGACTCGGAGGAGACTTGGCAGGTGGTTTTTCATGAGCATGGCAATGAGCGCATTTATTATCAGATGATGATGGATTGTAATTGTATTAACAGCGAGAATTTACAGGGATTTTTGTCGGATTTGGGGGATAACTACTCCGAGATGAAGTCCTTTTTGCTGCAATATAAGCAGGAAAAGCTGGGCGTGGAGGATTTTTTTCAAACTTTAAGCTTTGATTTGTAGATTTCTTTTGTCACTGATGATGACTTACTTATAATTTGCCAAGAAACTGGTTATACTCATAAAAAACGGTTTAAGAAAAAAGGGAGGTAGCAGGTATGATTAGAGATTTTGTAAAAACAGAATGTCCCCAGGAAGAGGAATTGAGAGAACGGCTGATGACAGCACGCAACAGACTCTTTGCCCTGCAAATGAAGCTAAAGGAACATAACCTGCCGGTGTTGGTGCTGATGGAGGGATACGGCAGTGCTGGGAAGGGCAGCATTATCGGCAAAGTCATCAAGAACATTGACCCTAGATTTTTTAAAGTATTTTCCATGGAAAAGATTACGGAAGAAGAAAAACGTAAGCCTTTTTTATACCGGTATGTGACGAAAATTCCGGAAAAGGGAAAGTTTGTATTTCTGGATGGGGGATGGATGGAAGAGATCACCAGAGAGCAGGTTCAGGGCAATTATAAAAAGCAGGAATATGCCAAACGGGTGCAAAGTGTAAAGAGGATGGAACGGCAGTTGACGGATGACGGTTATTTAGTAATGAAATTCTTTTTTACCATCAGTGAAAAGGAGCAGAAAAAACGTCTGAATGATCTCCTGGCAGATAAGAATACCAAATGGAGAGTCAGTGATTATGATTTGTGGCAAAACAAGCATTACGAAAAATGCCAGCAGGTTTTTGACCGCTATCTGGAGGAGACAAACACCTCCACAGCACCATGGTATCTGGTGGATTCCAAACACAAAAAGTGGGCGGAGCTGCAGGTATTAGAGCATCTGGTGGAAGGGATTGAGACTGCCATGGAGAACCAAAAGGTGTCTGTGCCAATTCTTCAGAATATATTCCCTCTGAAGAAAATGCCAAAGCTTGCGGAAGTTCCCTTAGATAAAACCATAGATCAGGAAGCATACCGAAAGGAGCTGGACAGTCTGCAAAAGCGTTTAGGTGAACTGCACAATGAATTGTATCGGAAAAAAATTCCCGTTATCATTGCATATGAGGGACAGGATGCAGCAGGAAAGGGCGGTAACATTAAGCGGATCAGCGAAGCTCTTGACCCTAGAGGCTATGAGGTACATCCCATTGCCAGTCCGGAGCCCCATGAGAAAGCACGACATTACCTCTGGCGATTTTTCAATCGACTGCCCAAAAGTGGTCATGTGGCAATTTTTGACCGCACTTGGTATGGCAGGGTTCTTGTGGAGCGGTTGGAGGGCTTTTGCTTGGAAAATGACTGGAAGCGGGCTTACAATGAGATCAATGAGTTTGAAAAGGAACTTTGTGACTGGGGAGCCATTTTGATCAAATTTTGGGTACAAATTGACAAGGATACCCAGTTAGAGCGTTTTCATCTGCGGGAGAATACCCCGGAGAAGCAGTGGAAAATTACGGAGGAAGACTGGCGTAATCGGGAGAAATGGGATCAGTATGAAAAGGCCGTGGATGAGATGATAGAAAAAACCAGCACAGAATTTGCTCCTTGGCATATTTTGGAATCCAACGATAAGCGTTATGCCAGAATACAGGCATTGGAAATCGTGATTCAGGAGATTGAGAAACACTTATAGATTTTTCCTGTCTGATTTTCACTTTTTCAGTATTTAATAAATCAGATAATAGATATCCAGGAGCATGTAAAAGGGGTTACGTTTTTGTAACCCCTAAGTTTTTTTATAAGATATGCTCTATATTTACAATCATGTTATATGTATGCAGGTTATGCCGGTATCACTCCTAAGTCTTTCATGACGCCCACCACTACACCATTGATAAATACATCCTCCGGCCGCAGCATAATAGGTTCATATTGATTATTTCCTGGTGCCAGAGTTATTACACTGGAGCTGGGGTAGTATTTTTTTAAGGTTGCCTCATTGGTTGCTTTGTTTCCAGCCACCACAATATCTCCCACATTGGCATAGGGCTGATTTCGTACCACAATCATATCCCCGTCTTCAATATCAAAGTCCGTCATACTGTCCCCGGATACCTTTAGCAGAAAATGATGCTTTTCATCCAACCCGAATGTATCTGGTAATAGTACAAAGCGATAGTCCTCCTCCGGTACATAGTGCAGTGTTCCGGCAGCAACGGAACCACACCGGAGAATCTTCTCAAAGGAAAAGTGATGGATGATATCGTTGCTTCTCAAATCTTCCAACAGAACCTCGCTGCTGTCCTCTTCGTTCCGCCTGCAGCGGTAAAAGGCATTATTTTTCAAATTCCTGTAAGTAAAGGTGTGGTAGTTTTTGCCGGAAGGTTTCTCGTACTCCGGCAGTTCTTTGATTTCTGTCAATGTTTCCGTGTTGCAAAAAAACATTTGAGTGCATGAGCCATCAGAGATGACGCCATACCGGGCGGTAGGAATGGCAGTCATATAGGACTGAAGCTGCTTCTTGGCACGTACCATATTTTCACCAGGCTGTTTTACCTCTGCCAAAAGAAAAGGCTGTTTCTTTTTGTCAAACACCACAATATCCACATAGCCTTTGGAGGAATATTGCTGCACTGGATATTCAATATCCATGGATTCATAAGGATAAAACAGTCGTTGGTGCAGCTCACTTAACATCCACTGACGCACCATTTCTTCTCTGGAATTCATATCAGGTATCTTGGAGCCATAGCGGTAATTTTTCAAAGGTACACGATAGAGATTGCAGAAGGGGGCGGTGGTGGTCCGAGTGTCAAAAAGTGTTTGGTCAAATTCTTGGATATAGATGGATGGCTCCAAGGTGTGACTTAGGTAAAGCAGTTCCTTTGCTCTGGTCATGCCCACATACAGCAGCTTTCTGCCAAGGGGAATCTGTTCCTCACGAAAAGGCAGCAAATCTTTATTGATGCCTGCAATAAACACCACAGGAAACTCTAACCCTTTAATGGAGTGTAAGGTAATCAGCTTTACCTTATCAGAGGTAAAGTCCGGTTTGTTTTTTTGAAAAATTTCTGCATCAATGCCATGTTCTAACAGATAATCCTGAATATGGGTCAAATATCCCGTGGAGACACCCAGAATTACCATATCCTTTAAGGAAAAGTCTTGGGCAAGTTTTTTTATCTCACTGCAGAGAAAAGCAGCTTCCTCTGACTGGTTTGGAAATCCCCGCAGCACGGGCTTGTTTCCATGGCGTTCAATGGCAGTGGGCGGCACATAATTATCATTTTCGTTTAACACACCGTCATGAGCCATAAGAGAATAGGCGGCTTTGGCAATCTGGAAGGTGGTGCGGTAATTTTTAGATAAAATATTGGATTTTCCCGACATATCAAACCCTACACTTTTAAAGCTTTGATTGGACAGCCAAGAATGAATATAGATGCTTTGGGCGGCATCCGCAATAAAAAGGATACTGTTGGTCTCTTTGTTGTCATCATAGAAGTAGTGGAGCAGCTCTAACTGTACTCTGGTGAAGTCTTGACTTTCATCGACAATTACATGGGGATACCGTGGAATCTCTAACTCACCCTGCTGCAATGCTTCCAAAAGATGAAGGGCATTGGTCTGAAAATCCACCAGCTTTTTCTTTTCCAAAAGCTCTTCGTAGGCAATGTACAAATCAAAAATTTCATTTCGCACTGGTGAATTTTTTAACAGGCGGAACCGATGATCACCCACACTCATTCGTCCTTGACGGTCAACATTCAGATAAGTCTCACGTTCCAGATAACGGCAGGATTTCAACCATTGAATCTCTTCTATCAAGAACAGCAGATTTTGATCCGACAAAAGGTCAGATTCTTCATGTTTCTTTTTTACCGAATGGATGGCTTGCAGCATGATTTCCCGTTGTGTATGATTATCAACTAAATGAAATCCGGGTGTAATTTTCTGAGTATATTTTGTAATCATGCTGTCTATGGTACAAATGTCAACCAACTGATTTGGATCCACTGGGAAAAACAGATTCTGCTGTAAATTGACATCTTTCATCAAATGCTTTGTATATTGAATCAAAGTCTTATTGAAAGTAAGAAGCAGAATCTTCTCTCCCTGTTCTAAATAGTGATTTATCAGCGGAGGAATCCGGTTGACTGCCACGGTGGTTTTCCCACTGCCGGCTACCCCTTTTACCAGACAGTGTCCGTTTGGTTTTTGATTTACAATGCGTAACTGATCTATATTTAACTCCATATGCATTTCCCCCAATTTTTGACAATTTTTATGATTTTATTATAGCGGATTATGAGGGGTTTGTCTATGGGAATCCCTATAGAATAGAATGATATAGAACAAAAAAAGCGTAGGGAAAGAACAGAGGGAAAATTGGCGGATGAAAACATAAAACAGTAATTGAAAAGAGACAGAGACAGTGATAGAATTGTAACGGCTAATGCACAACTGTGTATTACTGTTGGGTGATAAAAAACGTAACTGCTCCGTACAGAACAGTTACGAAAAATTATTATAAAAAGTAAGAGCCAACTACAAAGAATGAATGCAGCATGGTCAGTTTTCAAAGTCATTCTTAGATGCGTTTCAGCATTTCCTTGAGCAATTTCACATGGAGCTGCTCATCTAAAATAATGCGGTTTAAGTTTTCTACAATATTGGCATCCTGAATAATTTTCGCCTGATGCATGTAGGTTTCGATAGCAATTTCTTCTCCTTGAATGGCATTTTGAAGTATTTGCCGGGGAACCTTGGAGTATTTATTGTAGGCAGGTGTCCAGTAGAATCGTCTTCTGTTTCTGGTACTCCACAGTCTTGGCTCAAGTCCCATCTGGGATGCCAAGGATGCGAAGATATGCAGATGATGCATTTCCACAATGCTGATATTTCGAAAACACAGGGCCATATCAGCGTAATCAGGGTTTAAAATAGTGCTGTTGTAAAAGTAAGTACTGATGGTGGACATTTCCGAGTGGCTGCCCGCCATATTGCTGAGCATTGCATTACCGTAATCGATACGGCGGTTTTTTGGCTGAATGGGAGGATAAGGCTGCTCCACTGCGGCAATACAGCCATTTTTTTGCTGGGAATTCATATTATTTTGAGCTTCTATGTTTGACTGAGCATTGACATTTGTTTGAGAGTCCATATTTGCCTGAGTTTTTAGATAGATAGGAAGCTCCATATTTTGCTTTGAATCTCCATTTTGTTGAGTACCCATATTTACATTAGAATTCATATTTTGACCTCCATATATGTATAGATTGTAAGTGAGTAACTGTTCCATACAGAACGGTGCATTTATAGACAATTAGTAACGATTCAGTACCTTCATAGTTACAAGCAAAGAACCATTTAAAATTGCCTACGGCAATGGTTCTTTGCCTGTTATATCCACTTTTTCTTACGGTCTGTGCAGTAAATGCACAGACCTACTGAACAGTTACGACAATTACATTTATATATTATATTTTTCATTACATAAAATATGACTGTCCTGAAATAGTGACTGTTCTAAATGGATATGAAATCATTACAGAAAGGGAAAAGATATGTCTGTTGAGAAAAATTTAAGAAAATTCATTTTAACCAATGTATGTGCCATGGTTGGTTTGTCCTGCTATATATTAGCAGATACCTTTTTCATATCAATAGCAGAAGGAACGAAAGGAATTACCACATTAAATCTCACCATGCCTATTTACAATTTAATGTTTGCCATCGGTTCTATGATAGGTATTGGTTCTGCAACTGGCTATGCCTTTCAAAAGGCAAAGAAGAGCAGAGAGGCAGATTTTTATTTTTTCAATTCTATTTTTTTTACACTTGTAATCAGTGTTGTATTTATAATATTGGGAATTCTTTGTCCGGAAAAGGTATTGGGGTTGATGGGAGCAGACAGCGAGATTGCTGTTTTGGGAAAAGGTTATTTGAGAATTGCCATGGTTTTTGCCCCATGTTTTATGTTAAATTACACATTTACAGCCTTTGTGCGCAATGACTTTGCTCCTGCCCTTGCAATGACGGCAACTTTTGTCAGCAGTTTTACTAATATTGTGTTAGATTATTTGTTTATGTTTCCGTTGAAGCTGGGGATGAGGGGGGCGGCACTGGCTACGGGAATGTCCCCTGTGATTAGTATCGCTATTTGCTCCACTCATTTTTTGTCGAAAAAAAATACCATTCGATTTCACTGGCACCGCCCCTCCATCATAAGTATTGTGAAGTCATGTGAACTGGGAATCGTGGCATTTGTGGGTGAGATTTCCACAGGGATAACCACAACCGTATTTAATTTCATTACACTGGGGCTGGCAGGCAATGTGGGTGTGGCAGCTTATGGTGTCATCACCAACATTGCATTGGTAAGTACTTATATATTTAATGGAGTTTCCCAAGGATTGCAGCCATTGGCAAGTGAGGCTCATGGAAAAAATAATAAAGAGGACAAGAAGCGGATTTTCAGAGAGTCACTGATGATTGGTGTGGTGCTGGCAATGATCATTATTTTGCTGGTTGAGATTTTTGCAGAACAATGTGTATGCATCTTTAACAGTGAACATTCCGAAGAATTAGCGGCTTATGCAGTAACAGGTCTGAAACTTTATATCATTGGTTTCCTCTTTGCAGCCATCAATATTATCAGTGCAGGTTTTTTGAGTGCAACCGATTGTGCAAAATCTTCTTCTCTCATTGCTATTATGAGGGGATTGGTGGCAATTACAGGCTTTGCCTTTCTATTATCCGGGTTTTTTGGAATGAGAGGAGTTTGGCTCACCTTTCCGGTGACAGAAGTATTTACTCTGGCAATTACATGGTTTGTTTTAAGGCGAAAAAAGCAGAAGTAAAAGTATTTATGAGGCGTTGGCATTTTGCAGACGCCTTTTTGCTTGGGTGCAGTCAAGCTGTTTTGCAAGCTGGTTCTTTGAGGAATGAATTTTTGATTCCTTTTCTCAGGAAATTCGCAGCAAATTACAGTTTGGCACCAAAAAGTTCTCCAAAACCTTACATCAACTGTAAGTTCAAATTTTCTTTGGACTTTTGTATAATAGCATCAGAACAAAGGACAGCTGTCATTGATATGTATACATGATGTAACAGTAGAATCAAGACAACGGTTCCATACAGGATGCTGCATTTACTGTGTAATATGTGATAAAACTGGCGGAATCAATGGAAAATATTTGGAGGAAAGTTATGGAGAAAATATTAGAAGTACAGGGCTTGGAAAAGTTTTATGGAAAAAAGGAAAACATCACAAGAGCCATTGACGGTGTTACCTTTCAGGTGTTGAATGGTGAGTTTATTGGCATTATGGGAAGCAGTGGTTCTGGAAAGACCACACTGTTAAACTGCATTGCCACCATCACCCGTCCCACGGCAGGAAGAATCCTATTGAAAGGAGAAGATTTAAGCACCTATAAGGGGAAAAAGCTGGCAGAATACAGAGGCAGCCGAATCGGTTATCTTTTTCAAAATTTTGAGTTGATTGAGAATATGACAGTGAAGGAAAATATTTTGCTGCCTCTAGCCATCCACAATCAGGTCAATCAGGAAAGTAAAAAACAGATTGTAAAATTAGCTCAGTATTTAGAAATTGCAGATTTGATGGAGAAGTTCCCGGAAGAATTATCCGGCGGACAAAAGCAGAGGGTTTCAGCGGCAAGGGCTATGGTCAGCAAGCCTGAAATTTTATTGGCAGATGAGCCCACCGGTGCTTTGGATTCAAAAAATGCCAAAGCATTGATGAAAAAACTTCAGGAAATCAATGAGAAGGAGAAGTCCACTATTTTAATGGTGACTCACGATGCCAATGCGGCAAGTTATTGTTCACGAATTCTATTTATTCAGGATGGTGCTATATTTCATGAGCTTAGAAGAAAGCATAAAGACGAGAGTAAGCAGGAATTTTATGAACGGATTATCGGAGTAATGGCAACTCTGGGAGGGGGAAGTGAAAATGTTCTTTAAGTTAGTGGAAAAAAACAGCAGAAGAATGCGAAAGGATAATGGATTGCTTTTCCTATCCTTAATTATTTCCATTGTGGCTTTCTATGTGATTTTATCTTTAGAAAACCAAGGAATCGTACAATTTTTGAAAACTGTAGAAAACGATGCGGTACAAAAGCTTTTGCGGATGATACCAATGTTATATGTATTTACATTGATTATTTTGTTCTTTCTGTTATATTTTACCGGAAAATATCAGTTGGAAAAACGAAGTCATGAATTTGGCATGTATTTTATGATGGGCTTAAAACGTTCCACCTTGTTTCAAATGCTCATTGCGGAGGAGGGATTTCACAGTCTGGTGTCTCTGGGCATAGGCATTCCGGTGGCTGTATTTTTGACAGAGGTTATCAGTCTTGTCACGGTAAAGATGGTGGGAATTGGTTTGGTAAATTATCATTGTTCCTTTTCCGTCTATGCAGTGTTCGGCACCATAATCGGTTATGTACTGGTGAGATTTGCAGCATTGCTTATTTTGTGCCTTTTTTGGATTCGCAAGGAGCCCTTGGAACTGTTGCGGGAATCTCAGGAGAAAAAGCGGCATAATCAGAATGAAGTGTTGGGTGCAATACAGCTTTTTCTGGGAGTGATCTTATTGGTGATTGCTTTTTATTTTGGTATCAGCGGTATTGCATGGGTATCTGTAAAAGATATGGCAGAGACACTTTTCTTTGGTAGTGTGGGAATTTTCTGCCTGTTTCATGGCATGGGAATTTTCTTTGAACTGCTGCTAAAATTGAATCCTAAGAGGAATGGTTATGGCATATTCAATTTCCGCCAGCTTCAGGAATCGGTTTTATTAAAAAGCAATTCTCTGGCAGTATCCTCTATGTTAGTATTGGCGGCACTCTGCTGCTTTGGTTATGGTGTGTCAGTCAGTGTGGGCAGCGAGCTTTCCAACAGCCATGTGATGGATTACACATTTAGGGAGTGGGATGAGGAAAATCTTTCGGAAAGAGGCGTGAATATAAAAAAAGAATTAGAGGAATTGGGGTTAAGGAACTTTGTGGAAGATATTTTTGAAGTTAAGGTGGGAATTATTTGGGAGGAAGAGGAGGAATCGCAGACCATTTCTGTCAAAGGTCTCACAGATGCGATAAAAAAGTCAGCAGGCATAGAAAATAGCGGGATAACCATGGAACAGGCCATAGCATCTGCGAAGGATTCTAAAACAAAGGATATATTAAGGCAGGCAAAATACATAGAGCAGAAGATGGAATATCCCCATGTGATTTCCTTATCAGGTTATAATCATCTTCGGAGTCTGGCAGGAAAGGAAGAACTGGAGCTGGGAGAGGGAAAGGCAGCACTTTATTCCGATCCGGAACTGGTGTTTTCAGGACTTGATGAAATTATAAAGGAAGCTTTGCAACAAGGTGCAACCATTACCATTGGCAATGATACTTATGAATTGGCAGAGGAATATTGTGTCAGTGATATTGTGGTGGACCGTTTCATTACCATCTCCTATGCCTTTATTTTGGAAGACAGTGTGTTTGAGAAACTGGTGGGAGAGAATTATGACTCTTATTGGAATATGCGGTTAAAGGACAGTTTTGTGGAAGAAGAGGGTATGATGCAGTCGATTGCCTGGTTTAATGATGTGCTGAAAGGAAGTGACTTAGAGTACGAAAGTTATATGCAAAGGATAGGAAGGCAGTTGTTTTATCAGGTGGCAGCAAGCTATACCACGATTTATCTGGCGGTTATCTTTCTGCTGATTGCCAATACGGTTATCGGTGTACAATTTTTGATGGGACAGCAAAAGAAAAAGAAGAACTATCAAACATTAATCTTTTTGGGCGGTTATGAAAAGGAACTGTGTAAATCTGCCAGATCACAAATCGGCTGGTACTTTGGGCTGCCGGTGGCAGTGGCAGCGTTGAGCAGTATATTTGGCTTATACACTCTGTTTGCAGGATTGTCTTACAGCAGTATCCGAGGAAGAACCAACGAGCTGGTACTTATCGGTGCAGCAGTCATTTGCCTGTTGCTTGTGGTGGAATTTATCTATATACTAATAGTTATGAAAATCAGTGACAAACAGATCCATAAGCTGATGGGACTTCAGCGAGAGGATAATTAATTATATAGAGGAGCAGGAGGGAACATTTTGGAAAAAATTGTGATTGTGGAGGATGAACAGTGGATGCGGCAGGAATTGCAGTGCATTTTGGAAAAGGAGGGATATCAGGTAGCTGTGGTGACAGATTTTGAAGATACCTCTGTTCAGATAACCGCCATTTCGCCGGATTTGGTGCTTCTGGATTTGAATTTGCCCATGGAAAGCGGTTTTGAAATCTGCAAATCTCTTCGAAAGCATACAACCCTGCCCATTCTTGTGCTTACCAGCAGAGACAATTTAAGAGATGAACTTCATGCATTGGGGCTTGGGGCAGACGAATATCTCACCAAGCCCTGCCACAAGGAACGACTGTTGGCAAGAATCACCAATCTGCTTCGGAGAAATCAGGACAGAAAGCTGTTTGTGGAGGAAATGGGAATGAAGTTGGATATTCAGACCTATACCTTGTATGTGGAGGGAAGTTCCAGTGTGCTTTCCGAAAATCAGGGCAAAATGCTGGCACTTTTGCTAAAGTCAGGGCAGGAGCCGGTTACCAAGGAAAATTTTGCTGCTGAAATCTGGGGTGGCATGGAGTATATAGATGAAAACGCTTTCTCGGTAAATATGACAAGGCTGAAAAAGGTATTGGGAAATATTACTGATAACTATAAAATTGTAACCCTTCGGGGCAGAGGCTACTATCTTACCAGAATTGAGGAGCAAAGAAAATGAAACTAATGATAGAATTGTGGAAAAAATATTGTATTTGGTGGGTGGCTCTTTTTTCGATAAATCTTTTGTCTTTTTTTCTGTTGTGGGTGGCGACAGAGGTGGATTTTTTTATACTCCTGCCCACTGCAATGATAGGCTCCTTGATTATCTTCGGACTGGTGGGAATTGTGGCGGTTTCTCAGGATCGGACAAAAGAAAGAGAAATTGCCCATATTTTGGAAACTCCTGAACTTTGGCGGCAGGAGAAAAAGATTTTTCGTGCAACTGCAAATGAGCAGCAGCAGTTGGAAAAAATTATAACTCTCTTGCGTACGCAGCAGGAGGATATTCAGACAAATGAGAGGATGAGGCAGGAATATGAGGAATATATTGAAAGCTGGGCACACGAAATAAAGACACCGCTGGCGTTGATGACCTTTGTATTGGATAACCGCAGGGAAGAAATCTCCCCTATGGTTTATACCCGTTTAGAATATGCAAGAACGAAAATTCAGGAGGATCTGGATCGGATGCTCACTTATGCCAGAATGCAGTCTGCCAAAGTGGACTTTTATTGGGAATTTTTGTCCATAAAAGAACTTTGGCAGGAGATCACAGAAGAATATATGAGTTTATTGGAGGAAAAAGGGATTGTGACAGGTACAGAGGGGGAAGACGTGGAAATTTTCACAGACAGAAAGGGATTTCTCTTTCTATTAAGACAGGCAGTCAGCAATGCCATAAAGTATCAGGATGTCCAAAAAGCAGTGTCAAAGCTTACCATGTCCATAGCAGAGAGCACAACCGGGGAAATCCAGCTCTGTATTTGTGATAATGGTGTGGGTGCTGCTCCCTATGATCTGCCGTTTTTATTGGATAAGGGATTTACCGGAAGTCTGGGTGACGGGAATAAAAATGCCACTGGCATGGGATTATACCTGGCAAATCAAATGGCAGAGGATTTAAAGATTACCGTAGAGCCGGAAAGTGTGGCAGGAGAGGGGTTTGTGCTGAAACTGACCATACCCAGGGTGGAGAAAGGCAGCAACAATCATTTTGTCCATAGGGATTCCAAACAGTGATATAATATCTGAAAATATTGCTTGCATTTTCCAGAAACCTCTATTAATATAGAATGTAAGCGTACACAACTGGCGGAAAACAGAGAAATCTGGGTAGGGGAACCTACGGGGAGTGTACAAGATGCAAGCCGACCGCCTGGGCAGACACTGACAAAGTGCGCTCAGGCGGTCTTTTGTGTCTATGGAAAATGATCACAGGTTGAAAATCAGGAGGAAGCCAAATGGAAATGTTATCATTGGAACAGGAATTGAAGAACAACGCATATCCGGGACGTGGTATTGTCATCGGAAAATCCAAGGACGGAAAGAAGGCTGTCACAGCATATTTTATCATGGGAAGAAGTTCCAACAGCAGAAACCGCGTGTTTGTAGAGGAGGGGGAAGGTATCCGTACGGAAGCCTTTGATCCATCTAAGTTAGAAGATCCCAGTCTGATTATTTATGCACCGGTAAGAGTATTGGGCAACAGAACCATTGTAACCAACGGTGACCAAACAGATACCATCTATGAAGGTATGGCTCAGGAGCTGACATTTGAACAGTCTTTGAGAAGCCGTGAATTTGAGCCGGATGGTCCAAATTACACACCTAGAATTTCCGGTGTCATGCATGTGGAGAGTGGTGCCTATGATTATGCCATGTCTATCTTAAAGAGCAATAACGGGAATCCGGATTGTTGTAACCGTTATACCTTTACCTATGATAAACCGGTGGCGGGGGAAGGACATTTTATCCATACCTATATGCATGATGGCAATCCACTGCCAAGCTTTGAAGGAGAACCAAAGCTGGTAGCCATTCCTGATGATATGGAAGAGTTTGCCAACATGGTATGGAACAGTTTAAATGAAGAGAATAAGGTATCCTTATTCGTAAGATATATTGACATTGAAACCGGAACTTATGAAACGAAAATTATCAACAAGAACAAATAAGGAGAAAAACGATGAACGAAATTCAATTAAAATATGGCTGTAATCCAAATCAGAAACCATCCAGAATCTATATGGAGGATGGAAGTGATTTACCTGTTAAGGTATTAAATGGCAAACCGGGCTATATTAATTTTTTAGATGCCTTTAACGGGTGGCAGTTAGTGAAGGAATTAAAGGAGGCAACAAAACTTCCGGCAGCCACTTCCTTTAAGCATGTTTCTCCGGCAGGTGCAGCGGTAGGTCTTCCTTTGGATGATACCTTGGCAAAAATTTACTGGGTTGAAGATCTAGGTGAGCTGTCACCATTGGCTTGTGCTTATGCAAGAGCCAGAGGTGCCGACAGAATGTCCTCCTTTGGTGATTTTATTGCTTTATCGGATGTGTGTGATGTGGATACTGCCAGATTGATTAAGAGAGAGGTATCTGACGGTGTGATTGCTCCGGGTTATACGGATGAGGCAATGAAACTGTTAATGCAGAAAAAGAAGGGCAATTACAACATTATTCAGATTGACCCGGATTATGTGCCGGTGGAATTGGAGAGAAAGCAGGTCTATGGAATTACCTTTGAGCAGGGAAGAAATGAACTGGATATCAATGGAGATTTATTATCCAATGTGGTGACAGAGAACAAGGATATTCCGGAATCTGCCATCATTGATATGAAGATTGCTTTAATTACTTTAAAATATACCCAGTCTAATTCGGTGTGTTATGTTAAGAACGGACAGGCAATCGGCATCGGTGCAGGACAGCAGTCCCGTATTCACTGTACCAGACTGGCAGGACAAAAGGCAGACAACTGGTATCTTCGTCAGGCACCTCAAGTATTAAATCTGCAATTTGTAGACAGTTTAGGACGTGCAGACAGAGATAATACCATTGATGTATTTATCGGAGATGAATATGAGGACGTACTTCGCGAGGGTGAATGGCAGAAACGTTTTAAAGTAAAGCCTCAGGTGTTTACAAGAGAGGAAAAGAGAGCATGGTTAGATGGAAACAGAGACGTAACCTTAGGTTCGGATGCCTTTTTCCCATTTTCTGATAACATTGAGAGAGCACACAAGAGTGGTGTGAAATATATTGCACAGCCGGGTGGTTCTGTGAGAGATGACTTAGTCATTGCATGTGCAGATCAGTATCATATGGCAATGGTATTTACCGGAATCCGTTTGTTCCATCATTAAGACAAGCAGTAAAAGAGAAGGAGAAATTGTATGATTCGTGTAAATATGAAAGAAACTTATGTAAGAAAAATTATAGAGCAAAAGGGAAACATTAAGATATTTGAATATGAGAGAGATATGAGCAACACTCCGGGAGAGGCTGCCAGTGCATATTTTGCTTCCAAGATGAATGTGAGAAGAAGACAGGTAATGTTTGAATTGGATAATGACCACAGTGCTGTCGTTCAAGCTGGAGCAATGCAGTGGTTTGCAGGTAATATAAATGTTGCCACGAATGTAAAGGGAGTAGGAGACTTTGCAAGAAAATTAGTCAGTTCTAAGGTAACCAGTGAGTCTGCCATTAAGCCAAAATATCAGGGGAATGGTATTTTGGTCTTGGAACCGACCTATAAATATTTGCTCATTGAGGATGTGGCACAATGGGGCGGTATGGTGATTGATGATGGTATGTTTTATGCCTGTGATGGCACAGTAGAGATTAAGACAGTGGCAAGAAAGAATTTTTCTTCCGCAGTGTTGGGCGGAGAAGGATTGTTCAATTCCTGTCTTACAGGAAGGGGAAATGCAGTGCTGGAATGCAAATGCCCGAGAGAAGAACTGGTGGAAGTGATTTTGGAAAATGATGTGTTGAAGGTCGATGGCAACTTTGCAGTGGCTTGGAGCAGCACTCTTGATTTTACCGTGGAGCGTTCCACCAAAACATTGGTTGGATCTGCTGCCAGTGGGGAAGGTTTGGTAAACGTATATCGTGGAACTGGAAAAGTGCTGATGGCACCACTATAAGGGAATTGTGGGAAAATGATGGAAAAAGCAGTAAATTGGCTGTTTCGTATCTTGGATATCTTTATCATAACAGCGACTGCCAATTTCTATCTATTACAGAAAAATAAATTGTCTGGATGGTGTCTTGTATTTCTTGCATTGTTATTTATAGTTGTCAGTGTAAGTCCACAATTTTTTTGTAACAAGAAAAAAGCAATCAGGCTTACCATTTGCCAGCAGGGCTGTGAACTATTGTATGCTTTCTTAGGCTCTATTTTTGCATTGTTAATCATCGAGGTGGTGCTGTTTCTGGGGAAGGAAAACAATGGGTTTGAGAGCTTTATGGTATGGACGGACTGGCTTTTGCATATTCTTTGCATTTTTTTAATCGAATGTGTGATATTTTGGAATGGCATTATCCGAGTATATACCACATCAAATCAACTGGGTATGAAGTGGCGTGTCTGGGGGATTGTGTGTGGCTGGATTCCCATTGCTCATTTGATTGCACTGGGGAAAATTCTTCAGGTGGCAGGGCAGGAGGTAAAAGTGGAGAACTCCAAAATTCTGTTGAACGAAAGCCGCAGGGAGCAGCAAATATGTGCCACGAAATACCCTATTTTATTGATACATGGCGTGTTTTTTCGAGATTTTCGTTTTTTTAATTACTGGGGAAGGATTCCCAAGGAGTTGGAACAAAACGGAGCTGTCATCTATTATGGAAATCAACAGTCGGCTGCCAGTGTGGAGGAATGCGGAAAAGAGATTGTAAAACGGATTCAGGAAATCTGCAGGGACACGGGCTGTGAAAAGGTAAATCTGATTGCCCATTCCAAGGGAGGCTTGGATGCCAGATATGCCATCTCCCTTTTGGGGGCAGAGGATTTGGTCGCCAGCCTGACCACCATTAACACTCCTCACAGGGGCTGTGAATTTGCAGATTATCTTTTGTCCAAGGTGCCGGAGCAACAGAAGCAGATGATTGCGAAAGCTTACAACACAGCCTTGAAAGAGTTAGGCGACAAAGAGCCTGACTTTCTGGCAGCGGTGACAGATTTAACATCCTCGGTTTGTTATGAGAGAAATTATCACATAAAGGATAGTGAAAAGGTCTATTATCAAAGTGTGGGTTCCAAGCTGAATGTGGCATCGGGATGTCGTTTTCCTTTGAATCTCACCAATCTGTTTGTGAAGTATTTTGACGGTGAAAATGATGGATTGGTGGGGGAAAAGTCCTTTTGCTGGGGAGAAAACTATGAGTTTCTTACTGTAAGGGGAAAACGAGGGATCTCCCATGGAGACATGATTGACTTAAACAGAGAAAATTTTCAGGATTTTGATGTTCGGGAATTTTATGTACAGTTGGCAGCAGATTTAAAAAAGCGAGGATTATAAGAGAAAGAATAAGCCCAGAGATGCTGAATATCTCTGGGCTTATTATATCAGTTAAACAGTGGTATTCACACCGTTCACAGCCGCATGTTCATCTTCCTCCATGGGTATTACCAGGCATTTTTTGCCATTAATTATTTCTGAATGAATTTGGCTTACCTTTTCTGGTTTTACCCGCAGGATAACATCATAGGTTTTTGTAACTGGCATATCATTTTCATCAGAGTCCACAGATACGGAGCGGGTTTCGTTTAACTGTTGTTTTAAGTTGTCCACCTGTTCTATTAATTGCAGCCGTTCCTTTCGCTTTTCGTTGGCCTCCACTAACTTAGAGTCCACCAAATGTTCTGCCACAGGCATTTCATCCTGAAATACCTCCCCATAAGTCTTTTCAATCAATGCAGCTTTTTCTTCCGGAACACCACTTTCCGACAATACAGAGGAAATGGCAGCAGTGGTCATCTGTACAGGCTCTGGTTCTTTAGTTTCATCCTCAGGTACTGGAATCAGATTATGGATATTTTCCTGAATATCCATGTAAAGAGCTCTGGCATCATCATCTTCCTCACCGATTACTTTCTGCACAATGCCCTGGAAGGTGAGTTTTTGCTCGGTGGCAGTGAGTTTTGAGGGCAGACCAAGACCGAACTCCACCAACTCATTGTGAGGAGCCTTGGCATCTTTGGTGTAGAACATAAGTGTGTGGATATCAGAGCTTCGGTCAGTAAAGGCAGGGAACACAAAACCAGTGTCCGGCACCCCTACCACCCAGTCACGAATTCTGGCACCAATGCGGTTTTCATCGGCATGGTACCCTAAGCCCGGTTTCGATAAGGCAACGGGGCAAATGGCACAGAGCAGGTATTCATAGACCTCTTCCGATTCATCTAATTTACTGTTATCAGATGTTTTGCGCATTACATCATACACATCATGAAACAGTAAAATCAGATAGTTGCCTGCATAGTGATAATTTTCAATGACCAGGTCATAAAAGGCATCCAATAGCTCATCATTTTCCAGTGCAGAGGATTTTAAGCCCATGAGAAACTGCTGTTTGCCGCCCACACCTTCCTCCTCCAGAGGAAATTCTAAATTTAAAATATTGTTGTCCAAAGTACCGGATAAGGTTTTCTTGGCAATGTCCAGGTATTTGTAAAATTCTTCCTCATCTAAGTTATAGAAGCTGTCACCAAAAGCGGTGACTTTATTGCGTTCACCATCCACATAGCAGCCGCACAGTCTGGTGAAGGTGCAGGCTTCTTTTTTAAAACGTCGTTTTAATTCCAGGATATCTTTCTTGTTCATATCGTACCTCGTTTCTATGTAAAGTTTAGTTATGCCATGAAAGCAATTATGAAAATTATGAATATCAAGCAACTGTTTCTTGACTTCACAGTTACAAAAACGGAATTGTTTTTTGCCTTTATGGTTATATCTAATCAATAGTATACAGAAAAACGAACATATGTGCAAGAAAAAGTAGAAATTACAAGATATTAGCACCTTTTCTGTTGTTGGGCACAGACTCCCTGTGCACAGTGATGATTTTGCCCCATTTTCCAGTTTGTAACAGTTCAGATACCTAAACTGTTACCCCAGTTTTGCATTTCATACACCACTTTACAACTTTATCACCTGACACCATGTTGCCAGAGTAGCTGTTTTAAGGCTTTTGTAACCATATCAGATTTTATGTGGTTTTCGATGTTTTTCACGAAACTGGCAAAAAATACCTGCTGGCGGATCTGCTCACTAAGTTCAAAACGAAAGTCCTGTGCACTGCTGTTGCGGTATTTTGAAAATGCAGCATCTTAATATGGCAGTATTTTCATTGCACAATAGCCGATATTGTTCAAATTTACCAGCAGTTCTATCCCATTTTTGCTCCGTACCATGTAACGGCATAAAGACCAGAATGTTTTCTGCTCATAATAACTTATTTCTATATTCCATCTGAATGAGTACAGAAAAAGAGGGATATACTTCATCCATTCACTTCCTGTCTGGTTCAAAGGGGCTTTTTCCTGCCACGCACAGAAGAACTGCAGCTGGCTGGGGGGATATTGTGCTGAAAAATAAACGTCTGGAACCATCTGTTCTTTTTGTACATGTAACATAGGCCATAACTTCCTTTTCGCCGGAAATGTTGGTGAGAACCTGACGGGATCCAATGTAATAGCCATCTATCTTTTCAGATGACAGTATAAAGTCTGCTTCAATGGAAAGCCGGCATCTGTGTTTTGTCGGTCTTCCCCTGTGTCTGGTAGGCTGTGGTGCAAGGTCATACATGACAGAATCACTCCTTGCGTTCCCGATCAAGTCAAGATTTTGGTATTCTTTGACTATGGCAGTTAACTCTTTCTTTACATACCAGCTGTCACAGAGGATGATGACATTTTTCCAGCCATGGAATTCAGGCATGACCTGCCTGACCATGGAAGCTGCGAGCTTAAGCTTTGACTGGTTCTTTTCCCAGATACGGTATCCGAGTGGGACAGACTGGTAGCAGATCTTATTGTCATTCCACACGGGCACACAGAGCAGGACACTCACAAAGCAGTGTCCATTGAGATAATGAGAGCCATTGTGTGCAGCATGGTCAAAAAGTTTTGAAACATCCTCAAAATTTTTACCGGATTTTGGAACCATGGTATCATCTATGCATAGAAAAACAGGCTGGGAACCAAGGTCTTTTGGGATCCATTTCAATGCCATGGAAGCAGTAACATTCATAAATGAAGTATAGTCTATTTTTGCATGAGAACAGACATAGTAAAAAGCATTCAATGATCTATCTGTTATCGTAGACAGAAAATGTCTGTAAAGAAAACGGATAGAATCTGCCCTTTCCAGAGCAAGCATGGCAAGCAGGAAAAGGAACAGGTTTTGAGCAGTCGGAGCATAAACTGTATAAAAATATACAGAAAAATATTTATAAAACCTACCAATTATGTTGTTTTCATTGTATAATAAGTTAAACGTATAAGGTCACTCTCTTTCGTATGGATTTGTGTGTAAACTTATTATACTACGAAAAGTGCCTTGTGCGTTTTTTATTTAAAAGTTGTAAAGTGGTGTTATCAGACAAAAAAGCTATAAAATGGTATGACTGTTTATGCAATGGAGTATCGTGGATAAATATATTAGACAGACAACATTCTGTTTTGGAGGTCATATAGGAAAAAACCGAGTATTTCTGAAGATAATGCAATACGTTAGATGTTACGACAGAAAGAGGTAATAAGGCATGAGAAAAGTTATTTTATTTATTGCAATGAGTCTGGATGGTTACATTGCAGACAACAATGGTGGTGTTGACTGGCTGAATGGTCAGGGCAGTGACAGCGAAAATATTGATGTATATTCCGAAATTGATTTTAGAAATAAAGAGCAAATGAGAGAAAATATTATAGGCAGTGCTGTTACAACAGCAGTAGAAATTTAGCAATAAATAGAAAATTTGTAACTGTTCAGCAGGTCTGCACATTTACTGTACATACCATAATAAAACGTAAACATATAGAAAGTACGCTCTGCGAACTTTCTATTGTCATGAATTAAGTGGGTAAAAATCCATCACCGTAGGTGATTTTGCAGGGATTATTGCCTGTAACTATGAAGGTACGGAATAATTACGAAAATTTAATTGTTTCATAAAACTTTGTTGTTGAAATGAAGGCATTTTTGCTGCTGTTTTCAAATGCACTGAATGGAAAGAGAGAAGAAAAACATATGATTAGAAAATTTAAACAGGAAGATACAGAACAGGTTATGCGAATCTGGTTAGAGGGGAATGTTGATGCACATAATTTTGTGCCACAGGATTATTGGCTATCACAGTATGAATTGGTGCAGGAACAGCTTTTACAGGCAAATATTTATGTATACGAGCAGGATGAAAAAATAAATGGATTTGTTGGAATGATGGATGATTATCTGGCAGGAATTTTTGTTGATAAAACATGTCGTTCAATGGGAATAGGAAGAACTCTTTTGGAACAAATCAAAGAAATTTATCCTAAGTTCTCATTGAATGTCTATCAACAGAATCAGCGTGCAGTTGACTTCTATTTGAAAGAGGGATTATTCATTTCTTCAAAAGGGATAGATGAAGATACAGAAGAAACTGACTATATGATGATATGGGACAAAAACAGAAAATAAGTAAAACGAGTTTTATTGGCGGGCAGAAGAAAAAAGTGATCATTGCAAAAAATCTTTGTGAGCATCTGATAGGACGTATTCACCGATGATGATTTTTGTGAAACATGATAGAGCTTTTCGGGATACTGTTGCAACAAAAACCATCCACTTAGATTTGTGAGGAGGATTATGCTATGACCCTTGAGGGTGAATTAATGAAATGCCATGCAGACGCTCTTAGCGTTGCTGTCATTCATAATTATAAGGTTTCAGATATATTCACAAAAGGAAATAACGTGACAGTTCATACAAGATTTTAGGCAGCATCTATCAGCAAGAAGGTTTTCACTGTATCGGTGCTGTATCTGGTTGCTCAAAATAAAATGTCTTTGGATGATGATGTTAATAAGTACCTTGATGTTTTATGGTTGCAAATATCTGACGGTTTGCCGGCGAGAGCAACTGTAAGGAAAATCCTGTCTCATTCTAAAGAACCGCATAAAAATAAAACCAGTCCTTACAGTCCATAAAACTGGTTTGGAGCTATCCTCTTTTTATGATTATGCTGCTTTTGCTATGAGTTCTGGATAGTCTTTGTGGTACAGTTCTATGAGGGTCCCCATGATCCTCCAGCCCTTTGAGGTGACATGGTAGCGTCTGGAGCGGGGGACTTTTTTGATCAGCCCATGCTGTCTCAATTTTTTTAAGAGGCGGCTGGTTTTGGAACTGCGTTTTTTCGCATCCTGTACTTTGGGAAAGATAACTTCCCGGATATCCCTGTTCCGAAAGCCGTTGACCAGATATCTGCCATCGCTGACAGCCTCCATGATATGCAGGACATCAGGGGATCATACATTAAAGCCGGGGACGTGTTTGCCTTTGACCGTTTTCCCTGAACAGATGGTTCCAATTTCCTGCTGTACGGATCTGACAGGAACGATATCCACCATGGCATCAATAAATCTTTGGTTGCAGGCTTTTGAAACTTCAGCATAACGGTATAGGTTTGAGATGGATTTTCCCATGGGCTTCCACTGTTTTGATTTGGTGCCGTCACGGTGGCGGACGGTGCCGAATACCTTGAACTCATGCGGGTCGTTGATGGTTGTCTCGATCCGCAGCACACTGCATTTGTCATAAATCTTGACACTGTTGGACTTCAACCTGAACTTCACCCTGCAGCCAATGGGGCGTTTTTTATAGTCGGAGACTGCCTCTCCCTGAAACCGCGGGTCCGGTTTGCGCCCCATAAAGGTGAAGACATCGGTGCAGGAGAGGCCATAGAATGCGTGCCCAACCAGAGAGGGGTAGCTCTCCTCTAAAAAGGAACGCTCCTTGAACATGATATCGGTTGCGAACTTGCATTGCCCCACACACCAGAAGTAGCCCTGCCCGAAAGTTTTTTGGACAGTATCAAGAAAGGGGTTGATGGATCTGGCAAAGCCGTCAAGGCGCCGTCAGAGTTTGGCTGGGTCAAATTTATCCGCCAGTTCCTGGGCTTTTGCCACGTCACTGATCCCGGTGAAGGAATTGTCGTAGCAAACGTAAGAGATGCCATTGGCATCAAACACATGCTTCATCAATTCCCTGCCGTTTATGTAGATCTGGATATGAAAAGGAAACCATGTCTGTATTTTGACAAACATGAACCCGAATTCTGGCTCCAGGTAATAGAGCAGGCATTTCGTGGAAGAAGACTTGAGGAAATGATTCCCTTCTTTGCCAACGACCTTTGCAGTCTTACAGGATTCGAGGGTTTTCAGGACACAGATAAGGCCTTCGTCAACCGGCTCTGAAAGCAGGAAGTTCTTCGCAATATCCTCCTTCATATCCCTGGAGGAAGGAAGATACACAATGGGACGCCCAAGTTCTTCTGCGCTGTTTTCAATCTGTGCGATCAGGCGGGAGGTGACGTCCTTGAAATATTCTGTGAAGTCCCTGAGGGGGATGCCCATGGAATATAGAGAACCGATCCGTGTTTTTTCGGAAAGCAGGGGACGGAAATAGCCGTTTATGATCATGCGGTCAAAAAAGAAAACTGTCCCTTGATTTTATCGGCGAATTGGTTTATCATTTTGCACATAGAGTCGAACCTCCTTGTTAGTTTTAGCTTATGTGCATTATAGCACAGTCAACAGAGTTTTGACTCTATTTTATTTTAGGTTGCGGCAGGAGGTCCGCGTTATGAATTGGAGAGTTTGAAAAGAAATTCATATAGCCAGGTATTTAATAAAGATAAGTTTGGTATAATTAGTGGTTGTATTGTATGTAAAAGCATTAATATATAGCTGGTGGCTCATTACCGCCAGCTATATATTAATGTTAGTTATTATTCTCTGACTTAAGATATAAAACAACGGCCACAGCAACCACCACCGTTACAAGGGCAAAATATCTGTATACACAGTGAACGGCAGCTATATTACTGCCTGTAAGCGTAAAGATAAGCACGGAAAGTGTTGACGCTAAAGAACTTGAAATTTGCCGCAGAGTGTTAAAAATCGCACTGCCGTCAACCCGCTCCCTGCCCTCAAGTCCGCTTAAGGCCATTGCTGTTGTAGGTGAATTTAATGTTGACATGGCAACGCTTTGAAATGCAAATACAATGGCTATGTATATAATGGAGGCGTCTTGTGACAAAAACAATCCCATTATTGAAAAAGCTGCAAACAAGCCAGTACCTACGATAAACATAGGCCTGATTCCCATTTTATCATAGATTTTTCCTGCAGAGAGCGCTGCCGCTATTGACAGAATGGAACCAAAAATCGTCGCAACACCATATGCAGTATCTGAAAAGCCACATAATGATTTTGTGAAAATAGGTAAAACCATTGCAGTTCCCATAGAAATCAGATACATACAAAGACTTAGTATTACGGCAATCCGGAAAGAAGGATACTTAAACACACGCAGGTTCAGCATAGGACTTTCGGATTTTAACTGTAACATGGAAAAAGCAGAGAGAAGTGCAATTCCGGCAACTATCAGTCCTCCGCTTTTAAGAGAAAACAGTCCTCCGCTAATATTGCTTATGCCAATTAGAAACGCCGCAAATCCCATGGAAGAAAGTGCAATATATGGAACATTTAGTTCTGCCTCCTCTTTATCTGTTACATTTCTCATTAACGCAATGCCTCCGGCAATAATAAGAACTCCTATCATAAACAATGACATAAATACTCCCTGCCAGCCAAATGTATCCATGATCAGGCCCGCATATGTGGGACCTACAACAGAGGATACCATAGCTGACATGGAATATGCGGCCATAATGGTGCCGTGTTTTTCCTTTGGATAGAGCTTTAATAAGACGATTTGTGCAAACGATAATAACATTCCGCAGCCGACTGCCTGAATCAGGCGGCTCACAAGCAGCATAGGGAAATTAAAAGCTAAAAACGCTGACAAAGAACCTGCCGTAAAGGCTGTCATCGCAGAAAAGAAATATACTTTGTTTGGTATCCGTTTGATTAAAAATGCTGTTATCGGTATGGTAATCCCTGAAATCAAAGTTGCGCCGCTTGTAAGCCATTGGGCAAGATTTGATGAAACATTAAAAAACTCTGTAAAATTCGGTATCATATTTCCTGTTACAGTGGTTGACATTGAGGTTATGAATGCCGCTGCGAGCAATGTGACCAGGATGCCTGTTCTTTGTAAATCCGATATATTTTTTGTGTTATTCATAGCTTTATTATCCTTTCTGATATATTTTATTTCGTCGTATCCTGATAGAAATAAGTAAATATCTAACTCTTCGATAACGTATATTTTACTAATGGGGTTAGATATATAGACATTATGAAAGCAGCCTTGAAAATATATGTGCTGCTATTTGTCCATAACCTCTTTTATTTTCTGAGAAATTCGTATATACGTTTCCAGATCTTCTTTGCTGACCTGAGTGAGCAGTAATTCAATTCTGTGGAGCGCCTGTGACCTCATTTCGTCCACTGAAGCAATGCCTGCAGGGGTAATCCCTACTACAGTCCGCCGGGCATCTTTCGGTGAAGTGCAGCGCATTATCAATCCATTTTGTTCCATTTTTTTAAGCAAAGCAGCAATTCGCGCGGTACTGACATTCAGCTTTTTAGACAGGTCACCTGCATACACCTCTTCGTCTGCCTGTTCCAAATAGCTGAGGACAAAGCCAAAACCTCTCTGAGTAGCTTCTATTTCACTATAAAAAAGTTTCGGCATGCAGGAATATAGCTTTTCCAAATACTCTCTGGCATCTCCTGACATACTCATGGTATTCACCTCCAATTTGCTAACACGGTTAGATATTTTAGCACAACACTTTATAATTATCAATAGGGTAAATATAGTATTTTGGGACATCAAATAAAAATGGGGAAACTCAAAGGCTAGCAAAATTTCATATATCAGAAAAAAGTGTCAGCCATCGAATCAGTATTCAGAAATCTTTGCGTCATGTATGTGGAAAAAGGTTGCAGATTTTAGTAAAATAGAATGCGACGGTGCTGGGTGCAAAAAATAACGATAGCACCTCTAAAAAATGGGTTATCGTTAAATTTTACACCCCGAAATATCGAAAGTGCGGCAATTCTAACTAAGAAAACGATAGCCGCTTATGCATGGGTGCATCTGCATTTTTGAAAAGTGTTGATTTTATTGCATTTCCCATAAATGTAAAAACGATAGCACCCAAGAAATATTTGTATCAATTTGGACACGCAATATGGCTTGCGTACCACAATTTGATACAATGCACCAAAACATGTGTTTGAGTGTAAATTTTAGCGATAGGAATTCCTATCATATTTCTTAAAAAGCAGAGAACGCCACCCGGAAACTTGACCAGCACGATTACCGCAAAAAGTATGACGGGTATGCCGGCCGGTACGCCGCCCTTGAGAGCCGGATGGACAGCCTGGAAAAAGAGCGGGAAAGGAAGGAAATTCAGTATGACATTTTCAGCGGCTTCCTTGTGGGGCTTAGCGAAACGGGGGAGCTGTCGGTGGACTTCAAGTGAGAAGCTGTTCCACAGGCTTGTGGATTACGCAACGGTCTATCATTACGGCAGGGTGGTTTTCACCTTCCGTAATGGCGTGGAAGTCGGGACGGAGATTTAAAGCCGGAAGCGGTCGGAGCATCGGGTTTGCGCCAGATGCTTCCGGCCTTTTTTTGTGTGCGGAAATGGGGTATTACTGTGTATGGAAATTTGTGAAAAATTGAGGTATAATTTCAATGTTGGAAAAGACCAACAATCGAAGTTTATGGAGGTGCATAATGATATATACAAAACTTGGAAAATCAGATTTGAATGTCTCTCGTATCTGCATGGGGTGCATGGGTATTGGCGATCCTTCAAAGGGCATGAACAAGTGGGCTGTTCCGGAGGAGGAAAGCAGGAAGATTATCTGCTATGCACTGGAGCAGGGAATCAATTTCTTTGATACTGCCATGTCTTATCAGGAAGGCAATAGCGAAGAAGTTCTCGGCAGGGCTCTCAAGGAGTTTGCAAAGCGTGACGATTATATTGTTGCGACAAAATTCCTGCCGAGGTCGCAGGAGGAACTTGACAGACATGTGTCTGGACAGGCACATGTGGCTGACTGTCTCGATAGGAG
Source organism: uncultured Lachnospiraceae bacterium (assembly GCA_947174015.1). Classification (GTDB taxonomy): domain Bacteria; phylum Bacillota; class Clostridia; order Lachnospirales; family Lachnospiraceae; genus RUG11237. Next base: position 11,136 of record CAMWHJ010000012.1, on the reverse strand, counting down.
CTTAAAACGCCTTGGACTGGATTATGTTGACCTCTATATCTATCATATGTGGGATTACCACACACCAATGGATGAGATTATCGAGGGACTGAATAATGCGGTGAAAGCCGGAAAGACCAGATATATCGGTATTTCCAACTGCTATGCGTGGCAGCTTGCCAAAGCAAACTTTTATGCAAGGGAGAACGGCTTTGCTGAATTTATCTCTGTTCAGGGACATTACAATCTGATCGCCCGTGAAGAGGAACGGGAGATGATACCGTTCTGTGAAGATCAGGATATTGCATTGACTCCATATAGCCCTTTGGCTTCCGGCAGGCTTTGCCGACCGACTAGTGAAACGACAAAACGGCTCGAACTGGATGCGTATGCGAGGTTCAAATATGACAAGTCGCAGGATGCTGATGGAGGCATTATCGAGAGGGTCAGGGAACTGGCAGAAAATAAAAATGTATCCATGACGGAGATTTCCCTTGCATGGCTGCTTAGGAAGGTTACGGCTCCCGTTATGGGAGTGACGAAGAAGTCCAACATTGACGGAGCGGTCAAAGCTGTGGAGCTGGAACTTACACAGGAAGAAACGGATTATTTGGAGGAGTTGTATGTTCCGCACGCCCTTGCAGGTGTCATGGCACAGAATGGGAAACAGAAAGCCGGAGACGTGGTCTAAAAAATATAATGGAGGTCAAACATGATGAAGAAGGTACTTTTAATCAACGGCAGCCCGAATGAACACGGGTGTACGGATGTTGCGCTGCGGGAAGCGGCAGCATCTCTTAACAAAAACGGAATTGAAACGGAAATCCTGTGGCTTGGGAAACAGGCAATGCAGGACTGCATTGCCTGTTTCCAGTGCCAGCAGAAGGGTAAGTGTGTTTTTGATGATCAGGTAAATGAGATAGCTGCCCGTTTAGACGAATTTGGCGGAATGATTGTAGGCTCGCCCGTTTATTATGGTGGCCCGAACGGAAGACTGACATCTTTCCTTGACCGCCTGTTCTTCAGCGCAGATGGGACAAAGTTCAGAGGAATGTTGGCGGCTTCGGTTGTGTCATGCCGCAGAGGCGGCGCAACAGCTGCCTTTGAACGGCTGAATCAGTATTTTCTGATGACAAACATGCATGTGGTTTCTTCTCAGTACTGGAATCAGATCCACGGCTTTATAGCGGAAGAAGCAAAACAGGACGAGGAAGGTCTGCAGACCATGCGTACGCTCGGCGCAAACATGGCATATCTGCTGAAAGCTGGGGAAGCTGCTGAAAACGCAGGGATTACCAAGCCTGAGTACGAAGATGTAACATTTACGAATTTCATCAGATAAGGGGTGCAGACAAATGGATATATTTGAAAGAGAACTGGCGGGAGAAGTCATTGATCCGCAGACGGATCCGGAATTCGATAAATTTCTTGCGGTACAGAGACGATCCTATGAACTGACACATAAATTGAATACTTTGCCATATCTCGGAGATGAGATGAAGCCAGTGCTGAAAGAGCTTTTTGCTGAGTATGATGAGAGTACAATGCTGATTCCACCATTCTATACAGACTTTGGAAAGAATACGAGGATCGGAAAAGGCTGCATGATCCAGCAGGGATGCGTATTCTTTGACAGAGGTGGTATTACAATCGGAGACAATGTTCAGATTGCGCCAAAAGTCAATCTTGTTACGCTGAATCACGATCTTAGTGTAGGTGGCAACAGGAAAGCGACTTACTGCAAGCCGATTGTGATCGAGGATAATGTATGGATTGGAATTGATGCAACAATCCTTCCCGGTGTTACGCTTGGAAGAAACTGCGTTGTTGCCGCAGGGAGCGTGGTGACGAAGGACGTTCCGGCGAATATGATTGTTGCAGGAAATCCGGCAAAGATCGTGAAACAGATTAAGTAGCAAATCTGTAAAGACAGCTTTGCTGAAAAATTTTATAGTCAGAGACAAAAAGATGGGCGGGTAATAACTTCCAGTTGTTCGAGATGATTATATTAAATCGGTAAAAGTTCTTTGGGTGCAAAATTTAACGATAGCCTTGCTAAAAAAGGGGTTATCGTTAAATTTTACACTATGGAATATCGAAAGTGCGGCAATTCCAATTCAAAAAACGATAGCCGTCCATGCATGAGTGCATCTGCCGTTTTGAAAAGTGTTGATTTTACTGCGTTTGCAATAAATGTAAAAACGATAGCACCCAAGAAATATTTGTATCAATTTGGACACGCAATATGGCTTGCGTACCATAATTTGATACAATGCACCCAAGGCTGACTTTGGGTGCAAATTTTAACGATAGAGAACGGAGGGGATTTTGTGACAGTTGTTGGAACTTATCGTGCAAGTGGCAGCTTAATCCTCGTCCCTGTTTAAATAAATCTGCATTGGTATTCTTAGTTCTCTTTTTGGCATTTGGAGGTTCTTTTCTTTGTATTGATACATTTGAAAAATGTGATAGATTATGATGTATCAAGCGGTAAGTTTTTAAGCAAAACACAGCAGTTTTGGTGCTTTTAGAAGCCAGAACAAAAATGTGGCTGGGCACATGGCAAATTATTTTCAGTTTTTTAACTCATGAACTGATAAAAAATTTGTACCATTTCATCCGGCGATTCCTTGAAGCCACGTTTAATCCATTCATCCAGCAGAACCGCTTAATTGATACAAAGGGAATAAACAGAATATCGGGCAAACCGCTGAAAACAAGGGATTCTGGTACATTGGTTTTTGCTGGAATCCCTTGTTTGTTTTATGAGTTTGGGTGCTGGCCGAATTTAAAGACATTTTATAAATTTGTCCAGTGCTGTATTAGCATTTTTTTTATAGTAAAATGCACCAAAAGAAAGAGGTATTTTTACGTTAAGCGGTACTGCGGTAAAATCCGGAGATTTCAGGCTCAGGATGCCGGGAAGGACAGAAAGTCCGATGCCAGAAGCAACCATGCAGTGTGCGACTTCGATACTGTCACAGTAAATGATATTACCCGCAGGACACTGTTCCAAAAGCTTCTGCTGAAAGGCAGCGGTAGATAACGGGGCATTTAACGGGTTACACGCTATGATAGGTTCCTTTGACAGATCAAGTAAGGAAATGGATTCTTTTGCTGTTAATGGATGACTCGCAGGTACCAGACAGACAAGACAGTCCTGTTCAATTTCTATAAAATCAATTCCTTTCTTTTGGGGCATATTTTCTTTGAAATAGAAAAGGATATCCAGTTTGTTTTCCAGAAAAAGATTCAGCGCAGATTTATAACCGGGGATTTGTATATGAGGGCGTATATCCGGGCAGTTCATATGGAATCTGGCAAGAAGCGGCGTCAGATTAAAAAGCGCAATGGGGTTGCTTAATCCAATCCGGATAAAATCTGAATTTATGTTTTGCTGCCTGATGCGGCTGACAGCCATCTGGGATTTTATGACAATATCTTTGGCATCTTTATAAAATGACATTCCGATGGGAGTCAGCTCAACATGTCGTGTGGAACGGATGAAGAGTGTGGCTCCTAATTCATTTTCCAATGCATTGATCTGTTTGGTCACAGCAGGCTGTGAGATATAAAGAGCTTCTGCGGCACGGGCAAAACTCAGGTTTTCTGCTACAAGAATAAAGCATTTCAGGTTATCTATGTTCATTTTTATTATCTCCATTCAATAACTGATTGTTATTAAGTATAGCATAATTTTCGTTTGCTGCCTAGTGGGAATAATGAGACGGTTTAATAACTATAAGTTATCAATCATAACGTATTTTCAATTCACAATACAAAAGAAAGGTGATAAATTTAAAGAATATGAGGTATGATTCGCAAACAAACATTTAGAAAAAAAGGAAAATGCGATTTATCTTGTTTGTCAGAAGATGAAAGGATCGGAGGTAAATTGTGAGTGAAAGAGTCTATTCAAAATGCATACTTGGTTTAGCAAACCGAATCCGCCGAATCTATAATGTTTCAACAGATAATAATGGGGTGCAGACCCGGATTCTTCATTTTGTGCTGGCAAATTATTCTGAAAGAGATATCTACCAAAAGGACATAGAAGAAGATTTGGACACTCGGAGCGCCAGTATTTCGGTACTTCTAAAAAAGATGGAAGGAGATGAAATGATTGTCCGGGAGAGGGTATCTCATGATGACCGTCTGAAAAAAATCCGACCTACACCTGCCAGCATTAAAATGAAAGAGAAAGTTGACCAGGATATTCGGTTGGTGGAAAACCAATTGATTTCAGGCATCAGTGAGGAAAAGTTAAATATTTTTTTCTGGGTAATACAGAAAATGATTGAAAATACGTCGAAATAAATGGAGGAGATTATTATGGAAAAAATCTGGAACAGGAAATTTATTTTATTGTTTATTACGAATTTATTAATGATGGCGACTTTCTATGCTTCGGTTCCGATCTTGCCGATTTACTGTCAGCAGATTGGCATTACAGGTGCAAAGATAGGGATTGTCCTGACAGCCATGTCTGTAACTACTGTGCTGTTCAGACCTTTTGCAGGCTACATACTGGATAACTTTAACAGGTATCATGTATATATGTTATTTTTAGCTTTGTTTTGTCTGCCTTTTATAGGGTTTGTTTTATTTCCGTTTTATGCAGCCCTAGTAGTGATACGGTTGTATATGGGTGTAGTGTATTCGGTATGTGGTTCGGCTACGACGACTCTTGCTGGAGATGTGCTCCCGCCAAGCAAAGTAGGACAGGGGGTAAACAGGTTTGCACTGACAATTTCCCTTGGCATGGCAGCGGGACCTTTTATTGGGATACAGGTTCAGAATCATATGAGCAGCAAAACATCTTTTATCGTACTTTTTGCACTGACTGCGCTTGCTCTGGTTTGCGTATCATTCTGCCGCATTGAGTACCAGAAAGTGGAACGGAAGAAATTTGTTCTGGCAGATGCTTTCTATAAACCGGCATTGCCATTTATGTTCAATATGATGTTCATTATGATACCTTTTGGAGCGGTGATTGCATATTCTTCTATTTTTGCACAGGAAAAGGGGCTGTCAGCCGTCATTCCCTATTTCTATATTTTTCTGGTAGCAGGAATGCTGCTTTCAAAATTCTCTACCCAAAAGATGATTGATGCAGGAAAGCATAAGGTTTTGGTGGTAGTTAGCCTGGTTGTTTTACTGGTGACAATGGGAAGTTATTTTTTTATGGGTACATCTGTACATCTGCTTCTCGCAGGTTTCCTGTTAGGCCTGGGGTATGGCATCCTGCAGCCTTTGTTCCAGTCCTTTGTCACGGGTACGACTCCGGCACCGAAACGGGGAACGGCAAATGCCACATATCTGCTTTCCTATGATATCGGTATAGGGATTGGTTCTTTTGTGATGGGAATGTTTCAGGAGAGTATCGGGCTGGCAACAGGCTTTGCTGTTACAGCGGCTGCTTATCTGATAGGAGGGATTATATACGCGGTTTATGTTGACCGTTACTATTCAAAATTGGCAGGGCAACAGCAGTAGAGGAAGAAAGCAGGCAAAGAAAGATCATGGAGCAAAAAATGATTATAACGATTGAACGCCAGTATGGAAGCGGCGGAGAGAAGACAGGCGAGCTGCTTGCGCAAAGATTGGACATTGCTTATTTTGATAAGGAAATACCGACTGTGGCATCAAAAGAGAGCAATATTGAGGAAAAGGTATGCAAAACTTATGACGAAATGTTTGTAAATACAGGCATATATTCTTTGCTCCCAGATGCACGGGCTGCAAAAGCAACAGAATACAGACAGCCACTGGCAGAACAGGTTTATCTGGCTGAATTTAATGCTGTCAGAAAACTTGCAAAGGAACAATCAGGTGTATTTATCGGCAGATGTTCAGATTATATTTTGAAGGAATATGCGAATGCTGTTCATTTTTTTGTTCATGCACCAATAGATGTGAGAGTTGAAAGAGTTTGCCAGCATGATAATTTGAACCGTAGTGATGCAGAAGCCACTATACGGAAGATAGATAGGGAAAGAGAAAAATATTATAACTATTATACGAGTAGAAAATGGGGGGATATATGTAATTATAATTTGTCTATTGACACAGGAAGAATTGAACCGGATGATGCTGCTATACTATTAGAACAATATGTGAAAAGCATAAGTGAAGCAGTTTAGAAGTTGATCAGGGGATTTTCAATACATAGTGGAGGGTAGCTTATGCAGTTGCTGACATTTACATTAGGTGGAGTTGATTTTGCAGTTCCGCTGAAGGATATAGAACTTGTTGATGGGAGAAACAACAAAATTGTGGAACTACCGGCTGCATCGGCGCATATCAAAGGAATCATGATGGTTCGTGGTGTGATTGTTCCAATATACAGCTTGGCATCACGTTTTGGATATTCAGAAAATAAATTGGAATATTTTATAATTTTGAATGTGGAAGGAATAAGGCTTGGGATTGAAGTTGATATGGTAAATGCGGTCATAGATACAGAGAGAACGGAAATCTTTTTATTGTCACCACTTCTGAGCGGAAAAGATAATTGTCTGAAAAATATTATATCATTAAAAAATAAACAGTTAATTATTTTGATTGATGTGAGTAATTTAATTCAACAGGAAGAAAGGGAAGAGATTAATCGGTTGATTGCGGACAATATGTAAAAGTTTTAGGGGAGATTGACAAAAAGCATTTATAACGAGGAGAAACTTAGTTTCTGATATAGATAGTCAAGAGCAGACTTCTCCGGTTTCCGACAGTTATGGGAATTATAATGTGAAAGTACCACGGAAGAAAAATGAATAATGCACGAATGATAAAGGGAATCAGACATGAACTTTTCATGTTCTGTCTGGTTCCCTTGTTACATAATCAGTGCGGGGAGGCGGTTGTCAATGGAAAAGGTGAAATGCCCGAACCCTAAGTGCGGGCGGCGCATCCTTGACACCTTGGTGGTGCCGCTGGGTGAGTCAGTGCTGGAATTCCCCGCAATACATTAAAAAACGGTAAAAAAGAGCGATACATACATTTTGGCGGGAGTGCTGTGTCTCATGATGAATGTGGATTGCAGTGCGCCCGCTGTTTTTATTTACGGCTGACAAGATGCAGCCCTTTAGACAGGGAGGGAACAACCTAAGAAAATAAAAAACGTCACGTACACCCGATGAAAGCAGCCAGGACGGCTACACAATGCTGGCGGACTGCGGTTCCATAGACACAGAGATGGAAGCGGTCAGCAGCGAGATGGAGGTGACCGCGGGATTGATCCAGAAGCTGGTCGATGAGAACGCCACCCGGAAACTTGACCAGCACGACTACCGCAAAAAGTATGACGGGTATGCCAGCCGGTACGCTGCTTTGGAGAGCCGGATGGACAGCCTGGAAAAAGAGCGGGAGAGGAAGGAGATTCAGTATGACATTTTCAGCGGCTTCCTTGCGGGGCTAAGCGAGACGGTGGAGCTGCCAGTGGATTTCAACGATAGGCTGTTCCACAGACTTGTGGATTACGCAACGGTCTATTCAGACGGCAGGGTGGTATTCACCTTCCGCAACGGTGTGGAAGTCGGGACGGAGATTTAAAGCCAGAAGCGGCCGGGGCATCGAGTTTGTATTAGATGCCTCCGGCCGCTTTTTCTGTGCGTGGAAATAGAGTGCTACTGTGTATGGAAATTTGTAAAGAATTGAGGTATAATTTTGATGTTGAGAGTAAACAGAAAATTGCAATTTGTGGAATTGGTAAATTTCTATATCACTTAAAATGGAGAAATTAACAAAAGGAGAATGCCATGGGATTACAAGCAACAAATGCGGGAATTGATTTTCAGCAGAGAGTATCTGCTTTCATGATGATATTAATGGAATTTGAAATTGATATTTCAAAGGTATTAGGGATTAGTAATGCAGACGAAAAAATTGTAAAAATTAATTTTGAAGCTTGTGAAAGCATAGATGATTTGGTTCTGACTTTGGAATCGGGGAAAAAGATTTATTTCCAAATGAAGAGAACAATTTCATTAAGTGATGATACTAGTTCTGAGTTCTATAAGGTATGTAAACAATTTGTTTCTCAATATGAAAAAAACAGAACATTTGATTTGGCATATATATTAATGACTCGATCAGAAGCCTCTGGAGCAATTGTTCAAAAACTTCGCAGAGTTTTAGAGGGCATTCGTTTGAGCAGAAGTTTTGATTTTATAAGTACACTGAATAAAGAAGAAAAAGACGCTTTTGATAAGTTTTGTTCTAACATAAAAAATATCTATAAAAAGGATTATGATGAAGAAGTAACAGAAGACAAATTGCAGATGCTTTGTATGAAAGTGTATGTGGAAACACTTGATATTGAAGGGGGAGAGGCTTACGAGAAAACTATTTTTTTGATGCTATATGGTAAATTGCAAATAGAACCTATTTTATTTTGGAATGGATTGATTGCTCGTGCTGTAGAATATGGAGCTAATAGGCGATGCGTATCAGTTGAAAGCTTAAATCAATTTTTTGATCAGTACAAATCAAAGCCTTATGACAAGAAAGAATTAAATGTCACAGATGTTATAGAAGAATGGAAAAGAGAGCTTCAGGAGGAGGATATTCGATTTGATTATGTAGTATGTAGGCCAACTGAGAAAACTCAAAAGGAATTTGAGATTTCATCAAATGCTATTTTTATAATGGAAATGTATCGCTTCTTAGAGAGTGAGAGAAAAGAAGGTCGCAGATATGTTAGTCCAGACATGCTTTATTTAAAGAACGGGATGGAATTAGTAGTATTATTTAGAAGTTCTACACAAAGTAGATGTGAAAAATTCTTAGAATCCTTAAATGTTGAAGAGAATTCTGAAATTATTTTAATGCTTGCTGATAAAAGGGAAACAAAATGTACTGCAGCTGAGACTATGCATAAGTCTTTGATCGTTAGAAGTTTTGATAATAACAAAGGCTGTAACTGCATTAATTGTGGAAAATCTATAACTGATAATAAAGCATATTTGATAGAAATTGATAATGATGAAGTATCAAATGTGGCTGGATTTGTACACAAAGAATGCGCAAGACCAATTGATAGAATTATTGGTGAATGTCTTCTACAAATAAAAGACGATTTGGTTAGCTTGCATAGGTTTGATGTAAATAAATGGATTGAGTTGTGTAAGCATGGAAAAACTGCTTGGGAATCGATTTCTTTAATGAGTATTGATAAGAAAATGATGGTGGTTAATAATTTTGATGTTTTTGAAGACGGAAATTATTGTGTATGTAGCATATTAGAAAATGGGAATAAGCATTATATTACTAAAAGAGGAAGGATAGAAAGGTTTGGAAAAACTGAAGCAGTTCATTTGATGGATACTTATAGGGAGAGTATCAAGAAAGCTAAGGAAGCTAATGATCCATTGGGTTATACGGCAGAAACAATATCGTTTGGCTCTTATCAACAATGTTTGACTAATTTTTCTAATGAAAAATTTATCGAATGTATAGATGCGAAAGTTGAACCGTATAATCAAGTTATTGCGTATATATACAATGATAGTAACACCTATTATGCTCCATTGATTTATTTTTCTGTTGACGGAAAACCATTAATTCTAAACAATGGAGTATTTCCATTGATATCAGATCCGTTCAAAGTAGCTAATTGCTTGGATAATTGGAAAAGAATGGGAAATGAAATAGCTAACTATGAATTATGTATAATAGAAAATGATAACGATTTTATTCTGAAAATAAGTAGTTTAATTTCTATGAGCATTCGTCCAATAGTTGATTGCATTTTTTTGCCTTCTCAAGAGTTAGCTACAGGAATTCCTATATTTCTCGAATGGGAAATGGAAGCGGTTGCAAAAGGAATGAAAGTTACGAAGATATAGCACCAGTATATTGTTACCAATTGTATTTTCTATTTTAGTATTTTGGTGGAATGGGCTATATATTTTACAAAGATGAAAAAGCAAATACAGGTTATATTTGTGTTCCTGTGGCTGTAGAGTTAAATTCTGTTGGATGTTATAAAAGAACGAAAACGATGGATTAACAAAATTGATATTTTTTCTTTGCGAAGAAATCAATAAATTCAAATTGATTGAGATGGTTATATTAAATCGATAAAAGTTCTTTGGGTGCAAAAAATAACGATAGCCATCTTAAAAAATAGGCTATCGTTAAATTTTACACTATGGAATATCGAAAGTGCGGCAATTCCAATTCAAAAAACGATAGCCGTCCATGCATGAGTGCATCTGCCGTTTTGAAAAGTGTTGATTTTACTGCATTTGGGATAAATGTAAAAACGATAGCACCTAAGAAATAATTGTATCAATCTGGACACGCAATGTGGTGGGGGCAGGCGCCAAAGATTATGTATACATTTGTTGAACATTATAATCTTTCAGGGAAAACAGTGATTCCATTCTGCACTTCGGCAAGCAGTGAAATAGGAACAAGTGCTACAAATCTTCAGGCGGCAGATACAAGTCAGGCAACATGGTTAACCGGAAGAAGGTTTTCGGGCAGCTCATCAGAGTCAGATGTGGTAAGCTGGCTTGACGAACTTGAATTGCAATAAATATTTGTATCAAAAACTATGATGTGGTAATTATTTATGGAAAATTAGAAGGAAAAAATCATGAAGAATCAAAGAAGAGTATTTTGGATGAGTTTAGTGCTGGTGTTTGCACTGATTGCAGGGTTGGTGTCTCCGGCAACAAATGTATATGCGGCAAGTAAACAAAAAAGAAATCAAAAAAAGTGTTAGTTGTCTATTTTTCTGCAACAGGAACTACGAAAAGTGCAGCAAAGAAAATTAGTAAGGCAACTGGTGGAAAACTTTATCAGATAAAAGCAGCAGATCCATATACATCCGCAGACCTGAATTATAGCAATCATAATTGTAGGGCTAACGTAGAACAGAAAAGTGGAAATGTAAGACCTAAAATTAAGGGGAAAGTAAAAAATATCCGTAAATATGACGTAATTTTTGTAGGATGGCCTAAGGCTTGGGCGGTATTTCGTATGGCGAAAGAAGTGTGGGCAGACGGAGAAACAGAGCAGTAAAATCAGAAATGTTTTTTTGATTAAAGTTATAACAATTGTTTCAAAAAAGGTATTTGCAAAATTGAGTAAGTACCTTTTTTATGATGAATAATGACAAAATTCGTAAACATACTTGATTTGTCTATGGGT
>CAMWHJ010000011.1 GCA_947174015.1 uncultured Lachnospiraceae bacterium | reverse complement strand
CACTTTTTCTTACGGTCTGTGCAGTAAATGCACAGACCTACTGAACAGTTACAAACTGTCAATAAGCAGATAAGATTGTGAATTTGCTTGTTGTAATTATATCATGAAACAATTACATGGAAAAGAATACATATAACAGCCAGTGGCAAACCACTGGCTGTTGGTGTAATCCTCACTGCTATAAATTTTATCGTAACTGTTTTGTATCTTTACCATTACATTCTATCTTGTCTATTCCACCGGAAGCCCCGTGGACTGATCAATCACATCGCTGTCGACTCCCATACTCTCTGACGGCATAACTTCCTCTGGTGCAGGCTCCTGTTGTGCCGGCTGTTGTGGCTGCTCCGGCTGGGTTTCCTGTGGCTGCTGTTCAGTGCCCTGCGGCGGCCATTGTACCTGATTCGGTGGCATCACTCCGGTTCCTCCATGGAGAGGGCATGTGCCTGATGAAGAAAGCTCATATGGGGAATCCGCCGTATATCCTTTCGTCTTACTCCCATCGGAATGTGTTACATAACTGCTATTGGGTCTGACAATATAAACCTGACCTGACTGCTGTACAAAAGGACAATACTCTGTGGCAATAGCACCCGACATAGTGCAAATATTAGTTCTCACATGAACATCACAATATTCCGAAGGTACCGTTCCCTCTGCAAAAATTTCCGTAATCATCTGACTTCCTCTAGGATCACAGTCACAAAGACCAGACCGTGCCAGTTTTCCGGATTTCTTACAAACGGTGGCTGTGACAATCCCCTCTGGTTTCTCGAACTCCTTTTCCTCCAAACCTTCATGTACTCTGGACATAATATTCTTCCAGATTCTCTTATGAAAATTCTTCTCATCTCCCTCAAGGGATAAGTTATTATCATAACCTGCCCATACTGTTGCCGTATAATAGGGGGTATAACCTGCAAACCATACGTCTTTATTGCTGGAGGTGGTACCTGTCTTACCTGCAATCTTTTGTCCCGAGAAAGCGACTGCTCCACCGGTACCTTTTGTTACCACATCTTTCATGGCATCTGTCAGCAGATAAGCTGTGGTTGCCTTTACCACCTGAGTGGTCTGAGGAATATTTTCCAGCAATACTTTGCCGTCCTTGTCTAAAATCTTGGTATAGTAAATTGGTTTAATATATGTTCCGCCATTGGCCAAAGCTGCATAAGATGCATTCAGTTCAATATTTTTTACTCCGTCTGTTACACCGCCCAGTGCCAAGGCCTGTATCACATCAGATTCCACACCGCCGTTTGCAGTTTCTCTCCGCTCTACCAGTGTGGTAAATCCAAAGTTTTTCAGGTAATTAAAGCCTAACTGAGGTGTAATATCCGTAAGGGTTTTCACTGCCACAATATTCAGAGACTGCTCAATACCATAACGCAAGGTACATAAGCCCTTGTAGCCGCTGCTGTACCAGTTGCTTACTTTACGCCCATTGGAATAATAATACTCTGTGTCATCCTGAACCGTTGCCAGAGTCATGCCACCGGCATCCAAAGCTCCTGCATAGGCTGCCACCACCTTAAAGGTGGAACCTGGCTGACGTACTGTGTTTGTGGCACGATTTAATGTAAGACTGGCTTCCTTTACACCTCGTCCGCCTACCACTGCTTTCACATAGCCGGTGTGCTGATCCATAATGGTAAAGGAACACTGTGGCTGTGGTGTAATATTGATCTTCTCACCAATCACCCTGTCTGTATTGTTTAAGTGAGCTGCCTTATATTTCTCCACATAGGAACGAGCCTCCTCTTCACTGGAAAATACCAGATCAAAGTTCTTGCCCTCCGTTTCCTTAAAATATTGCTCCAACATCTGAACACTGTGATTCACAATTTCCCCAGATGCAGTCTCTACAGACAATTCATAGGAAAGTGATACCTTAGTTCCTGCCGGATAATTGTCCGGGTTGGCAAACTCTTCATCACAAATCTTCTGGATTGCCGCATCCTGTACGGTATAAATCTTCAAACCACCGCTGTACAGTGCATAGTAAGCCTGTGTACTGGTATATCCCAGCTGCTCCTGCAAATCCTTCATAACCTCTTCTGTAACCTCATCCACATAATAGCTGTAAATGGTTTTCTCTTCTGTATCCTTATTGACCACCTGAATTCTGTCATATACATTGTCCTGAACAGCAGCATTATATTCCTCCTGGGTAATATAACCCTGTTCTTTCATATGCTCCAATACCTTTTGCCGTCTCTCTATATTATACTCTGGATGTGAGATCGGGTTATACTTGGAAGGGTTCTGGGTAATTGCCGCAATAACGGCACACTCGGAGATGTTAAGCTCTGATACATCCTTGTTAAAATACCGCTTCGATGCCGCCTGTACTCCCAAAGTGTTCTGTCCTAAGTTAATGGTGTTTAAGTAATTTTCCAGAACCTCTTCTTTGCTCATTACCTTGCTTAATTCAATGGCAAGATACTGCTCCTGAAGTTTTCTTTTTACCTTTTCCACATCAGATTCTCCATCGACCCACTCCGTAAAAACATTATTTTTAATCAACTGCTGGGTAATGGTACTGGCACCCTCGGAAAAATGAAAACCATTCTTTATACCATTGACACCGGCTCTGATAATTCCCCGAATATCAATTCCATTGTGTTCATAAAACCGTTCGTCCTCTATTGCCACAAAGGCATTCTGCAGATTCTTGGGTATTTTATCAATGGACACAGGAATACGGTTGGAATTCTGAGCTACCAGCTTCACTAACTCATTTCCCTCCTGGTCATATACAAACGTAGAATACCCTGTTGGCACTACATTGATTTCAGAAATCGCCGGTGCACTGTCAATAATTCCTTTCATGACTCCAAAACCTGCACAGGCACCAAATATCACAAGTGCCAACACACAGATAACCATTGCCTTAAAAAAAGTTACAAAGAAACGTTTTCCTACTTTGGCCTTTTTTGATGTTAAGGCTTTCTGTTTTTTGGAAGTCTTACTTTTACTATAATTCATCTCTACCTCCTTATTTTGGTAACACCATAACACATTATACCAAAGTTATTCACTTTTATAAAGCAAAATAAACAAATTTTTTGGAAATCTTAGGAAAGTTCATCATTTTTTACTCTTTTGATGCTTCCCCACTCCCCTTTTTTCTTGCGATAGCCTACAAATGCTGTGACACGAATAAAATCCATCACCATTCGAAAGAACACATTTTCCACAACACAAAGCACCATAGCTTTTGCCACATCCAGCCGGGAAATCTTAAGATTCTGGGTATAAATACGCTGGAAAAATGCAGTGATGGACAAGACGGCACAATACAACGCATACAACAAGTAAAAACTAATCATAAATGGTACATTTAAAACCCCAAAGAAAACAGAAATTATCATAGTACCCCAGCCAAACAGTTCAATAAACGGAGACATCAGTTCATAAAGCAGATAATACAAGTAAGACAGTGATCCCACCGAACCAAAACGGTTCTTAAGGCAGATATCTCTGTGGTGAACAAGACTCTGAAACAGTCCCAAATGCCAGCGTCTTCTCTGTTTTCGCAAATCCTTTAAACTGCCCGGTGCCTGACTCCAGCAAATGGCATTAGGCTCATAGCGAATGGTATAAGGTATTTGATTATTTTTACAATATTTATGAATCCTTACCACCAGCTCCATATCCTCCCCTAATGTGGTGCAGTCATAGCCTCCGGCAGAAATGATGATGTCCTTTTTAAATAGACCAAATGCACCGGAAATAATCAGATTTCCATTAAACTGGTCCAGCAGGATTCTGGATGCCAAAAAAGAGCGATCGTATTCCATTACCTGCATACACATCAGCATATTCCAAGGCAGACGATACCCTACCACTTCTCCCTTTTCCAGCATAATACATTGAGCCACACGAATCAAACCGCCCACTGCCACTGTTTTATCATCCTCCATCACCGGCTGGACAATTCGCTTTAAGGAATCTCTCTGAAGCATGGAATCTGCATCAATACATACAAAATAAGGATACTGGCTGGCATTGATTCCCATATTCAGAGAATCTCCCTTGCCGCCGTTTTTTTTCCGAATCAGCGTAAGCTTCACTTTTTCCCCCTCAGATTCATAAATTTCTTTTACTTCTTTACAAGGCAGACTTTTCCGAATGGGTCTGTCTACCAGGTGCAAATCAAAATGCTTTATCAGCTTGGCAGCAGTATCATCCTTGGAACCGTCATCAACCACTATAATTTCATACAATTTGTAATCCAGATTCATAAGGGACTCCACACTCTCCACAATGGTAACCTCTTCGTTATATGCCGGCACTAAAATGGATATGGGAAAATAGTATTCATGGCGAATCTCATTTTTAATCTGGCGCATTTTCTCCTGACAATACAGTTTCCATGCTCCCACCACCACAGACGCAAATAGATAGGTGGCATAAATCAATAGATATATGAGAAAGAATATATTTATCACACTAAGAATTGCCACGATCGTTCTTGTCATATCTCTCCCTCTCCTTTCTCTGCAGTTCCAGTACATAGAGAAACATCTCTCTGGCATATCTGTCTTCGCTGTTTTTCAGGCTTTCCTGTTCTTTTTTGGAAAGACCGATGGTCAATAGCGAGGTTGCGGCATTTTTCCGCACATACCAAAGAGGACTGTTAAGTGCCTGCTTTAAGGCATCTTTTACTGATTCACTGGGATAATTGGCAAGGACTGCCGCCGCAGGCACAGAAAATTCGTCCTGTTGCTGTAAAATCCCTATCAAAACAGGTTCTGCTTTCTGACAGTGATGGCTTCCAAAATAACGAATCACAGCAAAGCTTTCCTCTCCCTCCAAAGCTGCCAGTTCCGGCAGCAAATACTCTGAAAAATCCTCTGACAATCTGGTCATAAACTGTATCACACCGATTCTGGTCGATTCTTCATATCGTCTTCGGTTGTTCCACAACCGCACTGCCAATTCATACTGGTTTCCCCGAAACCTCAGCAAACCATCGGAAATCAGACGGTATTGGTGGCGATAACCACTATCCTTCATAACACCAAAAGCCTGATCTAATGCATCCTCTGCCCCCAGTACATAAAATGCCTGAAGCACATTTTCCTGACAATATACAGTGGAATCCGCAAAATACAGCAATAATGACTCTGCAATTCCCTGGTATTTCTTTGACACATCTCCCATATGAGTTGCAATAAAATAGCCAAAATATGCCCGTTCCATCGCAGGTCTTTTTACATACTCCAAAGCCGTCTCGTAGATAACCTCTCTGCACTTTACTAAATATTCATTGACCTTCTTGAGGGAAACCTCCTCTGCACACACATTCAAAGCTTCCTCAAAGGCAATCAGATACCGGATTTTTTTCAATTTGCCCACCAGAGCTCTCTTCTCTCGTTTTGTAAACTCCTTATTCTGAAATTCTCCACTGATATAAGCAAGCTGTCTTTTTTTCATCTGTTCCATACGTTTTTTTGCATGAATCTCTTTCCGCTTAGAATAAAGAATGTAGGCAATGTTAAAGAGCAGCAGTGCAATACAAATAAAAATATATAAGTAGACAACCATATTTACAATATCCTGCCGCATGTTCTACCTCCATGACGATTGAATCAGATAATAGGACTGCTTCAATCGTTCTTCATAATTACTTATCTGCCATTTCAGTACAAAATCTTTCATTAAAATTTTCTCTTTGCCATAGCCTATGCCAAGTCCCAATGACTTTATCTCCTGAAAGTCCACTCCATAATTTTCATAATAATCCCCATGAACCAAACGGTGCACCGGATTGGCAAAATTCAACATAGCCCAAGGGATACGAATCTCTATCCCCTCTCCGGCACAAAAGTCTGCCTGTGAATTGTAATTCTCACTTTCCGGATTATTATTGCCATAGTTCAGTTTTCCGGTTTCCCATAGGGGCAGGTACTTTAGGTACATGTTATCATGATTTAATTCTGCCACCATAGTCATATTTTTCATTACCATGTGAACAGGTACAAAACTCTCTTCGTTTTTCTCAGGATACTCGATAAAGGGATTCTCTCCTGTAATCTGGCTTAAAAAATTCTCCCGCACCGACTCATATCTTGCATGAGCCAACAGTCTTGTGTTATTTTCTCCTTGGATACACAACAGAAAATCTGCCTCTCTGTCAAAGCTTAGATTCCGTCCGTTTTCCCCAAAAACTTTACTTCCACTATTTGGTGTCACATCAATGGGAATATACAGAGGGGTATCGATAGACAGATGATCCCCTTGAAGCATCAGGCACAATCCCTCTCCGTCCATACGGGCAGACAAGGTGATACCTTCCGCTTTTACCACCTCCTCTTCTTTCTTCCATTCACCAATATCACCATCAATCTCACAGGTATTGCTGTTAAATTCCATGAGTCCATAGCCCTGCCCCTCTGTCTGAACATCTTTCCAGAGATAATTATTCTCAAAATCCTGAGCATAAGCGGTATTCCAGCTTTTCTTTTCCCACTGATCCTGCCAGCTGCTGATAAAACCTCCGGCAAACCCTCCGGCTATCATATCATCATAGACGGCAAGCAAGGCGGCTCCCTGCTGCTGTTCTGTCAAAGGAGCCTGAGAAATACCGGATACCATTCCTCTGGCGGTGGACATTCCAAAGCCTGCTGCAATCACCGGCATGGTGTGATAAGCCCCCAGCAGATCCAGATAGCCGTCATAGCTTCTGTCCTTATGTATGCTGCTCAAAACCTCTGCCAATGTTTCTTTCTGTTCTTCTGACAAATACTCTGAGAAATTTTCACAAAAATCATACAGGCGATATGCCGCAAAACAACCCGCCTGATTCTTTTCTCCCACCAATACTCTCTCAGCATCCAACCGGTTATACTTTTTTAGCTGTCTTGCATAAGTAACCACTTCATCGGTTGGTTTTTCAAATTTTTCGAAAACACGATCATAGGAATCTGCATACTCAAAGGGATCATTTTGCGGGTCATTGATAAAGCCCACAGGTCTTTGCATGCCATATTTGTCGCTTTCATACCGAACCATGGCATCCATAACTTCAGCAAGCATTGCCTCAAAGGGTGTGGCATCCTCTCTTGTGGTAAAATAGTCCCCTTGATATTGTCCGCTGTATGCTTTCTGCATATTCGTATAAGCAATCACATCAGTTCCCCATTCCGTTCCCACCAAGAAACCCAATACATAGTCAGATATATCCTTGAAATAATTTCCGCTTCCCCCATGGGTATTGTTCACAACCACACGTTTTCCATGGATAATATCCACCACTGTTCTGCCATCCTTCAGTAAATTTCCTAAAAATTCTTCCCTGTAAGCATCTCCTGCACCATAGTTCACTGTGTCATAGACATTAATCCCCTGAAGGAGATAGAGTGGCTCTTCTCTTAACATATTAAATTCATACAATGCATTGTAAAAATCATCATCCATAATCTGGTAAACTCGTATGGTATTGGCTCCCATCTCTTGTATTTTTTCCATCCACCTAAGGTAGTCCCGCTTGGTGGCTCCATAAGAATGAGCTGTGTGTTCCGGCATACTTGCCGTCAGATCTACCCCTTGAATCACAAATTTTTCCCACACTCCATCGGAACTTTTCACATAAAAACTTTTTCCCTGCACTGCAAAGCTATTATGAATTTCATGTTCTGATAATGGTATGTAGAATCCATAGCGGGTAATACCATAAAACAGTACCAGAAGGAAAACCCCCACAGCTGCTGCACTTATCAAAAATTTCTTCATCGCTGTCTCCTTATTTATACAACCTCCCTGCACACATTCCCAAGGGACTTTCATGTGTGCAATTCCTATTTCTGTTTCTAGTATAATGTGGTATTTGCATTTTTCGATTCCTGGCAGTATTGAAGCAGCGTTTCTATATTTTCATCCAGCCACTCACTGCGCTTCAGCAGATACCATTCCATCATCTCATTTGCTTCCTGATAGTTGGATGGATTTACATCCTCCAGCGTTTTATCCCCACCTGCATCCGGGCTTCTCCGATTATTCTCAGTGAGCTTTGTATAGTCAAAGCTGTACCCCCATACCTGAAAATTCCTGTCAATGGCACTTCCCATCCACTGTTCTGTCTCATGAATATAATCCGTTAAATATTTATCAGACAAAATTCCCTGTCTTAACTTTTTGTATCTGCTGAGTACCTTATTTACAAACCGCTTACTTTTCATAAGCTGTGAATACCATCCCCGCTCTGAGACAATAAATTCTTCTGCCGGCAGCTCGTAGAAAAAGTTATCCAGACAGTTATTAAAATCCCACACCGGTCCGATATGAAGCTTTCCTCTGGCATCTTTATAAAAATATGTGGATGCCAGAAATGCATCTGAGTTTCCCACCAATTCATTGATAATATAGTAATCCACAAAAGAATCCTCATCAATGTAATCTAAATAAAACTCATCATCACTGCCTGCTTCATAAGAATAGATGACCTGCTCAATCTCACTGAAATCAGTCACAATATAATCCTTTACCGACTCCGTCAGGTAGATTTCCTTGGGATAAGTAATCTCATACCTCCCCTTTTCTTCCAGTCTTCTGGTATAGAACGCAAATTCCTCAATGGATAACTGAGGCTCTGTCTTTGTCTCCAAATGAATTATATAACTTAACACCGGATCACCGGAGGTGTACTCGGAAAGTGCCACTCGCTCTTCCGATACCTCAATGGGCTCCATAAGCACATACAATCCCTGGTATTCTCCGTCTAAAGTAAGTTCGCAAAAGCGTACATCCGGGGTATACTTTAACAGTTGTCCTGAAATATTCATCCACATATAATTGCGGATTAAAGTCTTATCTAAAAAAGGACCATTCAAAATGTAGCTGCTGCCCTTATTCATCCCGGCAATGGATTCCTTTTCCTTTTTCACATCACTTCCATCTTTCAAGAGTTCAATTCGATAACTTTTCTTGTCAAAGTTTCGGGAGGAATTTCCCCGGATATGTATTGTAATATTTCCCTTATAATCCGCCTTATCCTCCAGATTATGCCAACTGTTCTTTTTATCTCTCACTTCCATCTCTGCCACAATTCTGTCCTGTCCCTGTGGGCCCGGCATAATTGCTGCCACCGTACCATATTCATCCAAAATGGCATCTCCCGGAATCTGCTGTCCTTTGGTATCAATGGAAATCAGAGGCAGATGGCTCACCAGACTTTGACTTTGGGGCTTCTCTCCCAGTTCTTCTTCGGAAAACTCCTCCCTTGCCTGATCATATCGTGCCCTTCCAACCTCATCTTCCACTTCTTTAAAATACCATGCAAGCAATATTACTGCCACAGCAGTTACCATAAATATCAACTTATTTTTTGTCACGTTTATCACCCACTGATTTCGTCACTTTGCGTTACAATATTTACATATTCCACCTTGTCCAACCTATATAAAGTCTCTGTGATGCTTAATTCCTTTTTGTAATTTTCTTTGTAAGTGCGGCTGGTCAATTCATAAATCAGCTCTACCGTATCTGCGGTGGTATTTTTTACCTTTAATACCGGTTTATTGTTGAAATACGTGGAGATCGTTCCCTCTAACTCCGTCTCCTTGGTTCTGGCAGCTCTTACCACCAAAAGAATTCTGTTGTCATTGCGGACACGTCCTAAAATCAGCAATACAAGAAATACCAAACCGGTTCCTACTGCTGCGACCATATAATCACCTACGCCACAGCAAATCCCCACAATAATTGCCCAGAATATGTAGGTTGTATCTCTGGAATCTTTGATTGCCGTACGGAAACGCACAATCGACAATGCACCTACCATACCAAGGGATAATGCCACATTATTACCGATAACCGTCATAACGGTTGCTGTCAAAATGGTTAAAGTCACTAAGGACACATTAAACTTCTTGCTGTAAGTAGTACCCACATGAGTATACCAATAGGATATATAAATAGCTGCACTGATGACTGCTGCCACAACAATATGTAATATAATCTCCTCTGTGGTGAGGGTACCCCCCTCTGTTAATATAGTTCTTAAATACGCTCTCATTTCTTTCACCTCAAATTAATATGTAATCACTGGAAACTGTAAAGTACATCACTGGGAAGGCACAAAACAGCTACCATAACTCTAAAAATGAAAATGGGTGGAAACTGCTCTGGCAAGACAATACTTGCTGACCGTAGTTTCCCCAACACCACATTCATGCAATGCATCTTTGATGTAACTCAACAAAAAACCATTGAATTTTATTTCCAGTACCACCAAATACGGATTCATTAAAGGATACTGCAAAAGGTCTTTGGAAAAAACATCAAAATTGCTCTCTGTTCCAATCAAATGGTGGTCAAAGGTAACACGAATGGAATTCTCTTTGGCAACAAATGCCCTGCGCTTATACTCCACTATGGTTTTGGGTATATAGCATAAACTGTTCATCAAAGCATAGCATTCCAAAGCAAAGTCCTCAGAATACTTTAACAGCACGCCATAATCCCTATGGATAAGCCTTGATGCATCTTCCTTTGCCATGCGCAGAGAACGCTTTTTCTGCATCTGTCCCTGCTTCTGTTTCATTTCCAAAACTGCATCCTTAGATTGTGCCCCATAATTTCGCAGACGGATTTTCCTGCGAAGCTGTACCCCCGCTTCCTTTTCACAAAAATCCTTATCCTCTAAGGTATCAAAATACAAGGAGCGGATGGTATAACCGTCCCCTTTGTTGTGTACATCTTCATACATTAATTGTCCTATATAATTACTCAGCTTATAATACTGTTCTAAGGTCAGTAAATATTTCTTTTCCTGACGCAATACCTCATTCACGTTCCAACACCTCCCTTACTGCTTGATATTCATGCAATGCATACTTTGAAAATTTCAGTTCATAGGATTCCGACAAACTTTCCACACTTTTCAGCACTCCTGGGATTCCCTGATGATAATAGGTATTATTCTCCACTAATCCATGCTTTCCAGGTGCCTGCAGTTCATAGATAATGATAAGCTCTTTTTCCCCTTTCGCTGCCAGTTCTGCCTCTGTGCGGATATGTTCTGCTTCCTCTGATTTGGAATAATTCATTATGGCAACTTCATCACAGCCAGTTTGAATCAAGTCAGCCAGTTCATCATCATAACCCCAACTGTCAAAATAATACGGAATACATGCCACAAAGGTAAATCCTGCTTCCCGGGCACACTGGTAAGCCTGTTTCATATTCCCCACATAGCTTTCCATGATTTCCTTTGGGTTTTCTTCCCACTCCTCACAGAGATATGGCTCTGTGTCCATCATAATCCCCTGAATCTTTCCCTGTATCACAGCCTCATTGATGGTTTGTGCATATGCAATCTCCTGACACATTTCTCTGCCGCCATCCTCCAGCCCCCAGGCCGGTTCTCCGGTGAGAAGATATACTTGTATATCACAAGCATAAGCCTGCTGTAAAAATGATGTAATCTGTTCTTGAGATAACTCCTTGGAAAAGCTCTGATATAGTATTTGTATTTCCAATTTTTCCATGGTATCAAAAAGCCTTTGCTGCTCTCTCTCCTGAAACACATCACTGCTCCAACTGAATAATCCAGCCTTCATCTCACCACTGTCACCCCTATGACATCCTCCCAACAACACTGTCAAAATCCCCAGTAATATCAAATACCTGCTTTTCTTTTGACCTTTGATTTCTCTCACTTCTTATTCCTCTTATTAAAAGATGCATATTACCATTAAATGCTGCGGATTGCTTCGTTGTTTCACAACCCAGCAATCTTTCAAACATTCGAAATCCGCTGATTTACTGCGTAAATCGCTACTTTCTCATGTTTAGCAGGTCCCAAGTTCAAATGCCTTATCATGCAAGCATGAATGGCATTTTGACCTTTTGACCTTCGTATTATTAAATTATACCATAATTGTGTTCTCTTTTTCAACATTTCCAGACCAATAATTCACCATATTGTGTCATTCTGTTGTAACAGTTCAGGTACCTGAACTGTTACTTGCAAAAGCCCATTTAAAATCTGCTCCGCAGATGGGGCTTTTGCCTGCTCCCGCATATGGAAAACCTTTCTATTCCAGCAGTTCATAATGTCCAAAATCCGCCTGTGCAAAATCTGCTGTTTCATTATATGCCGCCAAAGCAAAGTCCATCACCTTTGCCGCCACTGCCGCCCCGGTTCCCTCTCCCAGACACATCCCTGTATTCAAATATGCTTCTTTACCAATGACCTGTAATGCCAGCCTTCCTGCCGGTTCTGCGGAACAGTGGGAGGCATAGATATAATCAGCACAAAGGGGAGCCAGACGAATGGCACAGTTGGCTGCCACTGCTGAAATGAATCCGTCAATCATTACAGGTACATGATAAATTGCTCCCCCCAGAAAAGCACCTGCCATTCCGCAAATATCCAACCCACCCACTTTTGCCATTACGTCCAGCACATCATTTTTATCCGGCTGATTCCGCTCAATGGCATTTTGAATTACCTGAACTTTATGCTTCACTCCCTCACTGGTAAGACCTGCACCTCTTCCAGTGACCTTCTCCACTGTCACCTCCTCCAATACAGCCAGAACGGCACTGGATGTGGTGGTATTTCCAATGCCCATTTCTCCTGTCAAAAAAAAGTTATACCCCTGCTGTTTTTTCTCTCTAACCAAATCAATCCCCACAAGAATTGCCGCTTCACACTCCCGCCTCGTCATGGCAGGCTCCTTTGTCATATTTTTTGTACCCAAAGCAATTTTTCGCTGTATCACACCGGATACTTTGGACATATCTTTGCCAATACCGATATCCACCGGAAAAACCTCCGCCCCACAGACACCTGCAAAAGCATTGATGGAGGCAATTCCCTTGGTGAAATTTTCTGTCACTATGGCTGTTACCTCACTGGAGGTCTGAGTGACTCCCTCTGCCACCACACCATTGTCTGCACAAAAAATCAGCACTGCCTTTTTGTCTGCCTTGGGATACAGTTCCCCAGTGATTCCGGCAAGCTGAATAACCATCTCCTCTAATCTCCCCAGACTCCGCAGAGGTTTTCCGATTCCATCCCACTTTTCCCTGGACTTTTGGCACATCTTCTTATCTATGGGCTGTATTTTCCTGATTACTTCCTGTAATGTTTCCATCGATTCTACCTGCTCCTTTACAACATCCCTTCCCATTACATGCAGTTTTCAAAATGCTCCTGCATATCCCCTAAAGTTTTCTGAATATTCTCCATGGTATGAGCTGCCGACAAGAAAATTGCTTCAAACTGGCTTGGTGCAAAATAATTGCCTTTTGCCAGCATATGTGAGAAATATGCCGCAAACTCATTGGTGTTTGCAGTCTTTGCACTTTCATAATCTGTCACTTCCTTTTTGGTAAAGAAAATACAGGAAAGGGAACCAATACCTGTGACCTGACAGGACAAAGAATATTTTTCTAAGATTTTTTGAACCCCCTGTCGAAAACTCTGTCCCAAAGCATTTATCTTTTCATAGATCTGCGGTTCTTTCTTTAGAATCTCCAGTTGGGTAATGCCTGCCCTCATTGCCACCGGATTTCCGCTTAATGTTCCTGCCTGATACACATTTCCCACAGGTGCCACCAAACTCATGACGTCTTTTCTTCCGCCATAAGCTCCCACCGGCATTCCTCCCCCAATGATTTTTCCATAGGTGGATAAATCCGGTTTCACACCAAAATAGCCGCTGGCACCGTCTATCTGTAAACGGAATCCGGTGATCACCTCGTCAAAGATCAACAGGGCATTGTTTTTATCACACAGCTTTCGCAAGCCCTGCAAAAAGCCTTCCTTTGGCAGTACCACACCCATATTTGCTGCCACCGGCTCCACAAGCACGCAGGCAATTTCCCCTTTGTGATTCTCAAAGCAGGCTTCTGCACTGGATAAATCGTTGTACTTTGCCGTCAATGTATCTGCCACACAGCCAAAAGGCACACCGCTGCTGTCTGGCACTCCTGTCGTCATTGCCCCAGAACCTGCTTTTACCAACAGGGCATCTCCATGACCATGATAACAGCCTTCAAATTTTATGATTTTATTTTTTCCGGTAAAGCCTCTGGCAACACGAATGGCACTCATCACCGCCTCCGTACCGGAATTCACCATACGAACCATTTCCAATGAGGGCACCAGCTCCACCATAAGCTCTGCCATCTGAACTTCCAGTCTGGTGGCTGCCCCATAGCTGAAACCATGTTCCATCTGTTTTTTTACCGCCTCTGTCACCCGTTCCTCGTTATGTCCCAGAATCATTGGTCCCCAGGAACCAATATAGTCAATGTATGGATTGTTGTCTTCATCATAGAGATACTGATCCCTGGCACTTTTTATAAATACAGGTTCCCTGCCCACAGAAGCAAATGCCCGCACCGGACTGTTGACACCTCCCGGAATCACCTGCACTGCCCTTTGAAATAGCTGTCTCGATTTTTCTGTTTTTATACTCATTATCCAATCCTTCCTTCTCTGATAAATCCTGCCAGTTCCTTTGCAAAGTAGGTAATCAGCATATCCGCTCCGGCTCTGTAAGCAGCCACAGAAGACTCACAGATAATATCATCTTGGTCTATATAATTGGCTGCCCCGGCTGCCTTAATCATGGAATATTCTCCGCTGACACTGTAAACTGCCAAAGGCTTTTCAAAACGTTCTTTCACATCCCTGACAATGTCAAGATAAGCAAGCCCCGGCTTTACCATGAGAATATCCGCACCCTCAGCCACATCCAGTGCAGCTTCCCGCAGGGCTTCCCTTCGGTTATGAAAATCCATCTGATAGCTTTTTCTGTCGCCAAAGGCAGGGGCAGAATCTGCCGCATCACGAAATGGTCCATAGTACCCCGAAGCATACTTAACTGCATAGGACATGATGGGTGTGGTTACAAAACCGCTACTGTCCAAAGTCTTTCGCAGAGCCAGAATCCTTCCATCCATCATATCGGAAGGCGCCACCATATCTGCCCCTGCCTGCACATGAGATAAAGCCGTTTTGGAAAGCACATCCAAAGTTTTATCATTGTCCACATAGGTTCCCTGTAAAATGCCGCAGTGACCATGGGATGTGTATTCACACATGCACACATCTGTAATACAATACAACTGAGGATAATTTTTCTTAATATATCTCAATGCCCGCTGGACAATTCCCTCAGAATCCCATGCACTGCTTCCCTGAGGATCCTTGTACGCTGGAATCCCAAAGATAAGAATGCTCTTTACTCCGGCATCCACCACCTGATCCAGCACTTCTCCCAGACGGTCAATGCTGTAACGGTACTGTCCCGGCATGGAAACAATTTCTTCTTTGCTGTTTTCTCCTTCCATCACAAACAGCGGATAAATAATGGTATCCGCTGAGATTCTCGTTTCTCGCACCATTGCCCGCAATGCGGGGTTGCTTCTCAATCTTCTTGGACGTTCCAGTAATTCTAATTCCATCATCCTAACCTCCTAAATTTTTTTGGAAAGCAGTAATTCCACCATACTGTCTATGGATGCCTCTTTGGAAACGGAAATCTGCATACCGTATTTTGCTGCCTCCTTTGCAGTTTCCTGTCCAATACAGACTGCATTTATTTTTGTATAATCTACATTTGTTATCATTCCAACAAAGCCCTTCACCGTTGATGCACTGGTAAAAGTCACATCCGTAATCTCCCCCTGTTCCAATGCCTGTTCCGTTTTTTTCATGATATCCCTATGCTGCTTGTATTCTGTCTCATACACCGGAATGTCCTCATATGGAATTTCCGCTTTTGCAAGCCTTTGTGTCAAAGCCTTTGTTCCCTCCATGGCACGGAACAGATACACTTTTGTATCCTTCGCCAAGGACGAAGCCAGCCGCTTTCCCAACTCCTCTGCGGAATATATCTCCGGCATATAATCAGCAAAAAGATTATAGTTTTCCAGTGCTTTTTTTGTACCTGTTCCAAGGACTGCAAAGGTTAAGTTAGGATTGGCTAACAACTGCCTCATGTCTATCTTCTGCCTCTTCAACTGCCGAAAAAAATGTTCCACCCCCTGAGGACTGGTAAAGACGGCACAAACCGCCCTTTGTTCTCTGCAAAATTCCCTTACTGCAGTTTGAAACCTATTCTTTGCCCTCTCATTGGCAGTTGCCATCACTGGAGTGGTGTAAATCGCAGGTAATTCCACAACCTGTGCTCCTAAGTCTCTCAGCCTTTCTGAAAGTCTGGATGATTTTTCCCTTGGTCTGGTCACTACAATCTGCCTTCCAAACAATGGTTTTTTCTCGAACCATGCAAAGTCCTTTTCCAGCTCACATACCTTTCCTACCACAATCACTGCCGGACTTTTGATTCCTGCCTTATCAGCGGCGGCCTTCAGCGTGGAAACCGTTGCCACCACACGTTTCTGCCGGCTGGTGGTGCCTTGCTCCAACATAGCTGCCGGCATGTCTTTCCTCATACCCGCCTCTATAAGACGGTTGCAGATATTTTCTAACGCAGCTACCCCCATGAGAAATACAAGGGTTCCCTGCAGCTCTGACAATGCTTTGAAATTAATGTCTAAGTCTTTGTTTTTCTGCCTGTGTCCTGTAATCACATGAAAGGAAGAACTATAATCTCTGTGGGTGATTGGTATCCCATTGTATGCCAAAACTGCAATCGGAGACGTCACACCCGGTACAATTTCATAGGGGATTTGTTCTTGACACAAAAGTTCTAATTCTTCACCGCCTCTGCCAAACACAAAAGGGTCGCCGCCCTTTAATCTGACCACCCTTTTGCCCTGCTGTGCTTTTTTTAGAAGAATCCTATTGATTTCCTCCTGAGGTATTTGATGATGATGGGAACGTTTGCCCACATCAATTAACTCTGCATCTTCCGGAAGCATGGACAAAAGTTCTAAACTAAGCAGTGCATCATAAACCACCACCTCTGCTTCCTTTAGAACTTTCATTCCCTTCTGTGTCACTAATCCCAAGTCTCCACAGCCTGCTCCCACAAGCCATACTTTGCCCTGCTTCTGTTCTTCCTCTGCCATATACCCACTTCCTTTCTTGCTGCCTCTTTTCAAGTCCACTGTGCACGCAGTTCCTGTGCCAGACATGTTCCGATTTTTTCTGCTTCATAAACACTGCCGGATTTTGTACCTACACAATAATCCTGTGCCGGCTCATGATAATATAACCCCCGAAGTGTCAGCATTTTCCCCGCCACAGAAGCATATGCAGCAATGGGAGAACTGCAGCCGCCGCCTAAAAAGCGTACAAAACTTCGCTCTGCAGCGGCAGCATACTGGGATTCTCTACTGCACACACAGGAGAGAAAACGGTAATCTTCCCCTTTTCTGCCCTGAAGTGCCAAAATTCCCTGACCTGCAGCCGGTATCATTTCCTCTATGGAAAACACCCGATCTGCACAGTCTTCCATATGAAGACGCACAAGACCTGCTTTGGCAAGGACAATGGCTCCATACTCCTCTTCCTTCAGCTTTCTAAGGCGGGTCTGCACATTTCCCCGGATTCCCCGAAAGCTTGCCTGGGGATACAGTTTTTTTAACTGCTCCATTCGTCTTCTGCTGGAAGTTCCAATACATCCTTTGGCAACATCCAAAGATCCACCTGGTTTTAAAATCAGCACATCCCTTGGATCCTCTCTTTTGGAAAGTCCCACCAGGGGAAGATCCTGATTTATCTCCATGGGAAGATCCTTTAAGCTGTGAATGGACAAATCAATCCTGTGTTCCAGTAAAGCTTTGTCCAATTCCTTCACAAACAGCCCTTTTCCGCCAATCTGTTCTAAATTCCTGTCTAAAATCTTATCTCCCGTGGTTTTCATGGTAATAAGCTGAATTTCCATTTCCGGATGTGCTTTTCTGATATCATTTAATATGATTTCCGTCTGTGCCACTGCCAATTTGCTGTCTCTGCTTCCCACCCGCAGGATTTTTTTCATGGGATCACTTCCTTCCTTGTATGGAATCCTTACCCTTTCCTATTGTATATTTTCTGCCAATGCCTCTATGCATACCTGCCAGTATTCCATAGGAAGGTTTTTCCGCAGGTCAAAAAGCATAGAGGTAATGGTTTTCTCTGCTGCCTGTTCCACCAATGCTTTCACTTCTTCCTGCTTAGATGATTCCACAAGCTTTTTTAAATTTTTTTCGATTCTCTGATAAGTAACCATGCCTGCTGCCTGTCCCATGGTCTGTACCGTGGGAATATGTACCCGAAAGTTCTGCCAGAGTGCCAGTTCTTCCTCTTGTTCCTTAATTATGGAAAGTGCCTTGGAAAGCAGTTCATCATCTTTCCTGTTTTGATTGCCGCCCCCTAAGGTATCAATATTATAAAGTCTGATATTCTCCATGGTCCCATAACGGCTGGAAATGTCTCTGGGCACTGCCAAATCCACCAGAATATGCTCTTTTCCATCTTCAAACAAAGCATGGCTGTCTTCGTATTTAATGGTATGGTGAGGACTGGTGGTGGCACTGACCACCAAATCATAGGAGCCAATGCCCTGATATCTGTCTTTATAATCTATGGTTTCACAGCCTTCGGGAATCTCTATCTGCCTGGTCTTATAATTTCGAAGAGTCATGGTAACTTTCATTCCCTCCTTAAGAAGACCCATCGCAGATAATCTGCCCACTTCGCCATTTCCAATTACCAATGCCTGCTTTCCCCCAAGCTCCCCTGCTTCCCTCTTTAACACTGTCAGCATCTCCTCCACCACTGAGGTCTTCACGGATGTCAAGTGCACTTCTGTTTTCACCTTTTTGGCTGTGGCTATGGCTGTCTGAAATACTTTTTCCAGATAGCTGTCGACAGTCTGTATTTCTCTTGCCTGAAACAATCCGGTCCTAATTTGTGAAATAATCTGATCTTCTCCAAAGATTTTCGATTTCATGCCGCAGGCAAGGCGAAAGAGATGATCCACTGCTTCTTCTCCGCTTCGTTCCACCTTGTATGGTTCATATTCCTTGAAAGGCACCTTTTTCAGCTCACAGAACATTTGAAACAAATCGCCCTCCGCCTCATCGGTACTTACATACAGTTCTGTCCGGTTACAGGTGGAGAGAAGAATCACACCGCTGAATCCGTAAGTTTCCTTCAATTGTTCCATTGCCAGTTCTGCGGAATGTTTCTGAAAAGAAAATATTTCTCTTGTATCTATATCTGCCTTTTCGTAGTCAATGCCTGTCATCCACAATATCACTTACTTCCACCTCTCTCACTGTCTATCTGGTAAAGCAAGGCATTGCAGATGGCGGCCGCCACATTGCTGCCACCCTTTCTTCCCCGTGCCACAATATAGGGAACTCCTGCCTGCATAATCAGTTCCTTGGCAGGTATCACATTCACAAAGCCTACAGGAACACCGATAATTAATTGGGGGGATAATTTTCCTTCCTTGATTAACTCATACAGGCTGACTAAAGCTGTGGGGGCATTGCCAATGGCAAAAATAAGTTTCCCCTTGATTCCTGCAGCTTTCTCCATAGACACTGTGGCTCTTGTCACTTCTCTTTTTCCGGCCTCTTTTGCCACATCCTCATCACTCATAAAACAAAATACTTCGCCGCCGAATTTTGCCAGAGAGCTTTTATTAATTCCTGCCTTCGTCATCTGGGTATCCGTCACAATGGAAGCACCTCCTTTGATGGCTTCCCAGGCTTTTGTTACCGCATCTTCGGAAAAGCATAGATTGTCTGCATAATCAAAATCCGCTGAGGTATGAATCACACGCTTGATAATGGGCTCCTGCTCCGGCGGAAAGGTTCTCCCCTGCAATTCTTCTGTGATGATCTCAAAACTTCTTTGTTCTATTTCTCTTGGCAATACCTGTTCTAATTCCATATTCACACTCTACTTTCCTGATATCAATAAATGAGCAAATCCAGAATGCTGCATCTTTTTGCAGCTATAAAGTTAAAAAACAATTATGTAATTCCCTTGTCCATAATCCGGTAAATCTGTTCCATATGGCAGGAAGATCGCACCGCATCTGCCAGTGCATCATACTGGCTTTCTTTATACTCTTTTCTGTGAAATGAGGTCACTTTGCTGCTGTCTAACCCTTTTTCTTTTAAAATCTCCGCCACAATGGTTTTCGCTACTTCCGGTGCATCAAAAATTCCATGCACATAACTTCCATATACATTTTCTTCCTGGGCGCCATCTATTTTTTCTTCGCCATTCTCTAAGGTATTCACAACTCTCGTAAGTTCTTTGACACTGCCATTCCTTTGAGATGTTCCCATGTGAATCTCATATCCCTCCACCTGAACCCCGGACAATGATTTTAATTTTCCCTCTATTTTGCCAAAATGCCCTGTAACTCTTCTCCTTGCTTTTTCTGTCTGAAATATGGTATGAATGGGAAGAAGTCCCATCCCCCTGACAGTTCCTCTTTGTTCCAAACCTTCCGGATCTGAAATCGTCTCCCCTAACATCTGATAGCCACCGCAAACACCAAAGATAATCCTGCCTGCCTTTGCCTGCTGCAAAATCCTGGCTTCCATACCATTCTGCCGCATCCACAGCAGATCCCCAATGGTATTTTTGCTTCCCGGAAGCAAAATCATGTCCGGATTGCCAAGCTGCTCCGCCGTGGACACATAGCGAAGAGATACTTCATCCATACATTCAAAAACATTGAAATCTGTGAAATTGGAAATTCTCGGCACTCGAATCACCACAATATCCACTAGTCCTGCTGTCTCCTTTTTGGCAAATCTTCCAGATAAGCTGTCCTCATCATCAATATCTAAATACAGATACGGCACTACCCCCAATACCGGTATTTTAGCCCGTTCCTCTAACATATCAATTCCCGGTTGGAGGATCTTCTTATCACCACGAAATTTATTGATCACCATACCTTTGACATAACACTGCTCCTCTTTGGTCAGCAGGGAAATAGTGCCAAGCAGTTGGGCAAACACGCCGCCCCGGTCAATATCCCCTGCTAAAAGCACCGGAGCCTTCGCCATTTTCGCCATGCCCATATTCACAATATCATGTTCCTTCAAATTAATCTCGGCAGGACTTCCGGCACCTTCTATTACTATAATATCATATTGTTCCTCTAATTTGTGATAGGCATCTAAAATCATTGGGACAAATTGTTTTTTCTTTTGATAATATTCCACTGCCGACATGGTTCCTACTACTTCTCCATTGATAATGATCTGCGAACCTGTATCGTTGGTGGGCTTTAATAAAATAGGATTCATCACTGCCGATGGTTCGATTCCCGCTGCTTCTGCCTGCATTACCTGTGCCCGTCCCATCTCCAAGCCTTCCTTGGTAATATAGGAATTTAATGCCATATTCTGGGACTTAAAGGGTGCTGTCTTATACCCATCCTGATGAAAAATCCGGCACAGTGCTCCCACCAGAAGACTCTTCCCCACATTGGACATTGTTCCCTGTATCATAATTGATTTTGCCATAATATTTACTCCTTTGCAATCGGCTTTGCAGTTTGGCTACAGAATTTCTCTCAATGCCTGAATTAGCATCTGATTTTCTCTTGCAGACTTTATTGCAATCCTATAATAGCCTTTTGTCAGCCCATGATAATTACTGCAATCACGAATCAGTATGCCCTTTAAAATCAATGCTTCCTTTAAGCCTTCTGCTGCTTTAAAAAAAATGTAATTGGCATCACTTTTCCAATAGGTGATATTTATGTCATCTAAGGCTTTGTACAACACCTGCTTTTCTCTCTTGATATCATCTCTCACCTTCTTAGGAAAATCTCTTTCCTGCAATGCGGCAATCCCGGCAGCCTGTGCCGGAATTGACACACTCCATGGAGGTCCGCACTGATACATTCGATCCAGCAAATGGGTATTTTTGCAGATGCCATAACCCAACCGGATTCCTGCCATGCCATACATTTTTGTAAAAGCCCGTAACAGAAAAATATTTTTGTCTTTCTTTGCCTGTTCCAATAAAGTATGTTCATGGGGGTTATCTAAAAAATCATAAAAGCACTCATCCAGTAACAAAAAGATTCCTTTCTCTTTGCAGACCTGACTGATTTTCCATAACAGCAATTTCTCAATCACTTTGCCTGTGGGGTTATTGGGGCTGCAAAGACAAATCAGATCCAAATCCTCCGTAAGCACGTCCAAAAAATCTTCCTCCAGACAAAAAGTCTCTTTATTGAGATAATAATGTTTTACCTGACTTCCTGCTGCATGAAGTGCCTGCTGGTATTCTGAAAATCCGGGAGACAGCACCAATGCCTTTTTCGGCTTTTGTGCAAAGATCAGCCGATAAATCAAATCTGCCGCCCCGTTGCCGCAGATAATCCACTCTTTGGGAATACCCTCCTCTGCACCAATGCTTTCTCTTAAGGTTCTGGAATAAAAATCGGGATAACGGTGTATCTCAGAAAGCTTTTCTTTTGCCGCTGCAATGACACTTTTTGGTGTCCCCAAGGGGTTGACATTTGCTGAAAAGTCCACCAAATCTTCCATCCTGTCATAAGAATAAATGTCTCCTCCATGTACATTTTCCAAAACATTTCCTCCTTTAAGCTCAATCTCCCACTGATACAAATTTTAGCAGCACCATAACAGCCAATCCAATCACTGTGGCAGCATACATCAGTTGATTTGCCTGCACGATTTTCTCCGGGGTCACCGGCTCTATGGGATCGCCAATACATTCCTTTTTGTGGAGTTCTCCAAAGTAATAAGCATCTCCCAGCAGACAAACCTGCAAGGCACCCGCACACACAGCTTCCGTCTGAGCCGAATTGGGGCTTTCACTTTTTTTCCGATCCCGCAGATATATCTTTAAGGCATTTTTCCCATGAAACTTTGGCATCAGATAGGATGCTGCCAGCATAAAGAAAGCACTTAATCTGGCTGGAATGTAATTCGCCAAATCATCTGCCTTAGCGGCAAATCTGCCAAAAAATATATATCTTTCATTTTTGTAAGCAATCATGGAATCCATAGTATTAATTGCTTTATAGAAAAATCCCAGAGGAGCTCCACCCAAAATCATAAACAACATAGGAGCTATCACACCGTCCGAGGTATTTTCTGCCACCGTTTCCACTGCTGCCTTTGCCACACCTTCCTCATCTAAGGAATTTACATCCCGTCCCACAATCATGGATACTGCCTTTCTTGCCGCTTCCAAATCTTTGCTGCACAGAGCTTTGTATACACTCATACTCTCCGCCTTCAAGGATTTTGCCGCATAAAGAAAGTAACAGAACACACTTTCTATTGCCAGCATCAACAGTGGATGGATTTCTCTGCACACACGAAGAATCCCATAGGGTACGAAAAAAGAACAGCCGGATACAAAGAAAAACAAAACTGCACCTGCTGCCATCAATCTTTTCGGCTTATCTTCACACCCTTTGCGAAGAAACTTCTCTCCTTTTGCTATCAGTGTTCCAATAAGGCGGACGGGGTGAAACCACATCCAATGTGGATCGCCAAAGAATAAATCCAAGCAAAAGCCGATGATACAGGCATACAGACTCAAAAGCATTGCTTATCACATCCTTTTATCCTGGTCGCGATACCACAATAAATGCGATACACTTCATCTGCCTCCTTTGCCAGTTCACACAACATTCTTCCGGTTTCCTCTCGCCAACGCCTGTCCTCTTTGGACACCGGCACCACACCGTTTCCAATTTCATCTGATGCCACCAGCCAAGAGGGATTTTTCATAAACAGCGACACTTCTTTCTTATATTCCCGTCCCTCCCAAAGCCATTGTTTCATAATCAGATGAAACTTATTGATCCGGACACCGTGATGCATCTGCCCCAGCCTATTTTCTTTTAACAGCTCTTCTATAAAAATGTTCCGGTATCCTGAAAAATTTTTCTCCACCCATTCCGTCTTTCCCTGACAGGCTCCGCCGATTACCAATATTCTTTTCATGTTAAAAACCTACGCTTTCTCTTTTTATGCTTTTTCGTGACTATTCGGTGCTTTCACGGTTACACGCAGAAATCCATACAAAATCACCTTTTGGATAGCACAGATATATCACTGACAATAGTCGCAAGCAGACAATCGCTCTCCACAGGCTAATTCCGCCAGTTTTGCTTCGATTACCTCTTTCTCTCCGCTTCCGTTTGTATGAAACCGCAATAGTGGAATATCATATAATTCTAAGATATGATTTTTCAATTTATCCCTTTCCGATTGAACTGTTCCGGGTTTATGAAAATCATATCCGTCAACTTCTAAAGCCAAAATTGGCAATTTACTTATCCTGTTATAAATCAGAAAATCCAAATGAGTTGCAGGATGCATGGCATATTTACACTCTCTGTCATTCAACAAATCATAATTTCGTATCAACATATTCAAAAGGAAATGACTAATCACATCTAAACCGGTATATGCATTCACACTTAAGATATCTGAAATAAGCCCATACATCAAATTCTCAGAGTCATATTCTGAAATCTTCTTATGTTGGTCTATGTACCTTTTTCTTGCCTCTGTATATTGCTTATATAAATAATCAAATACAGAATATATTTTACTTTCTTGCACCTGAAAATTGTTGTACTGAATATAAGCTGTTAAATCACTGATATTTTTTTCCGGGGATTGTTCATTCCCTGATACAACCAAAATTAGTTTCTTCTTTGCCCTCGAAACAGCTACATTTAAAAGATAAGGATCGTCTGCAAAATCAGAAATCTCATCATCAACTGTTGAAATTATAATGGTATCCTTTTCTCTTCCTTGAAATTTATGAACCGTCGAAACATCTATTCCTTCCAACTGCTTCTTCATAGCTTGTACCTGATTTTTATATGGTGTAATAATACCAATTTCATTCCGTTTCGGTTGTAAGTTGGACAGAACTTCATTTTTTATCACATCTATTTGTCTCTGACTATAATGTTCCCTCTCATGATTACCTACTACGGTTTTCATTGCCATAAGCACATTTTCCTCACCACTGTCATCTGTCATGATAATCAGCTCACCATTATAAAATTTTTGATTACAAAAATTAATTATTTTAGGATGGCAGCGATAATGCTCTCTCAACAAAACCTGTGTTACATCAGGAATAACATCCAACACTGACTGAAGGAAACTCTTTGTAAATTGATATCCTTTACTAATATTAAAACCCTGAAATATTGCTCCTGACCTCTTCTTTACTTCCTCTTTCACCACATTGGGCAACTGTTTGGTATCTCCCACAATAACTGCATTTTTAGCACAGGAAAGTGCTAATGCACCTGTGGCAATATCAACCTGCGATGCTTCATCCATAATCAGATAATCATATTCCACACTACTATTTAAACTGGTTCTGGAAGAAAATGTAGTGCTTAACACAACTGGATATTCCATCAGCACTGCCTGAGAGTTTTTCCATAAATCATCTTCTGAAAATCTTGTTCTCTTCACTTTTTTCCCATATCTTCTTGCTAAGGTATCCTTTAGTATTGCCATTGACTGATTACACATGTCATTGAGTAAATTGACATTTACATTGTGAAAATACTCTGTTATCACATTAATTTCTTCCATGATTTCCATTCTCTTATATTTCAAAAACAGCCCTTGAAATGCAGTGATTATTTTTGAAATATCCTGTTTATAAAATGTCCAGTCGCTAATACCATACAAAAATATACTCTTTAATCGAAAGACAAATCCAAGCTTTTTGTTGCTTTCCGACAATCCCTGACATTTTTGCCACAACTCCATGAACTGTTTTGAAGATATCTTTTTACCAATCCGTATGGAATCAATATTAACATTTGTTTCAGACAAATATTTTTCAAAATACTTTTGTTCCAATTCTAACTGTGCAAGTTCCTGTTTAAGACATGCTAATCTTTCCTGTTTTTCAAAAATAACTCCTAACTGCTCCGATTTCTTTCTTACTTCCTCCAAAGAATTTAATCCTGATTCTTGCATCAGCCAATCTGAAAACTTTGGATAGGTGTTATCCTGATTTTCAATAAATCTTTTTTTATTTTCAACATTACCTAATGATGCAACAAGAAATTCCAAATTATACTTTGGCGACGAAAGCTTTTCATACACATTTTCTATGGCTGCATTGTTATTTGAAACTATTTGAACCGTTTTTCCCTGCATTAAAATATTGGCTATGATATTTAGAATTGTTTGTGTTTTTCCTGTTCCGGGAGGTCCCTGAATTACACTTATTTGATTTTGCAATGCATTTTTCACAGCCCTATACTGACTTTTGTTACATCCAAATGGAAATATGGGTACAATGTCCTTTTGATACATTTTCTGTCCATTAGTTGGATTCAAATATCTTGCCAATGCCAGCTTTTCATCAATATATGTCAGCTTTTCATATCGTTTTTCTAATATTTTTTCACCGGTATCTTTATTTCTCAGATCACTTAATTTTGAAATCTGTTTTAAATACTCAAATACATTATTTGACATAGCATCTGTGAGGCAGGATTTATTAATATTTAATTCATTTTGTGCATAATCTCTTTCGCTGCCATTACCAAAACAAATATGCCAGTATGCATTTCCCTTTCCATAAAAAACATAAATTTCCTGCACATCAAAAAATGTTTTTCCTGCTCTGCTGATACGAAATAAACTGGGATTTAAAACTTTGGGTTCTTTTAGTAACTGCACATTTGAGTATCCATAACTAAAAACCTTACTATTTTTATCAAAGACCACATCCCATTTTTGGGAATTTGGATTATACTTACAGGAAACTACTTCTTTTGTCCTTATTTCATTTTTCA
This sequence comes from uncultured Lachnospiraceae bacterium, assembly GCA_947174015.1. GTDB lineage: Bacteria > Bacillota > Clostridia > Lachnospirales > Lachnospiraceae > RUG11237. The sequence goes on along the minus strand of CAMWHJ010000011.1, from coordinate 36,759 downwards.
GAATAATCATATATTTTTTTGTGTTCATGTATGATACCTCATATATGTATTTTAGCAGTTCTATGTGATTAGTTACTTTCAATTACATAGAACTGCTTTCCAGATATTCTCGCAAAATATTCCTGCAACAGTGACATGGTATTGGGAATATTTTTCTGCTCACCTATATATATCACATACATCACTGGTTTGGGCAAATTACTGTTCCATGCACCTTTACGCTGTTATTTTGATATTAAATTATTAGCTATGCTAATTATGCTAACTGCATTACCTCGGCTTCAAGTTCTTTTAATTCATCAAATGACAGCAAAGATACACAATCTGCAATTTCTTCAAGGGTCATTTTTCCCTTTCTTATCATTCTTTCGGCTGTCTTTCTTTCCGTTTCCTTTTCAATATCTTTTGCATAAGTCCTCATAATCTGCTCATCATCAAATAAACTCTTCATAATCGTTACTACCTCCACTTCCTTGCTGCTTAAATACTGTTTTAAGATATTTCTATCCTTGCAAATACGGATTGTTTCTGTAACTGCCTGTTTTGTCATTCCATACTCTTTTATCTGCTCATTAAAAACTTTGCAAAAAACAATGTATTCATTGATAATGTTGTCCTTGTCGCTCTCATAGATCACTTTGGCTTTTATCTCAATGTCAATATCCGCACCGTCAAAAAACTCTTGTGATAATGATATTGTATCGGGTTTTCTGCCTTTGTTGCCTGTGTATATCACATATAATTAGGGTTTTGGCATTTTTACTTTCTTGCTCTTATATAGGCTCTGACTGGTTCGCTCAAAATATTCATGGTAACTCTGTGCCAAGTACAACAGTATTCTGATTAAAATATTTACCGTCCAACTGGATTGTGCTTCTAACAGTAACAGCAATCTGTTGTTGCCCACCATTACGCCTAAATCATTATATAAATTATCTGTCAAAACATTGTCTATTGTTACAATATCCAGTGTGTCCTCTGTTGCGTCTGTATCCTCTGGGTGCAATGTTTTATACAGCGCAAGTAAATTCTTTTTATCTTGAAAAAGGTCTAAAAACACACTGTTTTTTGCGGTACGTTTTGCCTTGACTTCCTGTGTCTGCTTTGTATCGTCCGACACCTTATCACCTCGGTTTCATTCTCTCCCTGTTCCAGCAAGCGTACTGCCTGCCAACAAAATACCTCCCATACCAATGAGAAGTATCCAAAGACATAAAATACCTGCCACTGCCATAGCACTTCCCTGTACCGGAACCAAAGCAAGCAGCTCCTCCCTCTCTTCTTTTGTCAGCTGCATGGTGCAGCAGAGAAAGAATAGGATTGTAAGTATTCTGCAAAATCCTATCATTCCCATACCTGCATCTACTCCATAGGTGCGTTTTGCGAATGGCTATGCTGAACCAATGTCATGACATTGATAGTGAAGTGTAATAGTGTAACCAGATACGGTTTAACTCAATATTTCATTTAAAGTCCCCAGTAAATTATTCACATCAATAGGTTTTGCTATATGCCCATTCATTCCGCATTGCATGGCTTTTCGCTTATCTTCCTCAAAAGCGTTGGCAGACATGGCTAAAATTGGTATTGAAGATAATTCCACATTTTCCAGTTTTCGGATTTCCATGGTTGCTTCATAGCCATTCATCACTGGCATCTGAATATCCATAAGTACCAGCTGATAGAATCCTGGCTGGGATTCTCTGATCATATCCACGGCAATCCGTCCGTTCTCCGCAACATCTACAGAAAATCCTGCCTCGCTTAATATAGCCACAGCAATTTCCTGATTTAGGTCAATATCCTCTGCCAGCAGGATACGCCCGCTGCCAAGTTTCATCAATCCTCTGTTTCTTTCAGCAGATTCTTTCTCACTGCTGCCTGCTATTTTACTTAAACACTTCCATAGTTCCGAAAAGAACAGTGGTTTATTACAAAATGCCGTAACACCTGCTGCTTTTGCTTCCACCTCAATCTCCGACCAGTCATTTGTATTCATGACAATAATCACAGCCGTATTCTCTGTTTCTGTCCGTATCTTCCGAATGAGTTCCATGTTAGCCGAATCCGCTATCTGCCAATCAATGACATATATTTTAAAAACATCACTGTCCTGAACGGACTGCCGGATTTTCTGAATTGCTTCCTCACCTGACAATGCCGGTTCCGCCCGCATTCCAAGGCGTGAAAGCATAGAGGTTATCATATTGCAGTTATTAATATTGCCATCTGCCACCAAAACCCTGTAATTTTCAAATCTTGGGATTGCCTGCAGTTTTTTCCCAGAAACGAGACGAAATGTAAAGAATACCCTTACTTCCGTACCTTTCCCCTGCTGACTGGTTACCGAAATGGAACCATGCATCATATCTACTATGTTCTTTGTAATCGCCATGCCAAGTCCGGTTCCCTGAATTCTGCTGATAGTAGAATTTCGTTCTCTCTCAAATGGTTCAAAAATATGTAATAAAAAATCCTCGCTCATACCGATACCGGTATCTTTGATGCTGAATTCATATCCCGCACAGTCCTCTGTCAATCCCGGTTTTTCCTCAATTCTCAGACTGACGCTTCCTCGTGGATTGGTGTACTTTATAGCATTACTTAACAGATTCAAAAATATCTGATTCAGGCGCAGCTTATCGCAGTATATTTCTTCATGCTCCAGACTGACTGCTTCAATACTCATATCAATCTGCTTTGCATTGATATCCGCCTGCAGAATATTTCGCAGACCGTTAAGAATTTCCGGCAGACTGCATGGTTTCTCCTCCAACTGCATTTTTCCGCTTTCAATACGGCTCATATCCAGTACATCATTGATCAGACTCAGCAGATGATTTCCGGATGACGCAATCTTTTTCAGATATTCTTCTACCTGTTCCTTTTGCTCAATATGGTTGATTGCCAAAGTTGTAAAACCTACAATTGCATTCATAGGCGTACGGATATCATGAGACATATTTGAAAGAAATACACTTTTAGCCTCATTAGCCTTCTTTGCCTGCAAGAGTGCCGCCTCCAACAGAGTTTTTTTCTCCATTTCATTACGAGTTTCCTCATCCACGCTGCGGAATCCTATGACAATCCCCTGACTTTCCTCCCATACTCCTGGACACACTGCTTTCATTTGAGAATATTGGATCTCATTGTCCCTGAATAATCGATAACTGACATAATACAGATTCTTTTCTGACAGTTCCAGCTTCAAGTGTTCTGCAGAACAGGCCTGACGCATCATTTCCCTGTCTTCTTCATAGACAAATGTCTGTATATAATGCTCCATACTCTGCTGCAATGATATTTCACCAGCAAATTCAGGTTCCAGAAGCTGGGCATACTTGTCATTGATTTTCAACGTACTACCCTTCCCCGTTTCCAAATCAAAGAAACACACCAGATTAAAATCAATACTCAGTGCATGAATTAGTTCCATCTGACGCTTTTCGTTTTCTTTTTGTTTCTTTTTCTCCTGCAATTTCTGTTCCGTACAATCCAGAAGAAAACGCTGGTAGAAAAATTGACCATTCTCCTTTAACAGTTTAATGTTTCCCATTACATACAGAATTTCCCCATTTTTATGCTGTACCCGGTATTCTACACTAACGCTGTCTTCCTCTTTTTTCAGAGTTCTGATGCATTCCCGCAATCTCTCTCTGTCCTCTTCCACAACAGATGGTGCGATCATATTAAATCCCTCTTCCATCAGTTCTTCCTGGGATTCATAGCCCAGAATCTTCAATGCTGCTTTGTTTATGTTGAGAATCCGTGAGCCATCTACCGTATGACACATAACTCCGCAATCCAGTGTGGTAAAAAGAGTTTCCAGTGTATGATTTTTTGTTATAATCTCTTCTTCATAGGCCCGTTCCTGCGTAATATCAATGGCAACACCTACGGTTCCCATCACACTGCCGTCACAATCATACAGCGGAGACTTATATGTGGTAAGCAACCGGATACCGTCTCCCGTGTTGATCATCTCCTCGGATATATAGGTTCTTTTCTTATTCATTACTTCAAGTTCCGATTCCATACAGTCATCAAGATCCACATCCCAGATATAACAATGGTCCCGCCCTTCTACCTGTTCCTTGGTTTTATTTACTGTTCGGCAGAAACTGTCATTTACCTTTTTATGTATGCCTTCTTTGTCTTTATACCAGATGAGATTAGGAATATTGTTAATGGTAGCCTCAAAATATTGGTTGGTTTGCCAGTAATCTTTGTTCATTTTACATGTCTGCTGCCACCTCCTGAAACGGAATCTTATCTCTTCATCAGACATGGGAAACGTCCAAATATCCTTAACATCTGATAGATTATCTGCCAGAAGTATTATCTGTTCCTTATCTGCAAGAAGAATCACATCTGCATCTTTCTTTTTATTTACAGTCAGTCTTCGTAATGCTTCCTTTGCATCCATATCCCGAATATCAGCCAGAATCACATCTGCCTCAGCCGCCAGTGTTTCTTCCAGTTTATCGCTTTCCAGAAATCCGTGTGTAAAATGTTCAAGGGGTAATATTTCTTTTACAATGTCAAACACTCTGCACGGATGACCAGATAAATAAAATTGAATATGACAATGATACATAACTGTTTCCTCCCTGTAGTTTGCAAATATTTACCTATTTATATTTTAACAATCCAAAGGAATTGTGTCAATATAACGCAGCAATAACTAAATCAACATAACCTTTTTATATTTCGCAATTCTTTCTTGAAATCTTTCTTTGTCTGGCTCTTCCTTAACAAAGTCATAATCAGAAAAAATACGTTTTGTTTCTTCTTGTATCTTCCTCTCCTCCTTAATATCTATATCAGCTGTACGGTAATAGTAATCTGCTAAAATTCCACATGCCACAAATTCCATATCTAAATCTTCTCCATCCAATTCATCAAAAATAAAGGTTTGCAAGGCATCAAAGGCACTTATAAAGTAATAAGTTCCAAGCTCCCCACTTTCCAAATCTGCCAGGACAAAACTTTCTTGACCCGGAATATCTACTTTCTTTGTATAATCATTCATAACCAAAGAAAGAAACACTTCATTAATATATTCACCATAATCGTCTATTTCAGATTCCTTATCCCTATCTGGTTTCTCGTAAAGCCCCCTTGCAAAATAATCAATTATATTATCCAACTTTCCAAATCCCTCAATTTCATAAAAAGCAGAAAGCTGCTCAAACAAAATACAAAACCTTGACATGGTTAATAACCGCCATTGCATTTTCTGTAAAGTATTTAATCCAGATGATTTGTCAACAACTTGTCTTTGTATATTTTTTTCATAAGGTTCCTGCTTGTTCTCCAACTCTTGAACCCAAGATAATACTTTAAGCGAATTTATCACTTTATCTTGTTTCGTAAATTTTTCATCCAAGCTGAGAGAACGGTTTAGATAATAAATTGCTTTTAAGACCTTCCCTTGTTTTCGATAAGCTTTTCCAATTTTCAAGTAATATTTTGCTGCCTTCTTAAAATTCTTTTCTTTTTGTGCCTGTTCTAATGAAACTAGCAGTTTTTCTAAATCCTGTTTAAACATTTTTATTGTCTCCTTTGCTAAAAATCTATTGGTCTCACCTTTCCCTGTATAATACAGCCTTTTATATCACTTTGATACTTCCTGCAAACATGATTCCTGCCGCCATCACCAATTCACATATCTGTAAAAAATATCCTGCCAAATCTCCTGTAATTCCACCAAAGATTCTTTTGCACACATAATAGTGATACAGAAAACAAAGGAGTGCCGGCACCATCACGAATACCCCCATCCAGACATTGAAAAAGAACAGCAGCAATGCCTCTATGGTAAACAGCAATGCCAAAACAACGATCACCTTTTTTTTATCTGCTCCCTCCTGAAAAGCTGCCACAAGTCCTGTATTTTTTGCCAGAGGAAACGTTACCATGCTAAAACCGCTTAAAGTTCTGGATATCGTATAAGAAATGCACAGAAAGGGCATTGCCTGCAAACTTATCTCACTCCAGATTCCCACACTGAGCACAAAATATACCAGTCCAAAAATAACGGCAAATGCTCCGGAATTGGGATCTTTCAAAATTTCCAGCCGCTTTTCCCTATCACCGTAGGAATGAAGTGCATCTATGGTATCTAAATATCCGTCTAAGTGGATTCCCCCTGTGATCACCACCGGAAGCACCGTGGCAGCACAAGCCCGGAACAGATTCCCCATGGAAAATTTTTCACAAATCCACATCAGAAGATACATCCCTATGCCCACCACTGCCCCCACTGCCGGAAAAAAACACAGAGCATAGCGCATATTCTTCTCATTCCATTGGATTTTCGGCATTGGAATTTTGGAATACATGGAAAATGCCACAATCATTGACTGTATTAACATAGCCCCCGCTCCTTCTTTGTATCACTTTTTTTGTGATAGATTGGTATTCCACATACCACTTCTATCACCACATCTGCTGATTCTGCCATCTTCTTGTTGATCATCCCCAAATTCTCTATATATTTTTGGGTAGTTTCCTCATATTCCCCTCCATCAAAAGAAATATCATTGGTGACCACCACCAAATGACTGGACTGCTGTTTTATTCTGTAAATTCCCAAAAGGATCTCCTCCGTAACTGCTTCCTTTGCCCCATCTTTCTGAAACATCTCATTTGCCACAAGATTTGACATACAGTCTAACAGTACCATCGAATTTTCCGGTATCCGGAGATCCTTTAATCCGAAATAGCACTCTTTTGTTTCAAATCCCCTGTGCTTTCTCATAAGCCTGTGACGCCTGATTTTTTCCTCTGCTTCACTGTCAAAAGCCAACATGGTGGCAATATAGAGCAAAGGCACTTTCTTATCCTTATTCTGTAAATGTTCTATGGTGGTTTCCGCAAATTCTGATTTCCCGCTGCCGCTTCCACCGCTGATCAAATAAAACATATCTCACACTCTTTCTCTGCACATCCATGTGTAACAGTTCAGCTTACGCCATTCGCAAAACGCACCTGTGATGCTTCCCCACTGCTGCGTCTTGCTTTTTGATACTCCCTACAAATTTTCAGAAAGTTCATGGGAAGTTTCTGATTGGAATAGTAATACAAATGAGGAAAACCCGCCAATAAATTTTTGTGGACATGCATACATTCCCAGCCAATCTTTTTGGAGGGCTTTTGTGCCAAAAAATCAGTTCCATTGTTGCTGCTGTCCCAATAATGAAATTCATGGGCTTTGATACTTTCTCCCTTTTCCATATAGGAATTATCTGTTTTTGATTCCATGAAAATATAGCCAAAGTGGACTAATCTTCCCTGATTCCTCACATGCCCTTTGATAATCCCCACCATGGGATATACCATACCCTGTTGGTCTTCTAATTCTTCATGCAGATACATAAAGCCACCGCATTCTGCCATACAGGGCAGACCTTTTAAAATTGCTGTTTTGATGCTTTGTCTCATGGAATGATTTTCGGATAATTCCTTTCCATAAATTTCCGGATATCCCCCTCCCAAAAGCAGTCCGTCTATTTCTGCGGGAAGCTCTCTCTCCTGCAAAGGACTGAAAAAAATAAGCTCACAGCCTGCCTCCTTCAAAAATTCCAAATTATCCTGATAGTAAAAGCAAAAAGCCTTATCGTGTGCAACGGCAATATGGAGATTCCTGCCGGGGCTGTTCTGAAACTGGGGTAAATTTTCCTGCTTCACATTGGTGCTGACCGGCTTTGCCTCTTTGCTTAAAGCAAGGATTTCATCTAACAGCAGGTTTTCTTCCGCAATTTCCCCCAAACGCTCTATATCCTGCTGAATATGCTCCAATTCATAGGGAGTGACCAGTCCTAAATGCCTGCTGGTCAATACCATGTCTTTGAGAACAGGAATGCAGCCGTAGACCTTTATCATCAACTCCCGTTCTATGATCTCTGTGAGATACTGTCCGGTCATTTTGCTTACATTATTTAAAATAACACCTTTTATGGTATGATCTTTGTACAGTTCTAAAAAGCCCTTTATAATAGAAAGAACAGACAATGCCATCCCTTTGCCATTGATCACTAAAATGACCGGAGTGTCTGTTTTTTTTGCCAAATCATAGGAACTTGCCTGTGCACTGTCCATCTGCATTCCATCATAAAATCCCATCACGCCCTCGATCACCGTGATATCTGTTCCTCTGGCATTTTTTATCATCAGATACTTTGTCATATCCGGATCTGTAAAAAATAAATCCAGATTTTTAGAGGGAATGCCAAAAATCTCTCTGTGGAACATCGGGTCAATGTAATCTGGTCCGCACTTGCAGGAGGAAGCCAGTATCTTTCTTTTCTTAAGGGCTGCCAAAATACCGCAGGTAATGGTAGTTTTCCCACAGCCACTGTTGGTTCCTGCAATCATCACTCTTGGTATCCGTTCTTCTGTCATAAGCCACCTTCTCTCTTTTTTCGTAACTGCTCAGTCCTATACCAGACAGTGACACACTAATTGCTCATATGTAGACTGGGGCATTAAGTCAGATATCTTGTCCTCAGGCAGGAACGATTTCTGACTTTTGACCCTTGTGTATCATTGTAATAATATAAATAGGATTCTGCCCCATCATCATTTGATAACTGCCTAATTTCTTATTTTTTGCCGTTTGCATCTGCACAATGTCCGTTTCTAATTCGGAATGTTTTTTCATGTATTCCATCACTTCTGCAAGGGAATTCAGTGAAACTGTGTGAATGACAATTCTGCATTCTCTGTTTTTTGCAAATACCCTATCTATAATCGAAGATAAATTCCCGGCACTGCCGCCGATAAACACAGCGGTGGGGGCAGGCAGTTCTTCTAAGACAGAGGGGGCCTGACCGAAAATTATCTCCATATTGTCAGCACAAAACTTTTGTTTGTTCTTTTCCAGTAATTTGATAGCCTCAGGGTTTTTCTCAATGGAAAAAACCTTGATATTTGGAGACTGCATGGCAATTTCTATGGATACCGAACCGGTTCCGGCTCCAATGTCATAACACAACGACTTGGAAGTAAGCTTCATTTTCCCCACACTGACTGCCCTAACCTCACTTTTCGTCATGGGCACCTTGCTCCGTACAAATTCCTCATCAGGAATGGAAAATGCAACAAAATCCACTGCCTTTTCATTTTCCGCCAGCACCACCAGCAGATTATCAAAATCAAAATTTCCTTTTTCCCTTAATATCCCTGCTTTTTCCGATACCACCCTTTCCTCCGGATAGGACAAACGTTCTCCAATATGCAGCATAACGTCTTCCATGCCATAATAGACCAGTTTTTGACATAGTTCCTTTAATTGTTCTCCGCCGCCAAGGAGAGCAAAGGTTCTCTTATGTCGCCAAATTCGGCAGATGAGATTGCTGTCCTTGCCATGAACACTGGTAAAACATATCTCCTCCCAAGGAACCTTAAGCCGACTGCAAAAGTAAACCAAAGAGGAAATTCCCGGAATCATTGTGATCTGAAAATCCTGTAATTCTGTAAGCAGTCCTTTGGCACCGCTGTAAAATCCCACATCACCGGACAGCAGCACTGCCCCCTGCTTCATTTCACTCTGTGCCCGCAAAAAATCACCGATTTCTTTGGGATGATAGGATGTGAATAGAATTTTTTCACGCTCTCCATTTTCTTGTAATTGTTCGCATTCGAAAAAGGGCTCCAGCATTCGCTTTGCCCCCACCAAAACATCACAGCTTTCAATGGTATTTCTTGCTTCCAAGGTAAGTCCCTCCAGTGTTCCCATACCCATGCCCACCAGATATATTTGTTTCTTCCCTTTCATCCGTCACACCTCTTTTCCCATAGTTACGATGCAAAAATCCTTTTAAAATCACCTTTGGCAATGGAATAAATGATATCCTCTGGGTGTCACCATTTTTCCGCTGATTACCTTTGTCTGGCTGTTTCCGATAAAAACAGTAGTAAACATATCTACTTTGGTATCTCTCAGCTCTTTCAGGGTAAGAATCTTAACTTCTTCCCCTTTTCTTGCAATATTTTTCACTATGCCGCATACCGTACCTTCCTGTCGGTATTCCAATAGAATATCACAGGCTTTTTCCAGATAATCATAGCGCTTTTTGCTGGAAGGATTATAAAGACAGATACAAAAATCTCCCTTGGCAGCATCCAAAAGTCTCTCTGTAATCTGTTCCATCGGGGTCAGCAGATCGCTTAAACTGATGACGGCAAAGTCATGTGTCAGCGGAGCACCTAACACCGCTGCACCCCCTAAGGCTGCTGTGATTCCCGGAATTATCTCTATGGAAATTTGGGGGTATGCTTCCCCTACCTGATACATTAATCCAGCCATTCCATAGACACCTGCATCTCCACTGCATACCATTGCCACATGTTTTCCTTTTTCTGCTTCTTCAAATGCCATTTTGCAGCGCTCCACTTCTTTTGTCATGGCTGTCTGCAAAAATTCTTTTTCTGGATAATACTCCTTGACCAAATCCACATACACCGAATATCCAATTACCACATCACAGTCCCTTAAAGCCCGATCTGCTTTTATGGTTAAATTTTCATAGGAACCCGGTCCAAGACCAATGACATAGATTTTCACAGCTTTTCCTCCTCTCTGCTGTCAGCACCCTGACGAAATCCAGTGGTAAAGCCGGGATCATACAGCTTGGAACGTTCATAGACGGTATCTAACACTCTTCCCACCACAATCAATGCGGTTTTCGTGATATGATGTTCTTTGGCTGTCTTTTCCAAGGTGGATACAGTACAGTGAAACACCTGCTCCTCCGGCCAAGTTGCCTTGTATACAATAGCGGCCGGCGTATCCTTCTGGTATCCCCCTTCCTGAAGCTGCTGTTCCAACTCTGTCAACTGTCCCATACTTAAGAAAATTACCATGGTGGCTTGGTGGGCAGCCCACTTTGCAATACTCTCCTTTTCTGGAACTGGTGTTCTGCCCGCCATTCTGGTAATCACCACCGACTGAGATACCTGAGGCAGTGTGTATTCCGCTCTTAAGGCAGAAGCTGCACCGCAAAAAGAGCTGACTCCCGGACAATAATCATAAGGTATGTTCTTTTTCTCCAAAAGATCCATTTGCTCTTGGATGGCTCCGTAAAGACAAGGATCTCCTGTATGAAGGCGAACGGTTGTCTTTTTTTCTTCTTCTGCTTTCTCCATCACCTGAATTACCTGTTCTAAGGTCATGACAGCACTGTTATGTATTTCACAGTCTTTCTTACAGGAGTGCAACAGTTCCGGATTCACCAGAGAACCGGCATAAATCACCACATCTGCTTCGTCCAACAATCCCTTGCCCCGCACAGTAATCAAATCTGCTGCACCGGAGCCTGCACCTACAAAATGTACCATTTATGATTCCCCCTTTACCATAATCAAGGAATAATAACTGCCTGTTTGGGGCATTTCTGCTATGGAATGATAAACTTTTTCCGTTTTCATGCCACAGTCCTCCACCATCTGCATCTTTTGCCCGGTCTTTGCCACTTCCTCTGTAACCTCTTTTAGCTTTTTTCCACTTTTCATCAGTACCTTTGTTCCAGATAGCTTTAAGGCTTCCCCCACTCCATAGGAAGCAGGAATAATATGCAACTGCTCTTTGTTCTCTGCCAATCCTTGGTTTAATCTTGCTGCTGCTGCACAAAAAGACGGAATTCCGCATATGATCTGGGTGGGAATCCCCTTTTTGGCCACTCGGTTATGAAGATACAGATAGGTGGAATATATCGTGGGATCTCCTAAGGTGAGAAATCCCACTTTTTTTCCCTCTTTTATCAATTCTATGATTTTCTCTGCACTGATATCATGGACTTTCTTCAGTTCTTCCTTGTTTTTTATCATGGGCATGGGTACAAACAGAATCTCCTTTTGCTGAATTTCCGGTACCATGGGAGAGACAATGTTATAAGCCGTACAGCCACTCAGAAATTTTTCTCTTTTTTTATTCTTTGGCTCTAACAGTACAGGTTCTGTCCCAAAACTCACCTGAGAAACCGGCAGGGCAATCATATCACATTCCTTGATAATTCTTACTGCTTTTATTGTAAGTAATTCCGGATCCCCCGGTCCTGTTCCGATTCCATATAGTATTCCACTCATGGCAGTTCCTCCTTACGTTCTCATTGTTTATTGATGTACTGTCCTATACGGAACCGTTACATTTGAGTAATTCTGCTGCCATCCCAGTGGTACCTAAGATGCCATAAAGGTTAGAAAATAAAACAGCACCAATGGGAATCTGGTTATGACATCTCTCTCTCAAATGAAATTCCACTTTTCTTAAAATCCTCTCCATTGTATCATCCAAATACCCGGATTCTTTTAATGTTTTTACTGCTTCATCCGCAGAGATACACTCCATCAGTACTTGAAGTATCTCCACAGGCACACCTGCCAGTGCTGCATGGGCAGTAAATATCTCCATTCTTCCGTCTGCCTGATGGGAATGAGTATTCATGATACCTGCCGCCAGTTTCACAAACTTTCCAATATGACCAACCAGCAAAATACTTTCAAATTCCATCTCCACCGCCATGTCAATGGTCTGTCCCACAAAATTGCTGCACTTTACTGCCTGATTTAAGTTTAGATGAAGACTGTCACGAATAAAATCTTCCCCATAATTTCCCGGAGTAATTACAAGCTGTTTTACTCCCTCTGCCTTTCTCACATTTAACTCTGTCTGAATGGTATCCACCAATGCCTGCTGGCTCATTGGCTCCACAATTCCACTGGTACCCAGAATGGAGATTCCTCCCTCAATTCCCAAGCGAGGATTAAATGTCTTCTTGGCAATCTCTTCTCCCTGGGGAACAGATATAATTATTTTCGCACCTCCATGATAGCCCTGTTCTTTCAACACCATTCCCACTTCGTGTTCTATCATGGCTTTTGGCATCGGATTAATTGCCGCCTCTCCAATTTTTTGAGTAAGTCCGGGCTTAGTAATTCTGCCTACCCCCACCCCACCATCCACTTCCATGGTTTCTTTGTCCGTCAGTTCCACCGATGCATAGACCAAAATCCCATTGGTTATATCCGGATCGTCACCGGCATCCTTTTTCACGGCACAGCTCACACGGTTTTCTTGCCTTTTGATATGAGAAAGCTTTACACTGACAGGCACTCCCTTGGGCGTTACAATGGTTTCCCATTCCAACTCCTCATCCAAAAATATCATTTTAGTTGCTGCCTTGGCAGCAATGGCAGCACAAGTTCCTGTGGTGTAGCCGCTTCTTAACTTTTCCTTTTTCATAAGCACTCCCTCATTGTTCATGGACAATTTGTTTGCCATCTTCCCATCTATTGCTGTCCACAAAGTCATAGTACAAACCTTATTGGTCATGTGTAACAATTTTCGTAACTATTCCGTACCCTCATAGTTACCAACAAAAGCCATGCAAAACATACGTTCACTTTCCTTATCCTTTCCAGTGTGTTACTATAAGAATAGCCATACCAGTTTTGGGGAAGGAGATATTAGCTATGGAAATTATTTTGTTTTCCTTTACACGTCAAGCCAGTAAGCTTTCACTGATACTATACGAATACTTTTCCGCCAAAAATACTCCCTGCACATCCTTTACCATGGAAAAATATGCAACGGTGAAAGAACTAACTCCCTTAACAAAACCCCTAAAGGAACAAGTTTCTCAATGCTTTCAACGCAATCATGTACTGATTTTCATCAGTGCCTGCGGCATTGCCGTTCGTTCCATTGCACCTTTTCTACAAGAAAAAACTTCGGACCCCTGCGTACTGGTTATTGATGAGAAAGGACAGTTTGTCATCTCCCTTTTATCCGGTCATATGGGGGGCGGAAATGATTTTGCAAAACAGGCTGCCTCTGTGTTACATGCCACTGCTGTGATTTCCACTGCCACAGATATCAACCACTGCTTTTCTGTCGATACTTTTGCCAAAGAAAACAACCTTGCGTTGTCGGATATGACACTTGCCAAAAAGATTTCTGCTGATTTGCTGGAGCACATTCCCATTGGAATATCAGGAAATATCCCCAAAGGTTCTCTCCCTGGAGGGATTACCTTAGACAACGCAGAAACCGGATTTTGCATCAGTCCTTTTTTTCACTCCAAACCCTTTTATCATACCTTATTTTTGATTCCAAAACAAGTGGTTCTGGGTATGGGCTGTAAAAAGAATACCACCTTTTCACAATTAAGGGAGTTTGTGGACAAACATCTGGAGGAAAATTACATTTTTCCGGAAAGTATTGCTGCCATTGCCAGCATTGATTTAAAAAAAGAAGAACAGGGACTATGGCAGTTATCTTCCTACTACCAGGTTCCTTTTCACACTTATGATAAAGACACCCTATTGGAAGTAGCCGGAAATTTTACCGGTTCTGACTTTGTACAAAGCATCACCGGAGTGGACAATGTGTGTGAACGCTCCGCACTGGCATACGCTCCCCAGGGAAAGCTGCTGCTATCTAAAGTATGCTGCCAAGGTATGACACTTGCCATTGCACTATTGCCGCCAAAAACCTTATATTTTGATGATAAGGGGCAAGATATCCCGTGACATAACATAGAAGGAAAGGAAATGTAACGAAATAGTTACAGAAAAACTTATGAAACATTATCTTATCTTTGCCGGCACCACCGAAGGCAGAAAATTAACCGAATATCTTATGAATAAAGATGTGCTGCTGACCGTATGTGTTGCCACCGAATATGGAAAAATTCTTCTGCCCTCCCATCCCAATCTTACGGTGCATACCAAACCGATGGATGCAGAAGAAATGTACCTTTATATGAAAGCTCAGGTATTTGATGCTGTCTTGGATGCCACCCACCCCTACGCCCTGATAGCATCGAAAAATATTAAATTGGCATCTAAAAGAGCTTCCCTTCCCTACTACCGGATTCTCCGCCCAAAAGAAGAGTGGCAAACATCAGAACATGTGGTCTATGTAAAATCTATGGAAGCGGCAGCAAAATATTTATCCACCACCACAGGAAATATTCTTGCCACCACAGGAAGCAAGGAGTTGAAAAAACTTACGGTAATACCAGACTATCAAAATCGTATTTTTGCACGAATTCTTCCAAATCCTCAGATGGTATCTGACAGCTTTTCTCTGGGTTTTCAGGGAAAACACCTGATTTGTATGCAGGGACCCTTTTCAGAAGAATTAAACACCGCAATGATTTACCAGTTTCACATCTCCTACCTTCTAACTAAAAACTCCGGTAAAATAGGAGGCTTTCTGGAAAAAGCAGAAAGTGCCAGAAAAACCGGCATAACACTGGTGGTCATCGGGTTACAACAGGAGGAAACGGAAGGGTATTCCTTGGAGGAGATTATAGAGCTGCTGGAAAATGCCATCTAATTTCTGAATGCTGTCTATCACATTACTGTTTCCATTAGCACTATATACAATGGAATCAAAAAGAGGATTACCCTTATCTTGATTCCATTGCAAATGTTAGGCTGCCCCAAACTCAGCAGCTCTACCGAATCATCCGTTTCCAGCACTGTCACAACCTCTGTCACTGCTTAAGCATGTTTTCTATAAAAATCCCATATCCTTTGGCTGAGTCATTGACAAACACATGGGTCACTGCACCCACAAGCTTTCCATCCTGTATAATGGGACTTCCACTCATACCCTGTACAATTCCCCCGGTAGTCTCCAACAGTTCTTGATCCGTAACCCGCATAACAAGCCCCTTGTTCAGCTCTTGGCTGTTTAGACGTACTTCTTCAATTTCCACTTGATACTCCTTGGTTTCCCCATTGACCGTACAGCGAATCACCGCAGGACCTTTCTTGATTTCCTGCTTCAGGCATATCGGAATGGCTTCTTGGGATATCTTCTGTTGCAATTTTTCATCCACCATGCCGAAAATACCACAATCTGTGTTTTTCAAAATCGTCCCCCGCTTGGCATCGTTGTTGTAATAAATCACGCCTTCCAAAGCTCCGGGGCTGCCGTCACTGCCCTTGATGACAGATACAATTTCTGTGGCATAAAGACTGCCATTTTCCAGTTCCATCAGTCCGCCGGTATCCACATCATTGATGCCATGTCCCAGTGCTCCAAAGTACCCTTCCTCTGTCACATAAGTTATGGTGCCGATTCCCTGAGTGTTATCTCGTACCCAAATGCCCATCTTCTGCTCATCCCCGGCAGTTCTGATACATTTTACCTTAACCTTTAACTCTTTTCCTTCCCTCCGAAGAGTTAAAACTGCCTGTCCATCGCTTTTGTTTACCAGTTCAATCAAATCCCGCTTGTTGTACACGGTTTCCCCATTGACCTGTTCAATATAGTCGCCCGATTTCACCAGACTATATGCCGGCTCATAGCTCATGCCGTCCATCCCTTTCACCTCTCCTGTGCCAATCACCATAACTCCGGAGGTCTTTAAATAGATACCGATAGGTACACCCGCAGGTATTACCTTCATATCCTCCACCACATGGATATTTACCTGCTTTAGAGGAAAGATTCCAAAAAGACGGCACTGCATACGGTAGTCTCCGGTTTGGCTGGTGGCAATCTGACAGTTTTTTTGCAGATTCAAGTGCAGGGATTCTCCAATGGTTTCTTCTCTTCCAGCCGCTGCCGGCACGCTGCTTTTTTCAATCTCCCCCTGTACCCTTAGGGGAAGATTGAAACTTAACTCCTGTGTCTGCCCTGCCCGCAGATTAAGTTCATCGGGTATGGCATCCCTGACGCACATATAAGTATAAACACATGTAACAAACACACTGACCGCCAACAGGCGCCATAAAAATCTGCGATACCCTTCCATTTTCAACACCTCTGATTCCCATTGTCCCAGTTTCCTGCTCAGGCAAGTTCTTTCCTATAATGCCTGAATACAGTACACTGTTTTTTCTCTCTTAGTATACGGAATCCTAAGGGTTTCACACCAGTTATATTTTGTACAATTTTATAATATTTGCCAATACGTTTTATTACGGTCTGTGCAGTATATGCATAGACCTGCGGAACAGTTACAAAATATTACTCCTGACACTCTGCTAACGTTTTAGCCAACTGCTTCATTTCTCTGGCACTTTGAATGGTCGTATCCGTAATGGTCACACCACCCAACATTCTGGCAAGCTCTGTGATTTCTTCCTGCTCATTCAGCTCTCTGACCTTGGTAATGGTCTTATCCTGCTCCACCTCTTTCTCAATAATGTAGTGCCGGTCTGCCATGGCAGCAATCTGGGGCAGATGGGTAATACAAATTAACTGGTGGTTTTTGGCAATCAATGCCATTTTCTCGGATACCTTCTGGGCTGTTCTTCCACTGATTCCCGTATCAATTTCATCAAAAATCAAAGTGTCGATGTTGTCATTGTCAGCCAAAACCGTCTTAATGGCCAGCATGATTCTGGAAAGCTCACCGCCGGAAGCTGTGGTGTGCAGCGGTCTTAACGGCTCATTTAGATTGGTGGCTATCATAAACTGTACTTCATCCATGCCGTTGGCACTGAATACTTTGGTATCCTGAAATTCCATGGTAAATTCCGTATTTAAGAAATTTAAGTCCTCCAAGTGCTGCTTTACTTTTTCACAAAGCTCCTGTGCTTTTTTCTTTCGGATTTCACTGATGGATTGTGAAATCTTTAACAATTCCCGTTCCTTCTGTTCTATGTTTTCCTTTAAAGTATTCACATATGCATCATAATCATTTAATTTATCCAGCTCCTGCTGCTTTGTTTCGCCATAGGCTAAAATATCTTCAATCGTCTTTCCATATTTTGCCTTTAATTTATTGATACAGTCTAATCTCTCCTCCGTCTGCACAAAATCTTCTTCGTTAAATTCCAGACTGTCCATATATTGGAGAATATCCCTGTTAAAATCGCTCAGCAATGCATCAATCTCTGCCAACTGTCCCTGATACACAGCCAGTTCTTCTTCTATCCCTGCCGCAGATTCCAAGGTCTTTAAGGCAATGCCAACCTGCTCTCCGGCACCCATACTTTCACTGCTGCCGGTTGCCTGATGAATCTGATATAGGTTTTCCATAATTTTCCTGCCATTGCTCATTTTCCGGTAACTCTTTTCTAATTCCTCATCTTCACCGGGTTTTAAAGATGCCTCTTTAATTTCCTTTATCTCAAACTCCAAAAAGGAAATCTCCCGCTTGCGTTTCTCCTCATCCATGGAAGACTCTTCCAATTCCTTTTTTAATTTCACATATTCCCGATAGCTTTCTGCCAAGGCTTCCTTTTCCTGTCCCAGTTCCTCCGCAGCATACTCATCCAACAGCTCCAAATGCTTATGCTTATTTAACAAAATCTGCTGCTGATGCTGACCGTAAATATCAATTAAAATTTCCGAAACTGCCTGCAGTACCTTCACTGTGACACTTTCACCATTGATTTTATTGCTCCATCTGCCATGGCTTAACTTTCTGGATAAAATAATCTGTCCATCCTCTGGATTAATTTCCAAATCATTCAACTGTTTTGTCTGATATTCGTTTTCCAGTTGGAACACTGCTTCCACATAAACATCCTGTTCCTCATCCTTTAAAGCAGATTTATCTAATTTTCCCCCAAAGGCAAGCTGCAGGGAACCCAAAAGCATAGACTTTCCGGCACCGGTTTCACCGGTTAAGATATTCAAACCTTCTCCAAAGGTTACCTCTGCCTTATCAATTAAGGCCAAATTCTTCACATTTAAACTTAATAACATATCGATCTCCTCTGCAATATTCTCTCACTTTGCAAACATAATATGTAATCGTAACTGTTCCGTAAATACACGTTATCTCTAATCTAATACTATCTTTCGCACCTTTTCCATCACACGCTTATTTTCATCGGTACTTCGAATTGCACACATAATAGTATCATCCCCTGCAATACAACCTACCACCTCCTGCCATTGGAGGGCATCGATGGCGGCTGCCACTGCCATTGCCATACCGGATACGGTTTTGATCACTAAAATATTCTGTGCCATATCCATAGATACAAATCCATCTCTTAATATGCGGATATACTTATCTGCCATATCCTCATTTTTCTGCAGCAGTGCATACTTCTGCCGCTTCTCTCCCATGGAAACCTTCGTCAGCTTTAATTCCCGGATATCTCTGGAAACCGTTGCCTGAGTCACATGATATCCTGCCCGATTGAGCTTGTCTGCCAGTTCTTCTTGGGTTTCAATATTATACTTTCCGATCAGTTCCACGATTTTTGCGTGTCTGTCACTTTTCATTTTGCTATTCACCTAACTTTCGTCCCAAAGCCTCCAAAAAACTCAGGTCACTTAATTTAATCATTTTCACAGAGCTTTCTGCCTTGCAGATATGTACTGCCTCTCCGGTATGCAAAGGAATGGAAACATCTGCATCAAAAAATACCTCTGCTTCTTCCATCTCACATCTTCTGCCCACACCCACCTCTATCATCACATGGTCTTCTCCTGATAAAATAATACTGCGGGAATTTAAGGTATGGGGACAGATTGGTGTGATTACCAAAAGCTCAGCAGAGGGCTTTACAATAGGACCTCCCACCGACAAATTGTAGCCCGTAGATCCTGTGGGTGTTGAGACAATCACACCGTCTGCCTGATAGGAATGGAGATACTTTCCGTTTACATAGATCTTATATTCCATCAGTCTTAACTTTCCTATCCGGGTGAGCACCACATCATTTAATGCCACACACTCCCAAGCATTTTCTGTATGGGGCGGTGTTGTTCCCTTTAACATCATCCGCTCCTCCAAGATATAGTTGTCCCCCATCAACTGATTTAGAGCAGGCTCCAACTGAGACTGCTCCACCTCTGCCAAGTATCCCAAAGTACCTAAATTGATGCCCAGCATCGGTATCTGGGTATGTAATACCTCATGGGCAGCTCTTATCATGGTACCGTCTCCCCCCAGTACTAAAATACACTGGGTATCTGCCGGAATATCCTCCCTTTGAATTCGCTCGGAGTTATCTGCCACCACCTTTTTCCCATTTTTTCTCAGAAAAGCCTCTATCTCCTCTGTAACCTTTTCACACTGATCCTTCTGCCGATTTGCCCAAATATAAAAATTATCCATCTTAATTCTCCCCACATATTCTATCATCACATCATCGAAATGGTATCTGTGCAGTCAATATATAATCCTGTACCAAACAGTTTGTCTGTCACTGTGCACAGTAACGTTAATCTAACTCTTCATGAGCAGCTTCCACCACCAGTTTTATCTGATCTTTCTGATATTTCTGAGGTTGGGACTTGTCAATATGAAGCAGGTATTCAATGTTGCCCTCCGGACCTTTCACCGGAGAGTAATCCAGATTCAGCACCTTAAATCCATTGGCAGACACAAAATCTATCACAGTTTCAATGACCTCTCTGTGCACAGATTTCTCCCGCACCACACCCTTTTTTCCCACCTTTTCTCTTCCTGCCTCAAACTGGGGTTTGATCAGGCATACCATCTGCCCCCCTTCCCGAAGCATTTCATAGGCTGGGAGCAATACCTTGGTTAAGGAGATAAAAGACACATCCACCGATGCAAAATCCAAAGGCTCCCCGATATCTTCCGGGGTAACGTACCGAATGTTTGTTTTCTCCATACAGACAACTCGGGAATCCTGACGCAGCTTCCACGCCAGCTGCCCATGTCCCACATCCACTGCAAAGACCTTAACCGCACCGTTTTGCAGCATACAGTCGGTAAAACCTCCTGTGGAACTGCCGATATCCATACATACCTTTCCCTCCACTGTCACATCAAATACGTTCATGGCCTTTTCCAACTTTAATCCTCCCCGACTCACATATTTTAAGGTATTACCCTTTACTTCTATTTCCACCTGCTGCTTTTCGGTATCAAAGGTGGTACCTGCCTTATCCTCCCGTTGACCATTTACAAACACATTGCCTGCCATAATGATTGCCTTTGCTTTTTCTCTGGATTCTGCCAGATTTCTTTTTACCAATAGTACATCCAGTCTTTCTTTCATGCTCTGCTCCTATAATCCCACATAGGCGGACACAATCCGCTTTACCACCGATTCTATGTCCACTCCCACTTCCTTTTTTAGAATATCCACATTGCCATGCTCCACATATTCATCCGGTATGGCAATAATTTCCACCGCTGCCTCCAAGTGCTTCTCTGCCACAAAGTTTGCCACCTGTTGCCCTAAGCCTCCTAACCGTACCCCCTCTTCCATGGTCACGATAAGCTTATGTTCCTCTGCCAGCTCCCGAATCCGCTCTTCATCAAAGGGTTTTGCAAATCTGGCATTGATGAGGCTGCAATTATAACCGATATCCTTCAATTCCTCCCGGACATACTTGGCAGTTTTCACCATACTTCCATAAGCAAACAAGGCAATTTCGTCCTCATCATACAAGGTTTCGCTTTTGCCCAATCGAATTACTGTCCGATATCCCTCAAACTCATCATATGCTTCGCCTCTTGGATAGCGGATGGCAATGGGTGCCGGAAAGTCCACTGCAAACTTCATCATATCTGACAGTTCCCACTTATTCTTAGGTGCCATCATATGCATATTGGGAATTCCCATTAAGAAAGAAATATCAAAAATTCCTTGATGGGTTTCTCCGTCACTGCCCACCAGCCCTGCCCGATCAATGGCAAAAATCACCGGCAGATTCTGAATGCACACATCATGGATAATCTGATCATACGCACGCTGCAAAAAGGAAGAATACACTGCTACAATGGGACGCAGCCCACCGGCTGCCAGCCCCGCTGCAAAAGTCACCGCATGTTCCTCTGCAATGCCCACATCAAAGAAACGCTCTTTATACATGTTGCTAAACCGCTTTAACCCAGTACCATCCGGCATTGCGGCTGTAATTGCCACAATATCCTCACGGCGTTTTCCCAGCTTTACCATCACTGTGGAAAATACATTTGTGTAGCTTGGCTTTTTCTTTCTTGCCAATGGAAGTCCTGTCTCAATGTCAAAGGGCTCTGTGCCATGAAAGCGGGAGGGATTCCTCTCTGCCGGGGCATATCCATGACCTTTGCTGGTCAACACATGAATCAAAACCGGTCCCTTCACCTTTTTGGCTTCCTTCAATGTCTTGGTAAGCCGTTCAATATTGTGTCCCTCCACCGGACCTAAATATTTGATTCCCATATCCTCAAACAACATCCCCGGAATAATAAGCTGTTTGATACCACTCTTAATTTTATTCAGATTTCGTATAACCCTTTCTCCATAGATGGGATTTTTTCCAAGGGTATTGGCAACGCTTTCCTTGATGCCGTTGTAAGATTCCGCTGTCCGCAGATTTCCCAGATAGGAAGACATGCCCCCCACATTCTCAGAAATGGACATATTATTATCATTTAAAATAATGATAAAATTACTTTTTAACTGTGAGGCATTATTTAAGGCTTCATATGCCATGCCGCCGGTTAAGGCGCCATCTCCAATCACTGCCACCACCGAGTAATCTTCTCCTCGTATCTCTCTTGCCTGCACATATCCCAGTGCTGCTGAGATGGAGGTGGAACTGTGCCCTGTGTCAAAGCTGTCACAGTTGCTTTCCTTTCTCTTGGGAAAACCGCTCATGCCTCCATATTTTCGAAGTACATCGAAACCTTCTCTCCGTCCGGTGAGAATCTTATGGGTATACGCCTGATGACCCACATCCCAGACAATCTTGTCCTCTGGAAAATTAAGGGATAAATGCAGTGCCATAGTTAGTTCCACCACACCCAGATTAGATGCCAAATGTCCTCCTGAGGTGCTGATTTTCTTAATGAGAAATTCCCGGATTTCCTCAGCTAAATCTTTGTAATCCTCTTTCGCAATATTTTTAATGTCATTGGGTTGATTTATTCTTTCTAAGAGCATAGGCATCTCCTTACTTTTCCCTGTGAATGAGATTTTTGATCAGGGCACACAAAAATTCTTTTTCTCCGGGAATTTCCATAATCACGGAAATAGCCCCATTGGAAAGTTCCGCCACCTGTCTTTGAGCTTCCTCTAATCCCTCAAAAGTCACATAGGTGGTCTTGTTATTCTTCTCATCACTGAACACCGGTTTACCCAGAATTTCTGTGGTGCTGGTAACATCCAGTATATCATCCTGAATCTGAAATGCCAGACCGATATCTGCCGCTGCCTGCTCTATCTGCTTCACCTGCTCCGTATCTGCCCCTGCAAGAATGGCACCAATCATCATGGCTGCTTCCATCAAAGCCCCGGTTTTCAATCGATAAATAAAGTCTAACCTTTCTCTGTCTAAAGGCTTGCCAGACATGGCAACGTCCACTACCTGACCGCCCACCATACCATAGATGCCCGCTTTTTTTGCAAGCACCTGCAATGCTCTGGCAATGGTTTTGGTGTCTGTATTGGGGAAATCAAATGCTTTCAAGGCAGTCTCATAGGCATAATTCAACAAAGCATCCCCTGCCAAAATGCCCATGGCATGCCCATATACAATATGGGTTGTCTTTCTGCCCCGGCGGTACTCATCATTGTCCATAGCCGGCAGGTCATCATGCACCAGTGAGTAGGTATGAATCATCTCCATAGCTGCCATAAAAGGCTGGATTTCCCTGTCCTTCCCCCCAAACAGCCGATACACTGCCTCCATCAGCAGGGGGCGCACCCGCTTTCCGCCTGCCATAACACTGTATTCCATGGCAGACATTACTTCCTTTTGAAAGCCCTTTTCCTCCGGCAGATATTCCTTTAAAATTTCTTCCACACGATCAATCCGTCCAAACATTTCCTCCTTAAAATTCATCCAAATCCCCCTCTTTGTTCAGTACCATAACTTTCTTTTCCACTTTATCCAACTTATCATTGCAGGTTTTTAAGAGCTTCATTCCCTCACTGTAAGTTTTAAATGCCTCCTCCATGGAAATATCACTCTGTTCCAGCCTGCTTATCTTTTCTTCCAACTCTTCAAAGATTCCTTCGATTGTTTTCTCTTTTCCTGCCATACGCTCTACATCCGTTTCCTTTTTATGGTCTCCACCACCTCTGCACGGATCTCTCCGTCCGTCACATGAATGGTGACAATTTCCTTTTCCTTTACATCGTGGATACTGCTGACCGCCTTCTGTTCATGCTCCACAAAGGCATATCCCTGATTCAATTTTTTTGCCGGAGACAAACCGTTGATCCTCTCTATATAAAGCTGCAATCTATGTCTCTGCCGTTCCATTATGTGCTGTATTGCTGCCTGAAGCCGTTCCTCCTGACGCAGGAGAAACATCCTCTGCTCTTTCAGGCGATTATCCGGGTGAAACAGCTTTAGATGCAATTCCCACTGGGCAAGCAGCTGCCGCTTTCCCTCCAACTGTCTCTCCATGGCATCCAAAAACCGTTCTCTCATGACCTGCAAATTGCCCGAAATTTCACTAAATTCCCGAACTGCCAACTCTGCTGCCGCTGAAGGTGTAGGTGCCCGCAGATCTGCCACATAGTCTGCTATGGTCACATCTGTTTCATGACCTACCGCTGAGATAATGGGGGTTTTACATTCAAATATGGCTCTCGCCACAATCTCTTCGTTGAATGCCCACAAATCTTCTATGGAACCACCGCCGCGTCCCACAATGATAACATCAACCCCAAAGTCATCCAAACATTCAATTCCCTCCACCACCGATTCTGCTGATCCCTCTCCCTGCACCTGTGCCGGATAGAGATACAGCTGTACATAGGGATTTCTTCTGCTTGATATCTGGATAATGTCCCGTACTGCGGCTCCAGTAGGAGCTGTGACAATTCCCACCTTTTTACTGTAATAAGGCAGAGGCTGCTTGTATTCCTGTGCAAACATGCCCATTTCTTCCAGCTCTCTTTTCAATGATTCATATCTTAAATACAGTTCTCCGGAACCATCCAAGGTAATCTCAGAGGCATAAAGCTGGTATTTGCCATCACGCTCATAGATTTCAATACTGCCCTTTACGTTTACCTTTTGTCCTTCACAAAGGCGGAACGCCAAGCCTTTGCGCTTTCCGGCAAACATAACGCAGGCAAGAACAGAACTGGCATCCTTCAGCGTAAAATAGATATGTCCGGAAGAATGATATTTACAGTTGGACACCTCTCCCTTTACACATACTTTCTTCAGAAAAAAATCCTGTTGAAACATATTCTTTATGTAGGTATTTACCTGTTCTACTGTATAGATATTTGCCATATCATCCTCCCATAAGTTCACTGCTTTTTATGCAAATTTTGCCAGAATACCATTGATAAAAGATGGTGCATCTTCTCCGCCAAATTTCTTTGCCAGCTCCACTGCTTCATTAATGGCAACCTTGGTGGGTACTTCTTCATCATAGGCAATTTCATACACTGCGAGACGAATAATGGTTAGTTCTACCTTACCCATTCTGGTAAGCTGCCATCCGTTGGATACCTGCTGAATTTTCTCATCAATTTCCGGCATTTTTTCCACAATGGCACGATACTTTTCCCGGATCAATTTTTGGTGTTTCTCAGAAATAGATTTTTCATCCTCTATTGGCAAATCTTCAAAGTACAGCCTTTCCTGTTCTTTCATATCCTCTTCACCGTTGAATTCCACCCGAAACAACAACTTAAAAATATTTTCTCTAATTTCGCTTCTTTTCATACTAATCTCCTGATTTTAACTTATGAAAGGGATTAACCCTCTAAGAGCCAATCCCTTTGTAAGCTAAACACTTGTTACTTATTTAGCGTTTTCCATATCCACACCAGCAATGCGGATGTTTACTTCCTCTACCATAAGACCTGTCATATTTTCAATGGCTGTCTTAACTCTTTCCTGTACATTGGCACTGGTTGCCGGAATACTGTAACCATAGGAAAGGTTCAGTGCCAAATCCACATTTACTTTCTGAGCTGCCACTGTAACTTTCACACCCTTTGACAAGTTTTTCATTCCCAGTCTGCTGACCAATTCATTGGTTACATTGCCTGCCATGGAGGATACTCCCTCCACCTCAGTGGCTGCCAGACCTGCAATGATTGCCACTACCTCATCTGCAATCTGTACCACACCCATTTTTCTGTCCTCATGAATTGTATATACATTTCTATCCTCTGTCATTGTATTACCTCCATTATTTTCACCATTCTAAACTTCCCAATATGCTATACCAAGTATATCACATAAGATGTTACTTTGCCAGTAATATTTACATTAGATATCCCAGAAAATGCTAATACAGCATAGTTCTTCGTCCAGAGAATACTGTATCTCTGTATGACCCCGCACAATGTAAAAAATCTTGGAATCCTCAATAAGATACTTGACAAACTCTTGATATAAAAGCTCATTGCTGCAACGCAGATGTACCACTCCCAAACCTGCTTCTTCCGCTTCCAGAACCTGAATCTTTATCTGACGTTTGTCCAGCGTTTCATAATAATAGCCTTCATGAATATAATAATTCCCCTGAGTGCTGTTGCATTCCGGCAGCGGCATATCCATTTCCAATGCAATGGTATGATCTCTTGCCATCTCTGCATCTGTCATTCCAAAATACTTGTAAGAAATATCCCATTTTACCTTTTCCGAGACAGCATCTGTCACTTGATAGTTTGGCTCGCCCCAGGTAATGTCAAACTGGTAAAATGTTCCATCCATTTTTACCAGATTCCATGCATGAGCCTGACTGCCTTGGCTGTTGTCTGCCTGACCTGTCACCAGAATATTTTGAATCCCCGAATGCTTGCAGAGATACTGAAAAGCCTCCGCATACCCCTGACAGACCGACTCTCCCTGCAAAAAGACACTGAGCACATTCTGGCTTTCCTTTGCATTTACATTATAGGAGGTATTTAAGATAATCAAATCATATGCTTTTTTTATCTTATCATAATCCTCCTGACACTGGGCAATCTCATCCAGCCATGGATAAGTTTTCTCCTCCATGGCAGTCTGGTAATTTTCCTTTTCTCCCTTTTTCATGGTGTAAAGACCGGAATACTTCACTTTTACCGTTTTTCCTGCCATCTCATATGGAACAATCTTATAACCTTTTACCCAAAACAACTCAGGATTGTCCTGACACACATACTGGTGAATCTTGACCACCTGCTCCACATCTGTGGAAGAAATCAACACATCCTCCTCCACATTATCCAGTGCCTCTAATATCTCCTCATATATCCTCTGCTCACTTTCCTCCAAAAGTTGATATGCATAGCACTGATGATAGAGATATTTCCCCCGAATATCTGTGACCGTCCCCACTTCTTCCTGCTGTTTGGCTGCTGCATTGGCAGAGGGTACCACTACCTCGGATATCACCTGGCTGCCGTTCACTGGGACCTTTTCTTCTTTGTTCTGTTGTATGATACCTTTTTTCACAGGAGAACATCCCGCAATACTTACACTAATCAGCAGTACTGCCGCCCCCAGTGTAATTCCCACCTTTTTTTTCATAGTTAATTCCGTCCAAATTCTGATAATATTAATCCTTCGTTTCTCTCCACCGTCATGCCGATACTCCAACTGTTGATAAACAGTAATAACGGTCTTCCTTTTAAGTCAGTTATCTTTTTCATATCTGAGGTTCCATTGATTTTATTCAAATCAATCTCCTGGTTTTCAATCCAGCGGATATGTTCATATGGAAGATTTTCCATACGAATCTCCACATTGTATTCATTTTCCAAACGGTATTTCAACACATCGAACTGTAGTACGCCTACCACACCTACAATAATTTCTTCCATACCTGTATTGTGCTCCTGAAAAATCTGAATGGCACCTTCCTGTGCAATCTGAGAAATTCCTTTCACAAACTGCTTTCTCTTCATGGTATCCACCTGCCGCACTCTGGCAAAATGCTCTGGTGCAAAGGTGGGAATACCCTCATAGGCAAATTTTTTACCAGGCATACAAATGGTATCTCCAATGGAAAAGATACCCGGATCAAAAACACCTATGATATCGCCTGCATATGCCTCCTCAATCACCTTTCGCTCCTGTGCCATCAACTGCTGGGGTTGGGAAAGCCGGAGTTTTCGCTGTCCCTGCACATGGTACACTTCCTTGTCTGCATCAAATTTGCCGGAACAGATACGCATAAAGGCGATTCTGTCTCTGTGTGCCTTATTCATGTTTGCCTGAATTTTAAATACAAAGGCAGAGAATTCTTCACTCATAGGATCGATTTCTTTCCCCTCTGCTATTCTTGGCAATGGTGCATAGGTCATTTTCAAAAAGTGTTTTAAAAAGGTTTCCACTCCAAAGTTGGTTAAAGCAGAGCCGAAAAACACCGGTGACAGCTCTCCCTTGGAAACCAAAGTCTGGTCAAATTCTGCACTGGCACCATCCAACAGCTCGATTTCCTCCCGAAGAGTTGCGGCTGCCTCCTGACCAATGTATTGTTCCAACACCTGGCTGTCCAAGTCCACAGCCACTTCTTCTCCTTCTTTGGTACCCTTTTCCGTATCGGAAAACAGCAGCACCTTTTTCCGTTTTCTGTCATAAACTCCCTGAAAACCCTTGCCGGAACCGATGGGCCAGTTGATGGGACATGTGGCGATGCCTAATTCTTTTTCAATTTCATCCAACAAATCAAAAGTATCATTGGCATCCCTATCCATCTTATTAATAAAAGTAAAAATAGGTATATGGCGCATAACACAAACCTTAAACAGTTTTCTGGTCTGTGCTTCCACTCCCTTGGATGCGTCAATAACCATCACAGCAGAATCTGCTGCCATCAGAGTACGATATGTGTCCTCGGAAAAGTCCTGATGACCAGGAGTATCCAAAATATTGATACAGCATCCATCATACTCAAACTGTAATACAGAGGAGGTAACGGAAATACCTCTCTCCTTCTCAATTTCCATCCAGTCTGACACTGCATGTCTTGCGGTTGCCTTCCCCTTAACAGAACCGGCTAAATTGATGGCACCACCGTAAAGCAGGAACTTTTCTGTCAATGTAGTTTTGCCTGCATCGGGATGTGATATAATGGCGAAGGTTCTTCTCCGCCCTATTTCCTTACTGTAATCACTCACGATTTCCTCCTCGCCCTCCTGGGCTTTCTATCCTCTATTCTTCTTTATACTATACATACTTTTGCCTGTATCATTTCAGATACAAGTCCAGCCTTTTGCCAATCACTCATGTACGGATACACCTATCATCCGTCCTTAGGTAGTACACTAACAATTTATTGTACAATAGATTGCAAAACCTTGTCAAGCCGGTATAACGGCTTTCTCAAGATAAGTGTCCCCAGACACT
This sequence comes from uncultured Lachnospiraceae bacterium, assembly GCA_947174015.1. Classification (GTDB taxonomy): domain Bacteria; phylum Bacillota; class Clostridia; order Lachnospirales; family Lachnospiraceae; genus RUG11237. The sequence continues at coordinate 7,556 of CAMWHJ010000011.1, read as the reverse complement.
AACAGTTCAGGTATCTGAACTGTTATCATTTTTTAAGGTTGAAAAATATCCGAATAAATATGCAAATCCACATATCTATTCGGATATAAAACTCAAAACCTTCTAAATAACAATTAATTTCCGGTAGGTATAAACGGACGGATCGCCGCTGCCACATTGCTGATAGGCAATGTCTGCAAAACCACTTTGCCCGGTCCGGTAACTACGGTGTTAAACAATCCCTCACCGCCGAAAAGCACATTCTTAATTCCTGGTACCGTCTGAATCTCCATGGAACAAGTGGCAGACATTGCGGCAAGATAACCTGTGTCAATGATAATCTGTTGTCCCTGCTGCAAATTATATTCTATAATAGAGCCATCAATTTCCACAAAGGCAATGCCTTGTCCGGAAAGCCTCTGCATAATAAATCCTTCCCCGCCAAAGAAACCTGCACCAAGTTTTTTCTGGAAGTGTACCGACAGATTTACCCCTGCCTCAGAGGCGAGAAAACCGGATTTCTGTACAATCAGTTCATTCCCCGGTGAGATTTCATATGCCTGAATAGAACCAGGAAAACTGGAAGCAAAGGCAATGGTGCCTGTACCATTGATGGCTGTATAAATGTTTTGAAACATTCTCTCTCCAGACATCATTCTTCCAAATACCTTTCCTACACCGCCATTGGATGAAGTCTCCATCTTCATATTCGGTGACATCCAACTCATGGCACCACTTTCGGTAATCATTTTTTCCCCATTTTCCAATTCACAGATCACCACCGGAAGATTATCTCCCTTAATTTCGTATCTCATAGATGATTCTCCTTTTCTTTGAATTTTCACTGTATGTAACTGTTTCGTAAATACACAGTTTTGTATGAAACAATTATATTCTATCGCATTTTTTATATTCGTGCAAGCAAAACAACTTCCTGATTAGCATACAGCAAGTGTGAGACCTTTGTGAAAAACGTCAGCTAACGCATCTCACTTTCATCACTCTGTCGTTCTTCCCTATCTGCCGTTTCTTGTGCAAGGCTGTCCACAATAGCAGCAGCCTGTTCTTCCTTCCGCTTTTCAATTTCTGCTCTCATTTCTTCCCGCAGTTTTTCTTCTGTACTGTCAAACTTTTCCAGAAAATTTTTCCATTCCTTGATGGTAAAGGTACTTCCTCCTATCTGAAAACTTGGTTCTTTCAAAAGTTCCCGAATCTTTTTTTGTCTGGCTTCTTCGGTATCTTCCACACCAGCACCTTCTGTATCCTCTTCCAACTCACTCTGTACCTGCCTAAGTCTGTTATCCTCAGCAATGGCCTCCAAAATACGGTTGATATCCTCCGGCGAAAACATGCTGATTGCCTTTGCCAGCTCATCAATATTATCCCTATTCACCACCAGACTACCGCCTCCCGACAGAGTGACACTGATACAGTTGCTGTTGTCGCTCACATCCCCTAAGCACAATCTGTTTTTTGTCTCGTCGCAGACAAAAATCACACCATTATAGTTAATGATACCAGCTTTGCTTCGTTCACCATAAGGCACTTTACCCTTTCCATCCATCTTTTCCATCAGAGCCTCTGTGGGAACTGGATTCTTTTCACTGGAAATACTCTGAAAGTTTTGCATACTCTTTTCAAAGTCTGTACCTTTTGGTACCATTTCCCTTTTGTGGCTATTGTTCCAATAGCTGCCGCTTAATACACCTGCAATTTCCATAGTTCTCCTTTCTGCTGTTTCTTCCATCCATCCGAAACAGCGTCACTTTCCATATCGGTCCAAGTGACATATTCTATTTTATGTATAGAAAAGCGACAGAATTCTACTGATATTCCATCCATAGAATCCTGTCGCTGTCCCTAGCCTCTATTATTATATGGTACAAAAAGAGCTTTTTGCAAAGCCCTTTAAAATACAAGAGCGATAGACGGGACTCGAACCCGCGACCCCAACCTTGGCAAGGTTGTACTCCACCAACTGAGCCACTATCGCATATATGAATTGTTTTTGCTGATTACTCTTTATACTATACTTGAAATTCAGCAGTTTGTCAACGATTTTTGTAAAATTTTTTATATTTTTTATTTTATATGAAAAATTTCAAAAATTTATACAGTTCACAAACTGTTGCACATTCGTAACAGTTCAGGTAGGTCTGTGCATTTACTGCACAGACCGTACGAAAATACAGCGGGAGCAGGCAAAAGCCCCATCTGCGGAGCAGATTTTAAATGGGCTTTTGCAAGTAACAGTTCAGGTATCTGAACTGTTACGTACATTCTCCTTATTCCGTATGTATTGGGGTTATCACAATGTTCTCTGCAGAAATTCCTGTTTTCCGCTTTACAATGTCCTCGATTTGTGCTCTGCCGGCATCATCCACCTGTGCCAGATTTACCACCACATCTACTGTATTATCCGTAATACTCACCACGGCATCCGTATAACCCTTGGCATCCAAGAGCATTTCTGCAGCCGCCTCTTTCTCTGCAATGGCAGTCAAATTGATCATATTATCTATGGCATTCTGCTTCTGTTCCTCTGTAATATTGGTATTGTTGATCACCTCCAGCAATGCCTCCTTATTTTTGGAACGCACCTGCTCTCTGGTAAGTCTTGCCTCGGAAATCACATCTGCGGCAACTGCCGTGGCATTGCTGGTTAAAACTGCTTCCCCTGGTGTGTCCTCTCCGGTTTCATTGTTGGTAAGATCAAAATCATAGCTTTCAATATCCTCTGTACTGCTGACTTCTTGGACACTCTCCTGTCCCTCCACCGAGGAATCCCCTAGAATTTCCGCCCCCTCTATCAGGTCAGAGACAGCAAAATCATCCTCCAGAGAAATGTCTGTGGTGCTGACGGTTTCTGCATCATCCACCACGCCCTCAGTCAATGTAGTCTGTGTACCAATTTCTGTGCCCGCAAAATCAAGGTATCCTGCAATGGCTATCATCAGTGCAAGGGTAGTAATTACAATTTGATTCTTTTTTACCTTTCCCTTCATGTCTTCTCCTTTCTTTTATTTGCCTTTATTCATCTACCGACTTCATTACTTTAATTTTATGTGCATCTACGGAAAATAATGCAAGAATTGCCTCAGAAATATTCTTTGCTATCACCGGGCTGTCACCACCCTCAGCGATCACCAATACCCCTTCGATTTCCGGCTCCAATTCCTTCACCACATAAGGTTCACTGCTGCCGCTGCCCTGACTATACGTCACCGTAGTCTCCTTTTTGGTAATATCATGACTTTTACTTCTTGTTTCCTCGGAATTTCCTTCTGTCACCGTACTCTCACTGCTTTCCAGATCCTTCTCCACCACCCGTTCACCGTTGGATTTCAAAGTAATCATCACCTGTGCCTTTCCCACCCCCTCCACATTGCTGAGAATTCGCTCCAAGCGTTTTTCCAGATCCTCCACAGTGGTATTGTCTCTCTGCGTGGATGGAGTGATCTGTTCTGTGTCCTTTGTCCAGTCCTCCTCCTCTGTTGGAATGGATATTACCATCAACAACACACCGATCAGAAAAATCACCACAAGGTTTTCTTTTTTTTTCAGCTTTTGTATGATTTTTTTCCAGTCTGTCTTTTCTCCCATACCATCACCATCACTTTTTCAATTTGATTTCTACTTTTTCCTCCGGTACCTGAAAATTTTCCTTCAGCCATTGCTTTATTTTCAGCTCCCTTATTTTCGTCAGGCTTTCCTGTGCTTCCAAATCCTCCTGACTTTCTTGTAAATTTTGCTGGTAAGAAACTTCCAGAAAAAGTCTCTCTATTTCACCATATGATTCTTTCTGATTAAATTCCACCTCCATATTCTGTAAATACAGACCATAACTTGACAGCTCTGCCCTCAATGTCTGCTGTAATTGCGTTTGATAGGAGGACAAAATCATCTCTTTGCTTTTCTCCTGATAGATGTCCTGTGAAATTCGCACGCTATCCACTTGAAACCGACTCATCTCCTGCTGTAAAGCCTCTGAAAAATCCACATTTTTTAAACGCAGCACCGGCTCCACCAGCAATACGATCATCAGCAGACCGGTAATCAATTTCAGATAGGGCTGAAAAGCTTTATTCACATTCAGTTTATATAACAGTGTGACAAAAATCATATAGATGGTAATATTTTCCACCCAATTCTGTATACTCTCTGTCATACCTTACCCCCTTAATGCCACTAAGGCAATGGATAACATAAACATTCCCGCCGCCATGGCAGTGGACTGCAGCAGCAGACCGCCCCCTTCCGCCACTGCCGAAATGCAGCCAGTGAATCGTTTGTCTGCCACCGGCTGTATCACCGCTGCCATCACCTTATAGCTTATGGTAAACAAAGCTATCTTAAGAAGTGGTGGAAGACAGATGAGAAGTACCACCAGAATCGCTGCTGTGCCTATGCCATTTTTCACCAGCACCGCTGAGCCCATCAGCAATTCTGTCACTGCCCCTGCGGCACCACCAATACCGGGGATGGCAGTCAGCGTTTTGTTGATGGAAGTATGTTTTAACGAATCAATTGCCGGTGACAGCAGAGACTGTACCACCTGGAAGCCCACCAGCACTCCCATTGTGGTCTTCATAAGCCATTTCACCCCACTGGCAAAAAGTCCCGTAAGCTTGGACAAAATATCCTCTTCTGATATGTAATTTAATATTTTTAAAACCACATATGCCTTTGTCATTGGCAGCACCAAATGTTCAATGACAATGCCCAAAATATAGATAAGAATTAACGTACACTGATAAAACCCTGCCCCACTGCTGGGACCCACTGCCATAGTCACACTTAATGCATAGGCAGGAATCAAGGCTTTCATAAAGGAACTCAAGGATTCCACAGACCAACTACAATACTCCATTACCTCCCAAAAAGCACGAAATACCATGACACTGGCTATCATATAGATAATGTAAAACCACGTATCAGAAATTTGCTTGTCCTTTAATGCATCTGTAAATACAGAAAAAACAGAGGCACTGACTGCCAAAAGAAACAGATAAATGAATTCTTGTTTTCCCGATGACAACTGTCCTTTGATACAATCACTGATTTCCTCACCTGTAATATCCGTAAGGCTTCGTTCTCCTTTAATGAGCTGCAATACCAAATCTTGAAATTTTATTTCATTTTCCCGTAAAATATCCTTCAAAATATCTTGAATTTCTGTAAAGGATATTTCCTCCAAAAATACATCCTCTTTCGTTTTCTGCTCCTCCACCTCTGCTGCACCTGCCAACGTGTCCATCTGTGCCGCATTTCCTAAAAGAGCTCCTGAAAATGCGATTTGTATGCATAATGCAAAAACTGTAAGCATGTCTCTCTCCTTTCCGTCTTTTTCTCCACTCCTCACCGAAACATCTCTTGGATCAATGATAACAATGCCTGAAATACCGGAATACTCACAGCCAGCACTGAAATTTTCCCAAAAATCTCTATCTGGGAGGCAATGGCCTGATAACCTCCGTCCTTACAAATATTTACTGAAAACTCTGTCACATAGGTAATGCCTATCATTTTAATCAGCACCAGAAGATAGTCCTTCTCCAGGGGAATCAGGCTTTGAAAATAGCGAAATAATTCAAAGACCTGTGACAGCTTGGTTACAATATAGAACATAATGACAGTACAGGCTGCCAGAGAAATAAACATCGAAAATTCCGGCCGCACACCCTTTAAATATATTGCCATGGTCATGGCACCAATACCTATCATAGCAATCTGTAAGATTTCCATAGCTCCCCCTATATCAAAAACAATTCTTTAATGGTTTCAAACAATTCATATATGTAAGGCACGATCCAGAACAATACCAGAATCAAACCTGCCAGACTGGTTAAAAACGCCTGTTCCTCTCTTCCGCTGTGTTTTAAAACCTGTCCCAGAACAGATACCAAAATACCCACAGCCGCTATTTTAAATATAATATTTACACTCATGCTTCCTCCTTATCAAATGAAAAATATTACTACAAAAATTCCACCCATAATACCAAGACAACGAATCAATCTCTGCTTGCCCGCCAGTTCCTTAGAACACTTCTGTATACGCAGCTCTATTTTCTGCCCATACAATTCAAAACCTGCTGCCTGAGTGTCGGTATCCAGATACCCTAAGATTTCTCCCAGCCTTCGAAATTCCTGCCTGTCCTCCTTTGATAAAGAAATTTTTTCCAACAACAAATCACAGCATTCCAGCCAGATTTGTCCAATGGTCTTTCCATGTGACTGCTGCAGATTCTCTGCTGCCTTGGTGAAAAGCTGCTGAAATTCTATATTTACATGACCTTTCATTCCTTGAAAAACCTCTGTAATGGGAGCCTGATGATACTTCATCTCTCCCCTCAGCATCACAAGAATTCTTTGGATTTCATACAAATTCTCTATTCTTTTTTGCAACTCGTGACTATATAAAAATCCCATCAGGGAAGCTGCTGCAATAATCATCACTGCCCCTGCAATCTTTGCCTCTACCATAAGCACTCCTTTTTTTGGTTGTAAATCCCTTGTATTTCTCCCTGACTACCGGACTTTAACAATACAAACCGCTGAAAACTTTCCTTGAAACCCTTTCCCCACAACATCGGCTTTTCAAAAATTTCTTCCAAACTGCCTCCATGAATGGTAGCCAGAATCTTGCAGCCTGACAGACTGGCATCCGCCAATGCCTGCATATCCTGTGGTGATCCGATTTCATCCACTGCTATGATTTTGGGTGCCATGGTGCGAATCAACATGGAGATTCCCTGTGCTTTCGGTACTCTGTCCAAAATATCCGTTCTAGCTCCTAAACGATTTTGAGGTACCCCTCGGTAACAGGCACCTATCTCTCCTCGCTCATCCACCACGCCTACTCTCACCCCTGCCCTGTCCCGGCAGCCATCTGACAAAAGGCGAATGCAGTCCCGAAGAAGAGTTGTCTTACCGGCACAGGGGGCGGCTATAATTAGTGTGTGACAAAATTCATCTTCTTCATAGAGATAAGGAAGGATCCTATGGGCACAATCCAGCACCTGAGATGCCAAACGAATATTTAAAGCAGAAATATATTTTAATCGGCACAGCTTACCTTGTTCCCAGACTGCCTGTCCTGCAATGCCGATTCTATGTCCGCCCTCCACGGTAAGAAATCCCTGACGGATTTCCTCTTCATGGGCATACACAGAATGACAGCACATAAATTCAAAGGTTTCATGAACCTCCTGTGGGGTTACTTGATGTGCCTGTCCACTGCTCTTTACCCTTTGTCCACTTTCATTCAAAATCAATTCCCTGCCACCATACTGCAGAAGCAATGGCTGTCCGATATTCATACGGATTTCCTGCAATTTATCTATTACAATTCCCGACTTCTGAATCAAACCAAAGATTCCTTCTGGCAGCAGTCTTTGCAAATCCTGCTCTTTACTCATTTTCTTCACCTCTTTACCTCAATATATGTGCCTAATCCGAAAAGTATGTATAAAAAAAGTTCTATGATTTCTCTTATCTCTTATATAGAGAAATCATAGAACTTTTGTAACTATTCAGTACCTTCATAGTTACGAGCAAAGAACCATGCAAAATTGC
>CAMWHJ010000010.1 GCA_947174015.1 uncultured Lachnospiraceae bacterium | reverse complement strand
CACTTTTTCTTACGGTCTGTGCAGTAAATGCACAGACCTACTGAACAGTTACAAAGCAACTATTAATATCTCTTTATTTTTTTCGACGGTGTCTTGTCAAATTCCGTATCCCGCACCTTTAAACTGTAAATCTTTTTGTAGGATGGTGCCGTCATGTTGTATTCATCCACTAGCTCTTGCAGTTTTCCATTGATGTCCTTAACTTTTGTTTTCTTGGCATACTCCAAGTCCGGGAAAATTTCGGCTTCAATAACACCCTCCTTTTCTCGTACCAGAATCTCCTGCACCAGACGATGACTGCTTAATTTATTCTCCAATTCCTCCGGAGAAACGTTCTCACCATTTTTCGTAATAATCAGATTTTTCTTTCTTCCAGTGAGAAAAACAAAGCCCTCCTCATCCACATAACCTAAATCTCCTGTCAAAAGCCAGCCATCTTTCAGTGTCTCCTCTGTCTGTTTTGGCATCTTATAATACCCCTGCATAACACTGCTGCCTCTGACCCAGATTTCATTATCCACTACCTTAGCTTCACAGTTTGGAAGAAGCTGTCCCACGGAATCACGTTTCTGATTCCAGCTGACTGTAGTACTGATCACCGGAGCACATTCTGTCATGCCATAGCCCTGGAGAATGGTAATGCCATATTTTTGAAACAAGTCAATCCATTCCGGATTCAGGTAAGCACCGCCGCTACAGATGGTATGCAGCTCTTTTCCAAACACCTGTCTCCCCACCAGCTTTGCGGGGATTGCTTTCACGTCCTTCAGTTTTTTTCCAAAAGTCTCTATCATTAAAGGCACCATAAGAATCATGTTGGGGCGAAAAAGCTTTATGTTTTTTGCCATATGCATTAGGGAATCGTTGAAGCAAATCACCGCCCCCAGAGAAATTCCCTTTAAAATGTCCATGCTGAGACAATACGCATGGTGAATGGGAAGCACCGATAAAATCACAGTGCGCTCCGGAATCTTCATGTCAAGACAGGTAGCATTGTGGGCTAAATTCTCCTGTGTGAGCATAACTCCCTTGCTTTTTCCTGTGGTTCCTGAGGTAAACATAATGGTACAAAGTTCCTTTGGATTTGTCTGATAGGAGAAATTCTTATCTGACTCTTCCAGCAATTTGGCAAAGGATAAGATTTTCTCCTCACTTTGGGACTTTTGCATGGAAATCACATAGGTAAGTTTGGGGCAGTGCTCAAAAATCTGCTCCAACACATCTGCTCTGATTTCATCTACTACCAGCACTGAGGCATCAGAACGGTCAATTAACTCCCACAACTCTTCCTTCGGCAACAGTACATCTAAGGGAACTGCCACACTGCCGCTGTTTACGGTTCCCAGATAAGCCACCAGCCAAAGATAGGAACTGGCACCCACCATGGCAATGTGTTTTCCCTGTTGTTCTAACCGCTGCAGTCCGGAAGAAAAACGCTGGCTGTCTTCTTTTAACTGGGTATATGTCTTTGCTTCTATTTCATCTTTCCCTTTTTTGTAACGGACAGCATCACCATCTCCAAATTTTTGCTGTGTATGCAATAAAATCTCTTGAATTGTTTGAAATACCATATATTCTCCTTTTTATGCTGTCAGACTTTCCAAATAGTCTGCCGCCTCTCCCACTGTTTTTATATTACTTGCCTTCTGCTGGTCGATTTCCACATCAAACTCATCTTCGATTTCCCCTAACATACTCATAAAGTCAAAGGAAGTAAAGCCCAAATCTTCCATAAATCTGGAATCTCTGGTGATACTTTCCGGTTCCACTTCCACATAATTAACAATTATATCCTTTAATTTTTCAACCATTTCTGAAACCTCCATACTGTTATATTAATTATATTAATTTTATGATATCGCCAATCGGCAGATTGGGATTTTCTGTTCCCTTAAACATGATTTTACACAAATAGTAATACAGGTACTCCAGTTCTTTTCTGGATACTGCCTTAATTTGATGTTCGAAGTTAAAGTCCAGTCCGTTGTCATCGGGACGGTGCATTACCGTCAGATACATTGCCTGTGTGGTGGCACCATTTGGATACCATTTGGTCTTATAGGAAATCCCACCCAGCTTATCTAAGCCTCTTTCCTGAAGTGTCATGGGCTGATAGGTCAGTGACATCGGCTCATAAGTATACCCCGGCTCCAACTGATACACTTTTGATCTATGTGCAAAATAAGATGTAGGGTTATAATTGGCATAGCGGAACATTTCATTCTGTCTGTCACGAATTTCGTAAACTCCCTCTAAAAAAGTCTTATCCTCTGAAATAATGGTACGGAATGGGAAAGAATGAATTCTGGTTCCCCCACTCTTTTTTTCCTGCAGGGTGGCACGTCTGGCAATGGCAGTATTGATGGACACATCATCATTTCCATTCATTTTCTGGAAATAAGTACGAAGTCCCATAATCAGCAGACATGCCAGTGACACATGATACTTTTCGCAAAAATCCATTAACCGCTTGGTGGGTTCTGCCTCTAAATGGAAAATGTCTAAGTCTGCATCCACCGAATCTGACACATTTATTGCAGAACGCAATTTCGGGTTTTTCTTGCGTTTTCTCTGCTCTTTTAATTTATCCGTACCCTCAAGTCCGTTGTAAATGGGTTCAGAAGACTCAATCAGTTTTTCGAAGTAGGCAATGTCTCTCTGCTGTGCCTTACTTCCTGCCTCGTATGCCAAATCCTTCTCCAACTGCTTGATGTAGGAATGCATTTCTTTTGGATATGGTACTCCCTCATACATAGTATTACAGTACAGTTCAATAATATCTTTCATAAAACAGATAATGGACTGGGCATCCATAGTGAGATGATTTACCAGCATATAGATCCCCTGATAGCCATCTGGTGTTTTAATCATCACAATGCGGTTCATGGGGGAATCTTCCTCTTTAAAAGGCACCTCCGTCCATTTGCGCATGGTCTTTTCTGCTTCTTCCATGGTCTGTCCGGTGAAATCAACAAACTCTATGTCACGTTCTTCCTTCTCTACCACATACTGATACCAGTTGCCTTCCTTATCCTTTGCAAAGCGAAGACGCATAGATTCACACCGCTCATAGGCTTTGTATATGGACGACTTTAATACATTCCAATCCAGATCTGTTCCAATGGTCAGACTATTTCCTATATTAACCACCTGCTTTTTCGGGCAGAATGCCAGATAATACAGGTGAAATTTCTGTGCAACAGTTAATGGGTATACCGGATATCCTTTTCTTGTTTTCATCATTTAATAATTTCCTCCAAAAATTCATTTAATGCCTCTTCATATTTTTGCGTGTCCTTATAATAGCTTTCTGCATGAGCCGCCCCTTTTATAATAACCTTCTTCTTTTGGGATGCGCAGTTTTCGTAGATTTCATCACACATGCTGCTGGGTACAAAGGTATCTGCATCTCCATGTATCATGAGAATAGGCACTGTTGCTTTCCGCACCTCTCTGGCAGCATTGCATTCGTCCAACCCATAGCCTGCCCTCTTCTTATTTATCACATCAGCAATCTGGATAATGGGAAATGCCGGCATATGATACATAGAATGGAGCACATGGGTAAACACTTCTTTTGGGGAAGTAAAGCCACAATCAGCCACAATTCCTTTCACCTGTTTGGGAAGCTCTAATCCGCTTGCCATTAAAACAGTAGAGGCTCCCATGGAAGTTCCATGGAAAATTATCTGCACCTCTTCTCCATAAACTTCCACTGCCCACTCTAACCACTTTAATGCATCTCTCCGGTCTAAGCACCCGAAACCAATCTGTTTTCCCTGACTTTTCCCATGGGCTCTCTCGTCCACCAAAAGCATACCATAACCTTTTTTCAGATAGTAACCGGATAACCCGATATAGTCTTTCATACCCTCACTGGTATAACCGTGAAAGCAAATTACCAGCTTATTTTTCCCTGGTCCCGGAAAATGTGTGGCATGGAGCTTTAATCCATCATGAGAATACTGATAAACATCCTCATGAAACTGTGACAACATATATTCCTTCCGTTTTCCGATAAAATCCATATGTTGGTTCCAGTCAGTTCCTGCCATCTTAATGGTGTTTTCCACCTTTGCATTATTTCTTATCATGGTTCTGCGATAAAAATACGCAGAAATTCCGGCTTCTGCCACTGCTGCGGCTCCTACTGCGGCTATAACTCCTTTCAGTATCTTACTCATACTGCCACATTCCTTTCTGCACTTTTGCACTATTCTCATAACTGAATACTCACCTATTTTTTATGCTTGCTTTTCCTTTCCACCAGTTCTTTGAATTTCAGTGCTTTATCAATATCTCCCTCCACCTTTAACTTCTGCAGGGTCACTGCCTTGATAGGATCCAGCTTACCATCTGCAATTTTCATCAAGGTTTCTGCCGTACAGGTAAACATGGCATCTCTGTCAAAATATTCATAAGGTTCCACATACAGCTTACCCTCCTTAGCTTCCACATAAAAGATACCGGATGCCTCACCAATAATATTAAACTGATATGCCAGATGTTCTGTTATATCACTGATATCTGCCTCCATAAATTGTGCTTTCATTTCTGAAAAAAACTCTGCGTATGTCATTTTATCCTCCTTTTTCGACCGCTAGTCTATTGCTTTGTAATATTACCTTACCATTTTTTCGACCACTGGTCAATGTGACTTTTTGACAAAGTTACTGCTAATTTTTTTCCTACTTTATCCAAATTTTATAATTGCATGAGATTCTTTTCTTTGTTATAATTAGGAACAACATACGCGTTATAAATGATAGAAAGGCGGTAGCTATGCCAAATATTACAAAGTACAATGCAATCTTGGATGCACTTTTAAAATTATTGGAAACAAAAAAAATACAGACGATATCCGTCAGTGAAATTGCTCAAACCGCCGGTATCGGAAAGGGAAGTATCTACTACTATTTTTCTTCAAAAAATGCCATTTTGGAGGCATTGATTGAACGTAATTACCAAAATACCTTAGAAACTGCCAAGAAACTGACTACTCAGGAAAATGTTTCTCCCTTTACAAGAATGGCAATGATTTTTCAGGCATGCAGAAGTTCTTCTCTGGATGCTTTTGCTGACAAATCTGATCTGACCCAGACTTCTGCCTACGAGGATTCTGTTTTACATCAGAAATATCTCACCTACCTAATTACAGAATTGAAACCGGTATTGACTACTATCATTCAACAAGGCATTGAACAGGGGCAAATCCACTTTGATTATCCGGAAGCTTTGGCGGAAATTGTACTGATTGTACTGGCTGTAAAATTCGACAATACGATTCTGCCCTCTTCCCCTGATGAGATCGAAGCCATACTTCAAGGTCTGGTTTCTCTGTTGGAAAAGGGAACGGATAATCCTAAGGGGTCTTTGAATTTCTTGTTGACAGGATATGATTGGAATGGAACAGATTCTCAATAGGGAATATGCATATATACTTTTTTTTTGCATCTTCTGCAATATTTCTATGGACTATTAAAAATCAATATTTCGCTGATAAATTATTGCGATTTATAACCGTCGAAGTAATAACATTTCGCAAAAGAGAGGACTTACAATATGAAAAATAAAATGATATTTGTTGTAACTTGCGTTCTTTTAGTATTGGGATTGACAGCTTGTTCTTCCAAACCCACTTATTATTCCAAAAAAGAAGTGAAAAGGTATGTGAAAGATGTTTTTTCAGAAAAATGTAAATTAAAGGAAGAAAAGAGCTATCCTGATGATTCCGTCGAAGGCAATCCAATATATGAATATGTTTTTGAGACAAAAAACGGAATGTCTTTTTCCGTTTATTCCTCTACACGTCATCCTTATATTGCTGCCTCAGAAACAAGCTTTTATGAGAAACATATTGACGATAATTATATCTCTTCTGTTATGGCATTAAATAAGGATGAAATAGAAAAAATCTGCCAAGCCGCATCATTTGATTATGATTTAACAACATATGATGACAATGATTTCTCTATCAATTTGTATTTGGACAATTATGAGCAGATAGATGAGGCAGCTCAAATAATATGCAATATTGATGATTTGATTTCTTTTAGATATGATTATAGAAAATACTTTGAGTACAATCCTTCAGAATCAGTTTATGTTTATTTAAGACCTGATAATTACGAAGAAATTGATGACTGGGAAACGGATGGTTGGAGTTGGGAATACGAAATTGATGATGTTGATTTGTCACATGCCAAAACTAAGAGGTTGGACAAAACGGAAGTTGCTGATTTTTTGGAAGGTCAGTTAGCAGCAAAAATAAGACGCGGTGCAACATACTATTCGATTCCAGAAGAGATTTTGAATAAACATTCTGATGACTATACAAATTAAGTACGAGCCAAGCATGCCCGTTTGACTTATAATGGTATCATAATTTAGTGTATTGCAGGGGAAATATTTGCAATTATCCGTGAGTACATCAACACCAATAACGGCCTTTTTTCAACAATCTTTTCCTTTGTAAAATCCGCTAAGATTACATTGTCCGAAAAAATATGGGGCATAGCAACCGCCATGCCCCATAAGCAGGAGGGGCATAAAAATAAATTACAAAAGCCTTGAAACGAAGATAATCTCAATATTCCTTTTTAATTTCTTCCTCTATACCATACATCGCCTTGAACCTATCAAGGTCTGCCGGATTTTTAATCAACATAACTTCTTCTATCTTACCTGTATGAATATCTTTAAAACCTGCCACCTGTTCACCATTGCAAATGCTTGACTTAATAACAGGCTTCTTATTTTCCTTGTCATAAGGCTGTACTACAATTTTCTTCTTGAATAATCCCATACCGTTCTTCTCACCTTTCCAATACCATCAATACAAGCTTCTCAAAGGATTTCGCAAATCTGTAATTATTTAGTACTTTCAAGTTACTTTTTATTCCCTTAACAGCAATTGCTTCACCGTCTTCACATAATATTCCGCCACCTGTTCTTCAAATGAAATAACTCTTGACCACATTCGCAAGCCTTGATAATAATACAAAATCAAATCAGAAGTCTGTTCTGTATCAACGGTCTTAAACTCCCCTGTTTCTATTCCATATTCTAAGAGGCTCATCCATCTCTTTTTCGCTTTGTCATTGATATTTGTAAAAAATTCCTCATTTCCAAGATTTGCGTATTCATAAATTGCAAGACTTAAAGATAGTTCTTTATTCATAATTTCAGCCTTTATTGTTTTTAGCATATCTTCTAAGATAACCGTTGCCTTTTCTTTTTTTTCGATGCGGTCTGCTATCACATACTCCTCCGAAAGAATTTCCGAAAAAATCTGCTCTGTTCCAGAGTAATATCTATAAAGACCACCCCTGCTTAAACCCGTTTTTTCACAAATATCAGTCATCGTTACTGCTTTAAAACCTTTTTCAGCAAACAATCGGTATGCCTGCTGGCGGATTGCTTGTTTTGTTTTTGTTCCTTTATTACCCATATCAGACAGCAAATTCCTCCCGCAAAATAGAATACATACAATAAGAATGAATTTCTCCATTCTTACAAACACCGTTACGCATTGTTCCCTCATATGTAAAACCTACTTTTTCCAGAACTCCCCTTGAACCAACATTGTCCGCAAATGGTTCTGCAAATATACGAACAATATCAAATATTTCAAACGCCTCTTTACAAATCATTAGAACCGCATCTGACATAATACCTTTATGCCAAAAATCTTCGGAAAGCCAATAGCCAAGCTCCGCAGACTTTTCATATACATCATCTTTTACAAATATCCCTATACCGCCAACAGCTTGTCCGTCAACCACAATAGCGTAATTGATTTGTTTTTTCTCTGTATTTGCAATACAGTCATTAATAAACCAAATTGCATCATCTAAGGTATACGGATTCGGAAATGTATTTCGCAAATTTTTTGCTATATTCGGATTATCAGCAGCTTGTGCTAATGATTTTGCATCCCCAGTTTCCCATGCTCTTAATTTAAAATCTTTGTAACTATTTAGTACCTTCATAATCAATTCTCCTTTTAAAAAGCGACATCATTGTCTTTTACTAATTATAAGACAATGATGTCGCTTTTGTCAATACAATAGTCAAAACGTGACATTTTGTGAATTACTGATTTTTACGTTAGTAATTGTATGAATATCTTTAAAACTTGCCACCTGTTCACCATCAATGTCATGATGCTGGGGTCAAAACATAGTGTTTTCTATGTTTGATATTCTGCAAGAACCTTGAAAATTTAATATTTCACAGTAGATTTTTTGTAAAAGACTTCATTGCCTTGGAATTCCTTGGAATTGTTGATGTACTTCTGGCTTATCTGTATGCCAACATCGGATTTTGCGCATAGTTCCCCAAGCCCTTTTGGAATCCAAAGAGCTTTCTGAAGTTTAAGGCTGCTATTTTACTTCCAAAAAAGAATTTACCCCGTTGTTTACCTCTTGGGAGTTTATCAAGGTGGTAATTCTTTCGGATATTGGCCGGAATGGTTTCTACACCATTTCTCAACCTTGCTAAATTGCTGAATTCTTCGCTTTGCATATATCTCTGGTTTTTTGCTCTGTTGGATGCATTTTTTGAGGTAATAAAAGTGGCAACTTTTTTATATATCTTGGGGTTGCACTGTTCCTGATATGGACAGCCGACACAATGATTTCGGTCAAATGAAACCCTGCATTGCCTTGTTGTTTTGGTATAAGACTGGCTTGCCGGTTCATGACCCACAGCACATTTTAGAAGACGGGTCCCATCTTCATTGAATTCGAAATCAGCCAAGGCAACCGGTGCTTCTTTGCCAATCAGTGCGGTAGTTACCAATTTCACGTTCTTTTCTTTTGCGAGAGCTACATTGTCCTGGCCATCATAACCGCCATCTGTAACCAGAATGATTTCTTCTTCAGACTTTTCCATTACTGAAAGAGATTCCTGAAGGAAATGACTGTCCGTATGAGTGTTTTTATCAAACTGATAATCCGTCACCACAGAGCCATTTTGGCCTACTGTTTCTCCAATGTTGGCGGCATAACCCCTTTAGGATTTCCCAGATTTATTTCTGTATGTGGCATCTGGATCAGACGGATTTTGAAGTGCTGATGAATTCATGGTGCCATCTTCCCTGGTTCTCAGACGACGTTTATCATTTTCAACAACTGTCTGGTCAGAAAGACATCTGACAAAAAGCTGGTATTCCGTTGTTTCTTCAAAATCTGTTTTGCACAGTTCCAGCAAGCAGTCACTGTCTGTCAACAAGCTTTGAATAATTGCTTCCATGTCATCATTTCTCTGATGATAAAAGATACGGTTATAATCATTCGGGTCTGCGTAATGCCTTAGTGGCTCAGGAACCATATCCGGCTGCTTTTTTGTAAGACAAACAACCAGTTTGGATATACAGGTGTAGATCAGTTCCATACGGCTTAGAAAACGAATGTTGGATTCTATCATCATGGAATCCATACGGCGTATGCGTCCATTCAGTTTCATTATCTTAGCGATTTTACCGCTGAGATCTTTTACACAGTCGTGATATAAGTCCACACCATGAAGTGTCTCATAGTCATAGCATCTTTTACGGAAACGGCTCAGAGTTTTGTCTGATATCGGCTGTTCTACAAAGCTTGTGATATGCAATGCGTATTGAAGGTGGAGATCAAGCATCAGATTCTCAACGATTTCATCGTCAGAATAGTCAAAAAGTTCCTTGATGATGAGCGCACCGATAATAACGTTTACAGGTGCATTCGGTCTGGATGCTTTATCACTGTACAGGACAGAAAAGCGTTCTTCATCTATAGATGGAAAAATTTTATCAGCGAAAATCTTCGCCCATGATTTTTCCAAAGCTTTTCTTTCACGATCAGTAAGAGCCATAAAACTGTCATCTAATGATAATTGCTGACAATCATTTGTTTTAAAAGACATAGAACATACCACCTTTCAGAAGTTATTACTATTATAACTTATAAAGCGATGGAATGCTTGTATTTACTGTAAAATATTAAATTTTCAAGGTTCTATTTCGAGTGCTTTTGACCCCAGCATCATGTCATTATATATATAACTTTTTAACAAGTATAACAACAAATATTTGTAATTCAATTACTCCCGCAGAAAATGACCTTCCAATGCAGTAAATGACTTAACACACATTATTGACAAAAACTTAAAGTACGAAAAAGACGCATCGAATCCACTATACGCCCAATTCCGCTTTCCAACATTATTATGATAGATTGTCCAAACCAAATGACATTTCTTCAAGTATATGTAATAAATATTCCTGTTGCTTTCCTCTTTTATTGTTTAAGATATTCAGAATACGTTCTGTTATGGGAATTTCATTTAGATTTTCATACAAGAGATAAGATAGGGGAACAGCCAATGCATCCGTAATTCTCATAAAGTTTTCTAACGACATTGTTCTGCTCCCATGTTCGATCCGCTTTATAGAATCAACTGAAAGCTCCGCTTTCTCTGTTAGTTCAAATTGGGTTAAATTTTGCTTTTTACGGTGTAATTTCACATTATCGGCAATAATATATTTTATATCCTTCATTTTCTGATTCTCCATTCTTTTATTTTTTTGTGAAATGAAGAATCTGCAGGAGGACCCCTTTTCGACTTTCGTATATGTATATCCTGATTAATCAGCAATTTTCGACAGAAACAAAAAAAGAGTACACCGCGCCGACCTGCCATGTCGATTTGGGTACTCGGAAATTGCTGTATTCAGTTTTAAGGAATATATTATACTGGATTGCCCATTTCATATATCCCCTATATACAAATTTTTGTAAAAAATATATCATCAAAATTTATAGCATAAAAATATACATCTAACAACAGCTAAATGTTATCAGGTGTAATCTAAATAATCCTTTTCATAGGTTTTATGTTGTGCTTTTGCACAACAAATTACATCATACCAAAGATAAGTTGGAACAACAGTGTTTTTGCAGAAAATGGACTGTTTTTTGCAGAAAACGGCACAAAAAACCTTTCAGACGGGCGATCCCTTCCCACTCTGAAAGGTCTTTCTTATACTTAATCACTGGATTCAACATAATCTTTAACTCATCATATACCCATAATTTTATTCAGATACTTGTTTGCTGATAATTGCCTCAACGATATTGTCAACATAATCAAATCGACTTTCGATAATATCCTTTTCCTCAAAAACAATCTCATATTTTCTCTGTAATTCAAAAAACAAAGTTAGCAAATCCCGTGGCTGTAATCCAATAGAGGCATCCAGCAGGCTCTTTTCTCTACCATAATCATTAAGTTTTTGCTGATCTATACCAATCCTTTCAGAAATCAGCCCGATAATTTCATATCTTATTTTTTCCATCTCCATACTATTCACCGCCTTAATATGATTTGAACTGACCATATTGCTGCAAACACCCTATCATATAATCATACAGTTCCTTATTTTCAAGACATTCCGAATTAAACACCTGATATTTGCCCTCTGTTGCAGTCTCTCTCTCAGCGAAGGAATACGACAAATCATTTGCGTTAATAGAAAGAGACACTGGCACAAAATGAGAATTGTAGAAACAGTCAATATCTATATTAAACTTATAATTACAAAGTTTCACCATTTCCTCATAAAATTCATCTGTGTATTCGCCATTAAATAAAGACATAATTGCAAAATCCGGCGTAACAGCATTAAATATCTCAAAAGCAGGTATTCCATACCGAAATGTATGTTTATGAGTATAAGGCACCAATGCATCCGGAATACCAATAATAAACACATCCGGCTTTTCCTCTGCTTCAATGTCTTTTATAAATTGGTTTATCCTTGCAATCTTTTCTGTTTCTGGAAATGTGTTGTCATATAATGCCTCTCCCCATGTATGAAAACCAAAGAGCTGACTGTTCAGTTTTGTTCCAATCTGACTTACCTTAAATCCATTGTGTAAAAGATGATTTCTAAAATATAGCTGCAAATCAAATTTTTGTGTCATTGGAGCAAGCCCACAGACCGCTATAATTGGTGTATTGATCCGATTTCTCTCTGATGCCACTCCAACACTACTTAAACTAATTGCTTTTTGATTTCCAACTAAGTTGAAGTTGTTTATCAATTTTACATTCTTCTCCTGACACAGTTCTTCAACCGCCTTAGAAAAATCGTTTCCATAAGCCATATTAATTGCATAAGAGCAGTTAGAAAGCATTTTCTCTAATTCCCCCATCCTGTCTGCATCAGGCAATTTGAATATAGATTCTGTTATCAGCAGAGTATCAATCTCTGCATATTCATCATCATTCAATTCACTTTTTATAACATAGCCGGATTGTTCATTCTGCAAATAATATCCGTCTTTTCCCACAATTCCGAATCCCATAGGCGAAAGCAGGTATACTATTTCAATATCCTTTAATATGCTTCGATATTTAAGTGTTGAAATAAATTCAAAATCATAAGGGTATATAACTGCTTTCATCTTCTCACCTCTTTCTCGAAATCACAATGGTTATCGCATAATACAATATAATCTTTCAAGTCGCTTTCGATCTGGCGGCGAAGCCCCATGCAATTTGACAATCTCTTTTTCTTCGATAATTCTCCGTTTTCTTCCGCTATTGCGATGCACTGGGAGCATAAACGGAAGCACCAGCAGTTCTTACATTCCTTTTCTGTAAGCTGTGCTACATTTAACAGTTCTGAAATCTTATCCATATCAAAGCCATCATCAAGATTTCCGATACAATATGTTTCAGATGCTTCATCTACTCTTTCGCATGGATAAAATCTGCCATCTGCATTTACAAAAAATCTCTGCGCCCCCGGCAGACACTGCCCGCCCGGACAATCTGAAGTGGTCTTTGAATTTTTGGCTACCAGTCGGTTATAATAAAGCTGCTTGATTCCACGAAAACGTCCATCCATAAGTGTCGGCTTATATATCTTAAATATATCTGAGCAATAGTATAATAATACCTTAAATTCCTCGTACAGCGCATCGGTTATATATTCTCTGTTAAGTGCAAGATCTTGCTTCCTATTTGCATCATTTAGCATATTTCCCATGACAAAAACATCTTTTACTGTATCATATGACATAAAAAAGTCATTCGCACACCCTATATCTTTACTCAGATCAATGACAGCATTAAATGAAATTTTCTCAATAAACTCTGGATAACACTCCTTAATCCATTCCAGATTCTTCATTACAGTGTCAAATGTTCCGCTCTCTTTATCCGCAAACACCCTATTTCCATCCTGAATTTTTTTCGGTCCATCTAAGCTGATCGCAATATGGAAATTATGTTCCATAAGGAACTGTACAATTTCATCTTTAAACAGTGTTGCATTTGTTGTCATATTAAAAGATAGTTTTTTACCTTTGAAAAGTTCTTCTGCATATGCAACCACTTTTCTTATTAAAGCAATCTCCAGCAAAGGTTCTCCGCCATAGAAACCTAATGATACTTCCCTGCTGTTCCGTGTATGTTCATAGTAGAAGTCAACTGCTTTCTTAGCCACTTCCCATGGCATCCGCTTATTGGTATGTGTACGATTGATATAGCTACCAGAATATACACAATATTTACAACGCAAGTTACAGTTTTGTGTTACCTGCAACGTCATCAAAGACAGATTCCCATCAAATAATTCCTGTAAAATATCTGTTTCAATATGTGTTATCTGCAAATTATCATTAATCGGATGCAATAATCCCTGATTTTCTAAATAAATAATATCCTGCTTTACTTTTTCATTTATTGATGCCAACTTGTTGCTTATATCAGAATCATTGGAACAACATACCAATTCTCGTAAAAAACTATGTACATCATCAGGAATAGAAACAATCGAATTTGTATCTACATCATATAAGAATTTTCTATCATAAACTTCAAATAAATGAATATTGGGTTTTCCATTCAACACCTTTTACCTCCAAGTATTTTTAATAAGGTCATGCCAGCTTACGTTGACATGACCTTACTCTCACACAAAGTACATTGTACTAAATCAATGATGCATTGTTATATGCGTTCTTATTCGTATTCTGATTCACCATATTAAGAATAGATGAACCATTCGCCTTCAGAGTGCTACCTGTACAGTTTGTGCATGTGGAACAATAGCAATAGCATGTCACACACGCATATGCCATAAATGTTCCTCTTTCAAAAGCGTTTTTCTTTCCTAACTTTCCCATATCCACTTGCCCTCCTTTCTTAGACTTAATGCAACAAGATTTTTCAATCTGTACATTACCAATCCCATATGTGCTATCTTCATTCATACAAATTTCCACATCGAACTATAGCATAAAGAATTACCTTTTATATCTTCATATCCAAATTGATACCGACAGCCGTTCTCTCATCTTTTTCATTTTTACTCGAATCTGTTCCATTATCATTTTGAACAATGACAATGGTATCCTTATACTTACTACCAAACTGAGTTTCGCCAGCTTCTTTCAACTTTTCTTTTAATTCTGCTTCTTCCTTACTGCTCTGACGTCTTTCCTCAATATCTGCTCTCTCTTTTTTCTTTTCCTCATTCTGTTTACGAATTTTCTCTGCATTTTCGGACATGGTTTGCAAATGAGACTTTGTATCATCTTTTTGTACTATTGACCATTTACTAATCCCACCATCTTTATCAATCGCCCAACCTTGTGCCACAACATGCCAACCTCCAGCAGCAACAGAACGAACATTTTGCTCATCACATTCCTGCATAGCTGCAATGTTTTTTTCATATTCCTTCTCTAATTCTGGATCACTTGCCATTTTTGATAAAAACTGAGGAGAAATTGCAACATTTGTAGTTGAATTGGAACCATATTTTATTCCCCTAGAATAATTAGCAGCTACAAAGCTGTAATTGCTGTATTTCTTGGAAAGGTATGATAATTCATCTGCTGCTGTTTTCCTTGTTGATGATTGTGTTTCTGTACTGGCTTTATCGGTTATACTGCTCTCTGTTGTCTGTTTCTGGTTATTGCTTTTTGTAGCATATGTAGAATTACTAACATAACTGCTATAAGCATTGCTAATTTCCATTGACATATAATTATCCTCCTTAATAAAATCTCTGCCGTTTTCCTTTATGATAATGAATTTTTTTTCTAAGTTCAATAATCCTTGCAGAAAGTGGACTGTTTTTGCAGAAAACGGCACAAAAAAATCTTTTCAGACTAGCCTTGCCACTCTGAAAAGATTTTCCTATACTCAATCTGCTTTTTCCATCATAATCTTTAATTCATTATTTTTACCAATCAATTCATCATATTTCCCTATATCAGCAACCCCCCCTTCCTTCAGCACGACAATTTGATCCACTTCACTCAATATCTCTTTCTTATGTGTAATCACTATTACTGTTTTTTCTTTTAACTTCGTATTCAGTAGCCCGTTAATCTGTTGCTCTGAATAGGCATCCGTATTTGAAGTAGCTTCATCAAATATAATAATCGGCTTGTCATGTATCAATGCTCTTGCAAGAGCTATCTTCTGTTTCTGTCCGCCGGAAAGCATTGCTCCGTTCTGTCCTACCAGATAATCCAAAGAAACCTCTTTTATAAAATCTTCAAGTCCACTGTCCTTGCAGGCTTCTTCTATCATAGTATCATCCACCTGCTTATACAGACAGATATTATTTCTTATTGTGTCATTAAAAAGATATATCTGCTGGCTTACCACGGATACCATATTTCGGTATTCCTGTAATGAAATCACTGAAATATCTGTTCCATTCAATAATATGTTCCCATTAATAGGAACATATAACCTTGTAAGTAAATTTATAATAGTAGTCTTTCCAGAACCATTTCTGCCAATTAAAGCAGTTTTGCTCCCTTTGGGAAAATCAATATTAACATCTACAAGAATTGGCTTATCTAACTCATATCCAAAAAAAATATTCTTCAACACCAACTCCCCACAATCAGGTACAATAAGTGTCCCACTATCATCTTCCTCTTGCAAAGCCATAAAGTCATAATATCTTTTTGTAGAGGGTATAATTCCCGAAAGCAAGTACCCTATATTTAAGATTGCTGATATAGGTCCTGTAACATAAGCACTGTATGTAATGAACGCAAACACGCTGCCTACTGAAAGCTGCAAATCAAATACCAGATTAGAGCCCAATATATATAACAGTGTGGAGAGGAACTGTACCATAATGCTATCTATGATTATATTCCACTGGCTCAGCATGTTCATCTGCTTTTGCTTCTCTATAATGTTCTTTTGATTGTATGCAAATTCCTCTTGTTTTTTGTCAAAGATATTGAATAACTTAATCTCCCGTACCCCTCCGACAGTATCTCCAAACCATCTTGCATATTTCTGATTTTTCTTTATGAACTCGTCCATAATCTGCTTTTGTTTCTTAGCAAAGTATTTCATTACAACACATTTAATCGGTATAAACAAAAGTACCAGTATTGTCATTCTGAAATCTATGATAAATAATCCGATAATGCCACCTGCCATGCTAAACGCCTGCGTAATTACAAAAAAAACACTGCTATCAGCAATAGAGGTCATCTGGTTAATATCTGTGTTGATATTATTCAGAGTTTCTGCATAATTGGTATTATTGAAATAATTTACCCGCAGCTTCATAAGATGTGAAAAAGACTGTTCCGAAAGAAAATACTGTATCTTTGCCGAAATATCTACACGTTTTTTTTCCTTAATAATATCTATAAGGGAATGTATAGTATATATTACCATAGATGCCAAAACCAGCTCAATCAGCAATTTCTTATTGCCACCGATAAATCCATCATCCATGATCCGCTGGCTGATTATCGGAATGCAAAGATTTAGTCCCGTGGAAATCAACAAACAACTAATGATAACCGCAATATTTTTCTTATACTCATTTAAGAGTCCAACCAACCTTTTAACTGCCTCTTTATTACTCATGTTGTTCCTCCGCTAAGCATCCTACAATCAAATCATAAATGACACTGATATGTTCCTCTGGCAAGGTATTATATATCTGCCTGTAACTCAATTCTTTTTCTATATAAACCAAAACCTCTAATTCCCTAAATATAATTTCTATATCATATGCAGGATATATGGTATATACATGTTTTTTCTGCTCTCTTGATGCATTCCATAGAACTAAATCACTTTGCTTATAAAAAACCTGCCCTTCAACATAGTCCCTCACAAGCTGATCTGTTAATGGAAATTGTATAGCAGGTATATACTCTAATTTGTATAATACGCTCTCTGGTTCCATGTCAACAGCATATGCATTATACCCATCTTTTTCAAACTGTTGCCTTAATTTGGATAATATAAAATATTTATCCAAAGAATCCGCTATATCAAAAATAATAAGCGGAATATCTAATCCATTACCTTTAAATTGATTTTTCACAATTTGTTGCACCTTTGTATTCCAACTCCACTTAAAACCAGATATATTTATATTCTCTATGTCATCATTTCCAAGATATATCAAATTCTTGTTTTCTATATTTATTTGCTCTAATTCAATTTTTGAATATGCGATAATTGTATCGCAATCGTGTTTAACCTCTTCATAATTCCCTATCACTGTTTCAAAATAATAATCTGCTTTGCTTTCGCTCTTTTTATTTTTTATATAAGCCTTATAAACCCAGTCAGGATTATATAAACCTTCTTTCATAGCCACATGGCTCTTCTTTCTAACATATTCTTTTAATGTATGTATATCACATGTTTCATCTTCCATTATTTTTTTTAATACCATTGAAGATACATATGGAGTTGCATAGCTGTTACTTAATGAGCTTTTATGTTCCTGATCATTTAATTTAATTATATGTTCCGAAGGAACAACTGTGTCTATACCCAAATGTATATAGTCATTATTATATAATAAAGGACTATTCATAGTAGCAACACCTATTACATTAGAAAAACTTGCTGGATAAGTAAATAATCCGATATTGGATATTGCTGCAATGATAATTAGTCCCATATGGGTATATTTATTAATCAACTTGCTTAATTTTTCATTTTCCTTAAAATGAGTAGTTCCAAGACTCAAATTAACAACATTTACATTGTTTTGACAACACCACTCTAAAGCTGGCTCTATCTTTTCAATTCCTCCTTTGCCTGACTGATCTAAAATGCGTATACTACTAAATACACAGTCAGGGCAATATTTTTCTATTATCAAAGCACAAATCGTTCCGTGCATAAAATCCGTAATTTGAATTTCTGAATGTTCTTCCTTACATTCATTGTTTGCATCTACAACAAATTCGTCTCTTAATTTTTCCTCTTTCACTAAATCTCTATTTATTCCATTATCAATTACTGCAATTTTTATTTTTCCCTTCATAGCATACCTCTAATGACATAAAAGGACATAAATCCCTATCAATTTCATAATCGAAAGTAGATTTCATGCCCTTCAATATATTGCGATAATACTACCGGACATACAATATTTGTACGCCTTATATAAATTTGACAATACAAGAACATCTCACTGTCCCTCTGTGCAAAGAGCATCATATATAATATCGGTAACATTGAACAGAGTATTAAACTTACCCTCAATAATATCCGAGGCTGGTACTTGCAATCCAAATTCTTTTTCAACTGCATATAAATAAGCAAGTACATCTCCGGGCAATAATCCTATCTTTTGGCTAAAAAAATCTTCCTTATCATAGCCATCCTGCCATTTGCTTTCTGCAACTTGAAATAAGTCTATAAAAACTTTTTTCACTTTATCGCCTATCTCTATTTTATCCATGTTCAGTTCTCCCTTCTAAATATTATATTACGTGTGAAAAATTTTCTACAAACATATCCAACACTAAACAGTTCCAAACTCACTTCCACATAGTCTGTCTACAATATAACCATACATATCAAAAGCACTTTCAGAATTAAAAGAATTAAAGACAGGAACAACAGCATCTTTGTTCAATTCCTTAATTCTACTATCTACCAATTCCGTATTCACCGTTATATATAATAGCCGCTTTTCTTCCTTACTTCTTGCTGTATCAAATTGCTTATTTGCCATGTTAAAGCAATCAACTTGCATGTCCAACTTATATTTAGAGGATTCTTTTAGCATTTTCAGGAAGCCCGCATCATAGTTTTCATATGGTACACATAAAATAGAACTATCTGGTCTAACTGCATTTGCCATTTCAAATGCTGTAATTCCAAAATTATTGGTTATCACATCATTGAATACCATTGTAGCCCCCGGTACACCAATTATAAAGATATCCGGTTGTTCTTGTAATTCAATACTTTTACAGAAACGATTAAACCACACAATTTTCTTTTTTTCACTAAGTTGATTTGTAAACATAAATTTCGGTATTGCATGAAAACCAAACAATTCACAATATTCCTTTGTACCAATCTGACTGACTTTGTAGCCTTCTTTCAGCAAATGATTTCGTAACCCCAACTGAACATCAAACTTATTCATATTTTCAATCACGCTAGCAACAAATATAATCGGAACTGAAATACGAATAATCTCATTTTCATATTCTACCAACTTACTTGCGTCCACAACTCTATGCGTTAATATGGTACATTTTACGTTACATCTAGCACATATGTCCTCTACTTTTTTTTGATGCTCTTCATCAATATCATATAGAAAAATTATGTTTTTCCCAAGATCAGCAGTCGCTTCAATTTGCGGCATAACAATTGTATCAAAATCACTAGATGACTCACATACTAACAAATCATCAAAATCCATTTCAGTTATGGCATTATCTGTAATAATAATCCCTGTATCCTTGCCACCGTATGCAAATGCAGCATCTTTTCCCTGAAATCCATACCCAACTGGCGAAACACAAGCGAAAATGTCATGAGATGTCAATAAATGTTTATTTCTTATTATTGGCGCACATTCTGCACTGTATGGAAAAATTATTGCTTTTCTTTTCATAATACTTCCTCCTGAGTCATCATTTTTTCCTTGTCAAAGTCATAACCCAAAGCCCGCATAACGCAATAATCCCTCATCATTTTATCCACATGGGCACGAATCATTGCACAATTTTGTAATTTCTTTTCGGCAGATAATTTTTCTAAATCATCAGCTTGAACCGGGCATGAAGTACAAAATCTAAATGCCCAACATTTCTTACATTCCTTTTCAGTCAATTTTCCAATATTCAATAAAGTCCTAGCCTGATTAATGTCAAATCCTGTATCTATATGTCCCATCCTTACTGCTTTTGATGCTTCGCTTACCCGTTCGCAAGGATATAAGTTACCATCTACATCAACAAACAATCTTTGTATTCCTGGAACGCACGGTCCGGAGTGATGATCTCGCTTAAGTGATGTTGAAGAAACTTTCGCATTTTCATGTATATCCTTTAAATTCTTATATCCACTCAAAACAAGTTTTGATATACTTTCTTCTTCAATCCGTCCTAACTTTTGCAGATACATTTTAAAAATCTCATAACTGAATTTGTTTCTATATATTTCATCACTTGCCACTTCGCCTTTGCGGTAGTATTCAGAAATAAGATTTGCCTGCACATAATAATCCTTAACAGTTACATGTTCAGAAAAAAAACGACTTGTACAATCAAAATCAGTAGTCGGATCAATTACAGCATTTATATGTACCAAATTCAAATAATCCGGATGACGCTTCTGTATTTTTTCCAGATTTTGTATGACTGCATTAAATGTTCCATTATTATTAGCTGCAAACACCCTATTTTTATCATGCGCCTGCTGATCTCCATCCAAACTAATTGTTAAGCTGAACTTATTATCATATAAATACTCCAAAACATCATCTGTTATAAGTGTTGCATTGGATGTCATATTGAATAATAATTCCTTTCCGGAACTCTTTTTCTTCGCATAGTCCACACACTCTTTTATCAAATTTAATTGAAGTAGCGGTTCTCCACCATAAAATCCAAGAGAAACTTTATCCCGATCTATCGAATGTTCAAAAAGAAAATCAATTGCTTTAAATGCCGTTTCTTTATTCATCTTTTTATTATCATGAACACGATTAGTATAATTTCCAGAATAAGAACAATATTTACAACGCAAATTACAGCTTTGCGTAACCTGTAATGCAACTGTACCAATACAGCGTTCCAATGCGTATTCCAATGTCGAATCCATAGGATGCACCATTTCAAAATCGACTCTATCCCTTAAATATCCTCGTTCTTTTAATTTTTCTATTGCTGGTGTAACAACCCGATATTCACTTCGTTTATATTCTTCAAGATCAGAATATAAACTATCGCTAAGCATTATAAACGAATTAGCATTAGCATCAAACATATATTTCTTCCCACCAGCCAAAAACATATGAAAAACCGGCATACTTATCCCTCCTACATCATATATATTAATTATATCCATTTGAGTATTAACTTTTGAAACAGGCATGGCAATATGCCCATAATACATATCGCCATACCCATCTGATTCCGCAATGCTATCACTATACCATATAGATTGACACAAAGCTCGTATAGAACTGTGTGTATCTAGCATAGTTTAAAGCTGATTTGTTATCAACCTGTCCAGTAGTACAAGCACATGTACCAGTGCAGCTACAACTGCATGAACAATAAGCCTCTAACGTCTCCTGCATAACATCACTACGCTTGATTAATTTCTTCATACTTTCACCTCCTTCAACAAAATGATTATCTAAACAGCATATTACATGCTGCTCAGAGCAAATTTAATCTGCAATAATCCTTTATTGTACCTCATCAGTTATACTATTTGCTATTACACTTTCGCTGTACATATTGGCTGCATTCTCATAAGATGCTATTGCAAAAGACACTAAATTTGACATATTTGAATTTTCTTCATCAACTATATGCTTGTTAAGTGCTTCTGTCTTAGCTTGCTTTTGATTATAACTCTCTATTTGTTGCCTACGTTCCTCTGCTTCTTCTTGACTACGCTCTATTGCCTCTTTACGTTGTTTCGCTTTCTTTTCTCTTTTTTCCTTATTCTCTGCATTTACTTGTGCTACACGTTCCGGTGAATCACTACAGCCAGAAATATATGTTACACTACCATCCTCATGGACTACCACTCCACCGGGTTCATAGACAAGCCCTTTTGCAGCAAACCAAGCATTTGACCTTGGAATATCATCAAAAAAATCATCTATCTTTTTTTCATAGTATGCTGCTGTTTCCGAATCATTTGCCATTTTCTCTAAAATATTCGGTGCAATAACAACATCACTACCACTCATGCTTTTTCCAATTCTGTCAAGGCTTGCTTGATCCTTCCCTACACTCTGAATAGTTACATTACCATACTTTGATTTCAGGTACTCCGTGTAGGCATTTACATTTGAAGTACTTGTATCTTTTGCCTCCTGCAAACTTCCTGTATTCCCAGTTTTTTTAGCAGAAAAAACACTATTGAAATCAGTACCACTGTTTTGACCTGTCGCCTTAGTCTGTTGGTATATGTAATTTTGATAATAGTTGTTAGCTAAACCAGCCAAACTTAAACTCATATTCTATCTCCTTTCCGTAGCTCCTCTGTCAGTCAGAGCCACATCGCTTTCCTGTACGGTCCAAACGAATTTTATTTTATTGTTTTCTAGCCTCACCTCGTTCCGAGCATTTCTTTATCGTACTTTTACCTCCTTTCCCCATCAATATATAATGAGAAATCAACAAAAACAATATCCCTTGCAGAAAGTGGACTGTTCATTGCAGAAAATGACAAAAAACCTTTCAGATATGCACTATATCATTCTGAAAGGCTTTTCTATACTAAAAAGACGGGAAGAAATTAAAATTATTACTATTTCATCCCGTCCATATAACTTTCATCTTCTAAACTAATTCATTTTATTCCTGTAACCATTCTTTTACCTTCTCAACAACCTCCTGTTTCTTTCCAAAATGCAGATAATGTCCGCCATCTAGCCGTAGCACCTCACTCTTATCTGTTTCTGTAATAACTTCCCTATGCAACGTTTCCCATGTTTCCAGTAACTCACAGTTATCCCCCGAAACAAATTGTAATACCGGAATAGTTTCAGGAAATTTCATATCTCTTACGGACTCCAGACTATCTTCCATGTGATTTAACTCATTCATAATATCCTTGTTATATGCAAAATCCATAGACAAAATACGGAATACATCCAACTCCCTTTCTGAATACGGATAAGAGGAATCAGCATAGATTGCATTTTCAGGGTTTCCAATAGATAATATCCGTGTAATTCCCAATACACTTACTGTTTTCTGGAAGTACGCTGATAATTTGTTCAGTGTTACCATTTTAATCGGCAACGGCTCTACATCAGATTGTTTGGGAACAGACGGATCAATTCCTATAACCCCCTGTACCTCCTGCGGATAAGCATTCGCCCAGTATAATGAATACAAACCTGAAAGTGAATGTGCCATTAAATAATACTGATCACAGCCTAGCTTTTGCGTACATTCATGCAGTTCTTCCACAATTACGCTGATTTCCCGTTCTGTTCCGACTTTATCTGAAAGCCCGTATCCAAACGGTTCTATGGTAATAACCCAAAAATCCTCTGACAGTTCTTCCGCCAATGGAAGAAATTCCAGAATTGGTGACGGGGAACCCCAACTGGGCAATAATATGATTGTTGTTTCATTATCCTCCCCCTTTATATCTACCGTCATATTATGCCCATTCACTTCCATAACACTTCCATATGCAACTTCGATCTTAGACTGCTCTGCTTTTTTACAAATAAATTTGTAACATAAAACCTATAATAACTTATATTTGAAATCTTAAATGATGTATTATGCGAACTGCTTGTTCCGCTATATGTTTGTGTCTTTGCGCCATTGTTACCGATATATCCCATTTGAACAGAGGCTGTTCTATCCAGTTCAACACTGAAACTCACTTTTGTTCCCCCTGCCACATAGAACATGCTTCCATCACTATCCATAAAAGATACTGTATTACCGCTTTCAATATCCGCCTTCGGTAATCCCATTCTTTCTCCTTGAGATACATCTTCCTTTATAGGAACTGTTTTTAAAGTTGGTATTATCTCTTTATTCTCTCTCATTATTCATGCCTCCTCGCATTGCGTTGATATTTCCTTCCGAAATAATAATCCTATTGCTGGAACAGTTTTTCAGATAAAAATAATATGTTCCTTCACTCTCTGGGCAGAAATCCACACTGTAGAGATTCTGGCTAATCATTTGCAGCTCCTTTAATTCCCCGTTTAATATATAGCCAACCTCCAAGATACCCGGTTGTGTCAGATCTGCCCCGTCAATCTGCCCTTGTGTGAATTCAAAGTGCAGCATTGTATCTTCCGCCACATTCCACCCGGCATTATTGCTTTGGGTAAAAATTATCATAGCTCCGTTATCCAGATAGTACTCCGGCAGCTTCCCCTCAATATCTAGGGGAATTTCCACAATGTATTTTGCAATAGGAATATTCTCTTCATATAAATTTTCCGTACTAATCAGATCCGTGTGAAAGTAAAAAGTGTTATTGAAGTGATAAGCAAAATCTTCTTCTGCCTTATGCCCTATCTGTTGCTGCATTATTTCATCCTTATTACTGCCTATGATCCCAGCAGAACGTAGCAATTCTTTTGCACCCACGGTCATACTGCCAATCACAAAAAATATAAGCAGAACTGCTACATACCGCTTGCTCCTATGGACTTTCCTCATAGGATTTACTTTTGAAAATACAATTTCCTTAATCCTTTTATTATCAGCAGCATATTAATAGTCTTCTTTCATCCATTCGCCCAAATCCCATCTGCTCAAATTTCCTATCAATACGTCATTGAGAAGAATTTGGTTTCATTTTTTTGTAACAAAAAAGAGATACTGCACTTTGCAGTATCCCTTTTCAAAACCAATCTGCTTTTCTTCTATTTCGCTGAATCTGGCAGCTATTGACAAAGAAGCTCTCGTTGAATATATGAGAGCCTCTCCGCCGCCCTTATAAGCTGCTGTTTTCTTTTTTTACATTCTTTGGTCTTTTCGGCTGATGAAAAAATCCTGCACAATCCGGGGGCCAGTCAAAACAATTCTTTTCAACCTCATTCCGGGCAATTCTTTCCACTGCCTTTAAAACAGTGTCATTGATTTTCTTTGTTTTCTTCATCTTACTTTTACCTCCTGTTTTATAATTTTAGCTACACATAGTAAAGACGCACACAATATGACAGCCAATGACATATAACTTACATACAAATCATTGATTTTCAATGCAATCAGTGCCACAATCACCAATGCCTCCATTAAGACGCATAACCTGGCCGCTTTTTTTGATTCCATCAACTCGTCTTTATCCATATCCATATTAGGGTGGTTGACGGTTCCTATAACCCCAATTACAAGTACCGCAAAGGACAACATTACATACACGGTAAACAGACTTTCAGAAAGAACAGCAGCAACCTGTATAATCGCAATGTAAGTTATGACAGTCATTAGATAGCAGTGCCAAAATTTCTCTGCATGATAACCACCAGTCCTTTTCCTCAGCGAAAGGAAAAATACCAGAAAACAAAGTGTTGGTATAAACTGGTTAAAAACCAGCCCGATCAACAACATAGTTCCGACTGTTATGGTACGTTCTGTCATAGTTACCAAAGCATACTCATATTGTTCCCTGTCAGCTCTGTTTATCATTTTTTTCGATTCCATTTGGCTTACCAAGTTCAATATCATCTTTTCTATCATACTTCATGCACCTTTCTAAATATCAAGTATAAAGAAATACCGGAACAAAACAATATCCTTTGCAGAAAATAGACACTCCAGAGCAGAAAGTGACCATAAAAAGGTTAAAATCTATTTTTCAGGCAGGAATAATGATTGAAAAATAAAATTCCTTTTTACTGTCCTTAATAATATAAGATCCGTTGTACTTCTCAATAACCTTAATGATATTTTTAATTCCTATTCCATGCTCTTCTGTCCTTGAAATTTTAGAAGATTTTATTTCCCCATTTTCATAACATATTGGATGGCTGAATGTATTTTTTACAGCAATTATTACCATGCCATCTTCAATGACAAATTTCAATTTTATTATCTTTTTATCATCACATTTCTCACAGGCTTCTATCGCATTGTTCAACAGATTAGACAGGATCGTAACCACATCCTCATCTTTCATCCTTATCTGCGAAAGATCATTTATGCGGAACACAAAAACAATTCCCTTTTCCTCAGCTTCCTGATATTTTGTATTTAATATTGCATTTACGATTACATTATTTGTATCGATTGCATCCAGTTCCTTATCTAAATGACCATAAATTTCTTTTACATATTTCTCTAATTCCGGATATTTCTTATTTCCTAATAATGATTCAATACATACAATCTGATTTTTGTATTCATGTGTTTTTCTTTTTTGACTGTCAAAATTTTCTGATATAGACTGATACATCTCTGTCTGGTTTTTTACCTGAATCTCAAAAATCTTATTTTCATGCAGTTTTATTTCTCTTTCTATAATGTCATTGATCAGATAAAATTCCACAATATTCATTCCTGCCATTCCAAATGCAATAATAAATAAAAGGTATACCTGCTCTGTTGTTTCCACATATCCAAAAACCGAAAACATAGCTACCATAACAATTATTGTAAAAATAGGGAAAAACAGGAATTTAAGCCACTCTGACTCCACAAGCATTTCCGTTGATTTTTTTCCAAACTTCTTCCTAATAATAAGAACACAAAAATAAAGAAGCATTTTCCCAAACAGGACAACCAAAACACTTTCCAACACATATGTCACACTTGTTGTTTCACCACTGGAAACCAATCCGCTATAATAAATCAGAAACGCTATATAATCTGCTGATAACAATAGAGCTTGATATAGAACTGCCAGTATCAATGACTTCTTTATACTGATTTTCACATGCCAAAACATAAAACCAGCAAATATTAAAATAATGCTAGTTTGTTTTAAGACAAAAATTTTTCCAAAGCCTTTTACAGCCCCAAACACACCACTAACTAATAGTATCAACTGTACTGCATTGATCCAGCCTTTATATCGTACTTTTCCAAATACCTCAAAAAATATTTTACAGCAAAAAACCTCAAATACTATCATCAATACAGTTGGCAATGAATCAAACATCTAAACTTCTCCTCGATATGCAATAAATTTATCCTTGACGTATGTATATCTGGCTTTCGGTATAATTAAGGCGGTTCCGTCCGTTAATACTGCCTGATACCTTTCAACACACATTATATATTTTAAATTCACAAGATAACTTTGATGTATTCTTACAAAGTCATTATCCTGCAAAACAACTTCCATATTATTCAAAGTATCATATATGGTGTAAATCTTCATCTTATCTTCCATAACATGAAATTCAAGTTTATGCAGTCTGCTTTCAACATACAATAATCTTTCCAGTGCGATTTCTTTAACTCCCTCGTTAAAACTAAACTTTTTGGTAATAACCGTATAATTCAATTTTTCCATAATTGCATTTATACATTCATCTATCGCGCTATTAAAATTATTACCGCCTTTCAGCAAATATCGTATAGCATCCACCTTATAACCTTCCAACGTATAATTTACAAACGCCGTCACAAAAACGATAAACGCTTCTTTACTTACTTCCCGGATTTTCTTAGCTGTCATAATGCCATCGACTTCATCCATGTTAATATCCAAAAATATAATAGAATATTGAAGCATACCTATACCCAATGATATAAACTTTGCTCCAGAGCTATATGTATCTATTTCAAAAACAAGTCCTTTTTTCAGCATACAATCAGATATGATTTTCTTTAACTCTTCTATAAAATAGTTTTCATCATCACAAATAGCGATTTTAAACATCCATTGCCCTCCTTTCCAGAAACAACATGACTGCTGCCAACGTTGCATACTTTCTATCTATATTTCGGCATAACTTATGGCAAACTTTATTTCTACCCTACATAGGCAGTGTATAGACTTCTTTACAGCTAAAACCGCCAAAGTCACACTCCCACAAGCAGAGTGATAGGTATCTTTCACAGGTTAGTCAATATGATTGCAGAAAACGACCAAATTTTGCAGAAAATAACCATGCTTTGCAGAATATGACAAGGAATGACATGTAAACAGCCGCCATATAGGAACAGCTTCTAATATGTATACCAATCCAATTATTCATTCTTCTTTAAAAATTTCCTCATACGATGTATTCAATACTTCTTTCATTGCTTTAAGCTGAGTCGCTTTAATATGCTGTATCCCTCTTTCTATCTTTACCAAAGTTTCTCTTGTAATTTGCACATTTTTTAGCTGCATCAATGCAACCAATTCTGTCTGCCCTATATTCTGCTCTTTTCTGATGCGCCGAATATTCTTTCCTAACTGAATGCTATCCTGTTTTACTTTTTGTTCCATTATGCACCCACATTCTGAACCAGTTTTAGTCCTTTTTCTTTATTTTATGTAGAAAAGGTGCTGTAATGGGACTTGTTTCAGTCCACCTTATATACAAAGGAGCAAAATATGGATACAAAATTCAAGACCTGAACATTTCCTCCACAGCAAAATCAGCCCTACTAAGCACAGGCTTCACCAAAATTTCAGACCTTGCAGGACATAACTATATAACATTGGCAAAAATATTCCCTAAAAACTGTCTTGCAGGACCCATTATCACCGAGCTTAATCCTTTGGGCTATCTGCTGCCTCCAGAAAATGAAATATCAGTCTATGACATTCCTATGTCAAGCCGGTTGCAAAATACCCTTATAAGGAACAATGTGATGTACCTGTCACAGCTATCTACAATGCCCAAAGAAGAAATCATGCAATTTCGGAATCTTGGTGATAAAACCATAGCGGAACTTGAGCAAATCTGTCAGGAACATAACATACAGATTAGATCGCGTTCTTCCCTTAAGGAAACCTTCGATGAATATCAATTCCCGGCAAAAATATATCCCATGTTCTTTAAAAATGGTATCTCATGCATAAACGATTTTAACCACAAAACCTCCTATGACATATATTCCATATGCGAGCAGGATTACCCCCTTACCATGAAAGCATATTTTATCTTCAAGAAAAATGGTATTACACTTGATAACTTGCACGATAAATTTTTATTTGAAATTCTACCTATGCTGAAAGCCAAACTGTTGTGGAAGAAACATAAAGTCAACACAGTTTCTCAGTTCTCCTAACTAACCGAACAGCAGATCAAAGAAGTAATCTCTAATATTCCTGCTCTATCAAAAACATTAGATACATTTCTAAGCAAATTCTAACTATATTGCTGAATCAATATGAAAAAGGCATATAGAAATCTCTATGCGCCCTATTTCATTTTTTACACCTGCTATAAGATCTTGCACATATCAAATGACATTTCTTCGAGCATATGTAATAAATATTTCTGCTACTTTCCGCTTTTATTGTTTAAGATATTTAGAATACGTCCTGTTTTGAGAATTTAATTTGAATTTACATAGTTTGATAAAAGAATATATTTTACTTTCAAGTGATTTATCTAATTAACTATCAGTTTTATCAACAGAAAAAACTCTCTTGAGCTAAATCAACCGCTTAGACCAAGAGAGTTCTTAAGCATATACTTCAAATCTTATAAAACCTCAACTTGCTGATTTTAATAATGCAGTATGTTTAATTTAATATAAAAAAATACCTTATCGAATCATGCTTGCCAGTTCATTCAGCAGATTTTCCGCATTAGAATTTGTTAAGGTTTTTGCTCCCAACGATGAGTCATGTTCTGCGTAAAAAGAAGCGACATAATTCCTCAAATCTTTCATAAGAGCTTCTTTGTTCATCCTGCCAGAATAATAATCAGAAAATTTACTACTGACATCCTTACTTTCCTTATCATAGAAGTTTTTCTCACTCTGAATAATCTCGTTTTTGTACTTATAGGATACAGTGTTGTTTCCAATCCCCACCACCATATAATCAGGAGTCATCCGTTGCATTAAAGAGTTTCTTGCTGTTTCATTGAAATATGTATATTCATTGATCATACTTTGAAATCCGTCTTTCAGTTCTTCCGGAAGCATTGTATCTTTCAAATTTTCCAAATAACTTTTACTAGCCTGTAATAAAGCAACCGACTCAAAGGATGTTCCTCTATACCCTTCCTGATTATTCCATGAATCAACCATTCCTGTTGCATTTTTAATTTCGTCTTTTATCGCCTGCAATTGATTTTCTGATATAGAAGAGGCATTGCTATCCAACCATTCGTTGAACACTTCATACTGACTTGTCGATTTACGCTGAAATATATTCTCCCCTCCAAATATAGAATCTGCTTTCAGATCCAATTTGAACAGATTTTCAACTTTATACTCAACCGGAATTTCTTTAATATCACCAAATGTACAAAAGCGAATTTGCTGTCTAAATTGTTCAGCCTTTTCCTTTCCAGTGACTAACAGATTTTTACCCTCTTTGCTTATATCAACATCGTCACAAGCTGTCTTTTCCTGGACACCACTTTGTGCACCATCCTTTTTATTTGCCTGCACTACATTATTCACATATTCTGGCGAATACATTTTCATTGTGTCCGTATTATCAATTTTCATAAAACATCACACTCCTTAATCTACTGGATCATAATTATAATTTGCCTGTACCCCATTTACACGAGTCCAATGTAAAACAACACCGTTATCATACAGAGGGTTGGGTGTCATAACATCAACAACTTTTCCAGTGTTAGAATCAATTACCAATGTTGCAACATTACTTGTCAATCCATCGTAATTACTTGAAAAACTGTTTACTCTCCAATAAGTATTAAATACTGTAATAACCAATGCGTTCCTGTATGAACTCCAGCCACTAAACGGTGCCTGATAATTTATAAAAAATGGAACTTCACCCCAAGCTGCCATTGCTTCAGACTGAAATAATACTACATTTTGCTCTTCTTTGTGATATAAATTGAAATATATATTTCCATTTGATTGAATTGTTTTGGAATATGTAAAATCAATCGCATGTCCATTTACAAAGAACTTTGTTCTTTCTGCATTAAACTGAAATACTGCCGATTTGTCAGGCGTATACCACATAAAAACTGCATCCCAGTCATCCGCCAGTTTATACTTAAAAAACTTTATACCGTAATATACATTATCACTGTAACTGCCATCGTTTGAAAGGACGATAAAGTAATATGTCCCTTGTGACAGGCGATAAGTTCCATTTTCAATCGTGTAATATTTTGAGCCATCATAAACCAATACATCATAATCATAGCCCACAGGAGCATCAAATGTGTACTCTAATACCTCGTTCTCGCCAATAACTACCTTATAATAATCCTCATCAAACGGACTGTCTATTGTAGCTGTCATTTTGCTGTTATTCGTATATGAGCTTGCTGTATCAGTGGAATCATTCATTTCCCTAGAATCATTTACACCCGCATATGAATACATTAAAAACGATCCTGTTCCACTCGCTGCCTCTACTCCTAAAAAGTAGATGCCTGCATCCAACACTCCCATTGTAAGTTCTGCTTCACCATTACCTGCAGTTGCACTCCCACTAATAAAGTTTATGGTGCTTTCTTCCCCATTAAGCTGGAATAAGTATAAATCAAAATCAACTTGTTCATCCATAACCATAGCCAGCGTGACTTTTGTACTCTGCTCTATTGAAAATACATACCAACGCTGTTCTAATTCCTCTGTGACAGAATCGTATATCTCATCGCCCAATTCCATGAAATATGCATAATCAGGTTCATTGTTAAGATAATCATCATTTGCCGCCATAGGCTGTGTCAAATCAACATCAAGCCTTTCTTCCGTAGTTCTCTCACAAACATTGGCTTCCTGTCCATTAAAGTTCGCTGCATCCAAGTCTGCAATTCCCTTTATAGAAGAATAATCAACTATGCCTTGCTGCATACCTTCCGTTATGTCCACGGGCTGTATCACCGTAGTATCATTATCTGCCTCCTGTGCATAGACAGTTGATGCCGCACCACTGTTAAGTGACAGTCCCATGATTACAGCAAGTACCGCTGCCATAACTCTTTTTTTTCTCATAAAAAATTCCACCTTTCTCTTTTTATTCTGATAATTTAGCAACATTACATTGATAAATTGCTGTTGTAATTTATACTTATGTTGCGCCGCTAATATTAACCATCTATATATTATCAAACCCAATTTGCAACAACAATATACGTTGCAGAAAGTGACCTGCTTTTGCAGAAAATGACCCGTAAAAAAATCCCCTTGAATCAAACCTTAGTACAATTCAAAGAGATTTTTTCGCAATTCAACTATCTTCTTTTTTGTCAGTGATTTTTGAATATATGTCTGAACTTTTGTCCTTATCACCTACTTTTTTATCCACTGTACTGGAAAACAGTTTTGAGAGAGTAACAGAGTAATTTCCGTTTCGTGTATATGTCACTCCCTTAGTCCTTGCTGTAGCCGTTGCATTAGCAGCAACAATACTGAGACTCCCCGCTTTTTGGGAAATTTTATCAGCAAAAGAACCATGTCCGGTAAACAGCGATTTTAAAGTGGTGATGTTAGCTTCCTTTAAAGCATCCTCATCCAGCTCCAGCTTGTTGCCCTTACCTATAGTAATTCCTACCTTTGAAAGCAGGTTTTGTGCTTTATCTGTTATACCCGTCATCCACGCTGCGTTGCGGAGTACATTTTTTGTATCAGAATCGCCTGCCTGCTCCACTACAGAATTATAATCGTCAACAAAGGCTTTTATTGCTTTTGTGATAGCTGCCCAGTCATAATCCTCTACTTCGGTTTCCTCTCCCGTTTTTTCGTCTTTTTTCTTGATCTTCTTTTTTCCCAAAGGGAAGAATCGTTTAAAGCATCCGCAGATTTTTTAAGTGAATCTGCGCTTGATCTCATAAGTGTCAGCTTTTGCGGGCTATCTCCCGATAATGCTGCGCTTTCTGCATCCTGTTTTGCATAATATGCTTTCATTAGCTTTCCATAACTTCCATTTTTAATAGAAGCATAGTCTGAAA
Source organism: uncultured Lachnospiraceae bacterium (assembly GCA_947174015.1). Lineage (GTDB taxonomy): Bacteria > Bacillota > Clostridia > Lachnospirales > Lachnospiraceae > RUG11237. Next base: position 30,557 of record CAMWHJ010000010.1, on the reverse strand, counting down.
GCATATTGCCAGAAGAATTGGTAGGCCCACCCAAAAGGGCAGAGAAATCATAAACCGTATCGTAGTTTGCATAGTTTATATAGTCATTAAAATTAACTAATGACATGGACTTTACCCCCTCCTATAAACGAATATCTACTGATTTATATGTTGTTGGCTGCGGCGCCACTGTGCTTTCAGCTACCTGCGTATTTATGCTTTCCGCATCAGATACACTTTCTTCCTGTGCATCTGTACTAGACACACCTTCTCCTGTATCCTTTGTATCTGTATCTTTGCCGTCTGTCTTTTCCGCCCTGCTGTCTGCCTTTGCTGCTTCCTCCAATCTCTTATTTGCATCGCTTAACGTGTTCATCTGTGCGGCTGTTGCTTTCATTGCCGTCTGTTCCACATCAGCAAGTTCTTCTTCCTTTTTCTGTGTATCATTGCCTCTGACTTTATCCAGCTTAATTTCAGATTCCAGAACTCCGGCTCTTCCTTCTATTTTTGTTGCCACGCTGCCCTGCACTTTCGCCTGTTTCATAGAACTGCCCGCTGAAATCATTGCCGTCATGCTTGCCTGAGATAGCCCGCTGCTTTCACTTCCCGTTTTCCCGCTTTTCGTACTGCCGAGCATATCGTCCATAGAAGAACTTTTTGTCTGCTGTTTCTCCTTGCGCTGCTCCATCTGGTGCTGTCTTAACTGCATATTCAGGTCACTGATCTGCTGCTGTATTTCCTGCCGCTTCTTCATTTTTTCCTCTAAAGTCATATTCTCATTAGAAGAAAGCTCCTGTAACTGCTTCTGTGCATTTGTAATTTGGTTCTGAATGTTCCGACTGTAAGAATCCGTTATCTGATTCATTCCCACCTGTCCTGCCTGTGTGTTAGCTCCATTGATACCATTAATTGTCATTTCTTTATCCTCCTAATTTTAATATTGTTATAATTATTTCTAAAACTCAGCACACTTTCTTTTCTATAAATCTCCGATTTTAATTGTAAACATACCTCAAATTTCTTTATTCAAACATCTTTTTATAAGTAGCGAAATACCAGTAATTGTTGCAAACTGCTGATTTCTTAACTGATCTTCTGGAATCATAATACTATAATCCTGCTGCACATCCATAAATAGATATACTAAGCTTCTCGGAGACAGATAATATGGTTTTCCAAGCAAATTATCATCATTTTCCATAATTTCTTTTCTTGTTATCTTTAATATTTTAGAACGTATATCTTGTTCTATTTTTTCTAACTCCACCATAAACTTTCCTCACTTATATTATTGATATGTTTGCATATTCTTGTAAGGTATTAATTAACTTATGCATTGATTCCCTTTTACCGTTGCCATCATATATATTGTAAATATCCAACCCATTTATTTTTTCCAACACTGATGATGTTTTACAAGTTAAATATGCCAATTTTTTATCTGATTTAGAAGTTGCATAATTAAGTGCGAAATTACTAATAAATATTTGATCTGCTTCATAATCATATTTACCGTAAAGCCGCATTTTTACTGTCTCCAAATATTCTGATAAAGCATCTACATAAAGAGCATTAAAAATAACATAATCCGGAACAATTGCACTAGAAACATAAAAATTCGTTATTCCAAAATTATTATGAAAATATTCATCAAAAGGAAAAATTCCCCCTGGTACTCCTATAATTATTACATCTGGTTTTTCCTGCATATATAACTGCTTAATATACTTATTAAAACCAATAATTTTTTCTTTCTCCGCATATTCGCTATGATCTAACATGAAATCGGGAAATGAGTGAAAACCAAAATATTCACAGTAATTTTTGCTTCCAATCTGTGTTAAAACATATCCTTTTCTTAACAATGCCTCTCTTAATTCTAACTGCACATCAAATTTACAACATCTCTCTCCTGCTCCCAAAACTAACACTATAGGTGCCGGTATTTCCTCTATACTTGTGTCTATTATTTCTATATCATTATATAGCTTTATGTGATTACCCATATACGATTCTAAATTAGATCTTATATACGATTTTTTAACTAATTGATTTTCAAAATCAGTATCAGTTTTTCTAAGTACAATGACTCTTTTATTTTTATTTAGAACTTTTTCTATTTTTTCTACAATATCTATATTAGGCATGGGCAAAATAGAATCTGTTATTATTAAAACATCTATATCATTAACCAAACTATTGAAATCGCTTTTTACCAAAATACCAGTATCTATACCTACTTTATATCCAGCATCTTCATTATCGTATCCCCAACCTCTGGGAGCAACACATTCAATAATATCTTCACTCAAAATATTAATCATACTTTTATGTAGCAATATATGTAAACTTGAAACATCATATGGATATAATACAAATTTTCTCAAATTTCATTCCTCCCATAATATTTTAAAGGAAATAAATATTATTATCATCTGCCTCTACTTCTTTAATCAAACAATAATCTTTAAACATATTCTCCGTCGCCTTTTTTACTGATTTACAGTGAGATTTTCTCATTTCAGCAGATAATGAATCTCCTTTTTCCGAAAACATGATACATTGATAGCAATATCTATTGCACCAACAATTTCTACATTCTTCTTGCGTTGACTTTCCTACATTCAATATATCTTCAATTCTCTTAGAGTCAAATCCACTTTCGACATTACCAATAATAACTTCCTTTATATTCTCATTTAGTTTTTCGCAAGGATAAAAGTTTCCGTGAATATTTACAAATAACTTATGAACTCCCGGAATACAAGGACCGCCCGGATGCCCAGTATCATTGTATGCGTTTCCTACGCTTCTTCCTTTTAGCATCATCCTAATATAGTCATAATATGATTTTACTATAGTTGATACTTCTTTTTCCGAAATCAAACTGCACTTATTTAACAAAAGCTTAAATACTTCATATTGATATGCTATATCATAATCTTCGCTAGACAGAAGAAGCTCGTTATCCTTTATTCCTTCCTCCGCTATATCACTAAAGGTGGTATGAATATCCTTAATAATTTCATAATTGGTAAAGAAATCATTTAAGCATCCATAATCCCCACGCCCATCAACAACACAATTAAACATGATTTCCTTTATATATTCAGGAAAATGATTCTGTATCATTTGAATGTTTTCAATTACCTTATCAAAGCTTCCCTTTCCATTCATTTCCTTTCTATTTTTATCATGTAACTCACGTGGACCATCTAAACTTATAGTCATTTTAAATTCATGTTTCGCCAGAAAAGTAATCTTTTCCAAATCAAGCAGTGTTGCATTTGTTGTTATATGAAAATAAACCTTTTTCCCTTCACACTGCTTATTCACATAATCAACTATTTCCTTAATCATATCATATTGAATAAGTGGTTCCCCTCCATAAAAACCAATATTCAATTCTTGTCTATCAAATGAATGTTTTATGTAAAAATCTATTGCCTTTTTAGCGATTTCAATATTCATACTTGCACTACTATGTTTTCTATTATAATAACTGCCAGAATATGGACAGTATTTGCACCGCAAATTACACTGCTGCGTTATCTGTAGCGTCAGCATCTCAATTGAACCATTAAGATTTTCTTTTAATAAATTAGTTGCCGGGTGTTCAATTGAATTCCACTTATCTGCACTTAACAATCCAGCCTGTGTTAGTATATTTAACTCTTTTATAATATTTATATTTTCTGAAGAATACTCTATTCTATTATTCAAATATTCGTATAATTGTGAAGATACTCTCACAATAGCATTAGAATTGACATCATAAAAATATTTACCTTTTGGTGTTTCAAAAAAATGAACAAATGGTTTACTCATATTTTCCCCTCTGATAGAAAGGGCTGTTATAGGAAATTTCAATAACAGCCCTTTCCCTCTTTCTTAATCCTTCTGTGCTTTCTGATTCTTATACTTAGAAGATTGACTATCTACGTGTACTGTGCAACCACAATTCGTGCACATACAGTATGTATACATCTGTAAAGAACCAGCACTGTTTCTTACCTTTTTGCCAAGTTTCTTCATGTGACATACCTCCTTTCCTAAGATTAAATAAATAAACGCAATTTCTGCTTACTTATTTCAAAATTAAACATTCCATAATGTATATTTATAAAATAACAAATCAAAACTCCTGTTACAATATCCCTTGCAGAATGTGACCTGTTTTTGCAGAAAATGACCATCCAAATAAAAAATTTCCTTGAATCAAACCTAAGTTTAATTCAAGAGGACTTTTTCTCTATCGGCTTTTTCCGCTCTTTACAGGCATATTCTTTGTTGCTTTATCCTTAGTCATTACCTTCTCTGCTTCTTTTGGTGTGCCTCAAAAACTTCTGTCCCATACTGGACTTATGTCAATACATTAGACACAAAAAGTCGAACATTTTTCATACAACCTGAGCAAGATAGGTCCAGCCCTCGTTTATAACATGGATATATGTAATATCTGTTACCCATTTTTCATTGATGGTTGTAGTTGTAAAATCCCGTTTCAGTATATTCTCTTTATCATCGGGTACACTGCCTTGGTTTATATTGTATTTATATTTACGGACAACGATGGAACGTATTCCTAAACGTTTCATATGCCTTTGAACTCGTTTCACACTGCATGGGATTCCATTGTCATTAAGAGTTTTGCATAGCTTGACAGCCCCATATCTCTTTTTGCTGTCAAGGTAGTATTCCATAACTTTTTCACCAAATGTTTCATACTCCTGTTCCCTATTTGAAGGTTTTCTTAACAAAGCTTTGTAATAGGTACTTCTTGGAAATCAAGTACCATAATTTTTGTCAGAAGTTCAGATATGTAACAGTTCAGGCAGGTCTGTGCATTTACTGCACAGACCTGCCTGAACTGTTACATCGGCTACATATTTTGTATTCCCGGACATTGAATAATATACGATTGCTGTCCTCATTGTTTTTCCCACTCCTTTATTTGCTCTTTTGCCTCTTGGCACCATTCCAAATATGACTCATAAGTCTTAATACCAAATTTGACTGTCAGATAATAATGCTTATGCGTATCATCCTCCAAATACTGTCTCAAATTCTCTGCAAACATATTTAAAACAAATAATTCACCCTTGCACTTTTCTTCGAATCGCTCAATATGTTCCTTCGCACCCCCCATACCGGTCTCACTTCCGAAAAAGAGTTTCAAAAGTGTTTCATATCGAAGTTCATCCTTTTCCACCGGTTTTAGCAACCACTCTTTTAAACACTCTTTCCCATATTCCGTAATAGAATAAGATATCTTTTCACGCCCATTAGAACTAGTATCTGCCTTTGTAACCTTCCCTTCTTTTTCAAGCTGATTCAAAGTGGGATATATACTTCCGTAACTCCCTCCCCAGAAAAAACGAAGTGTTGTATCCAACCTCTTTTTCATTTCATATCCTGTCATAGGCTCATGACTTAGCAAGCCTAATAAAACATAATCCATTTTCTTTGTATTTGCCATTCCTATTTGCTCCTTTTAAATCGGTACGATAATGCCTTCTTAGGACAGTTATCCACGCAAGCACCACATTGAATACATTCCGTGCCAAAATCAGAATCATTCTTTACCAATTCTACCACATTTAATCCCATTGGGCACTCTTGATTACATTTTTTACAGGAAATACATTTCTCCTTCTCTGAAGAAATTTGGATTCCCGGTAAATGCAGTAAATTTCTAATCTTTGTCCCTATAACCATAAAAGGAGCCATCCAACAGAAATAGTGACAAAATATTCTTTTCCCAAAGAGTACAGCAGGAATTAATATCAAAAATACAACTCCATAATAAATTACATAATCATATATCTCTGCAATGGAAATTCCATGGTCGGTCATATAAAGAAAATCTATTGTAATTTCCTTTTTCCTAAAAACGAAACATACAATTACAGCAAGAATCCACACTATCCAAATGACATATTTAATGTTATTTTTCCATCCTTGCTTTGGTAATTTTTCATTCACGGAAAATAAACATTCCTGCATACCACCCATAGGACATATCCAACCGCAAAACAATCTTCCGAAAAAGACAGAGCCAAGCAGCATCAACAAAAATACAATGAAACTTCCTGTTACAATACCCTCCATAGCTCCTTGAATAATCAAATAAGGAGACATATACCAAATTGTAATTGGAAATAAAAGCATCGAGATAATCAATAGTAATTTTCTAACATTTTGTCTCTTCATAATAACCTCCATATATCAAACTGATACATCATATAATATATCAGTTTGATATATTTGTCAAGAAGAAAAGAGCACTGTCGAAATAATCACCAACCAATGCTCCTAACTTACCGACTTCCGCCACTCTCATGCCAGCTACCTTATCAACTTAGGTTGTACACCACTGCTCATATCAGAACAATTAGGGCACAAAAAGGTACAAACCACCTTGAGCACCTATTCCCACCTGTATCCAAATAAGCATCGGGAAGTGGTAGATATGATGCAGAACCAGCATAAGTTGGAAACCGTAGCTGCCAGTTCATCTGAAACCTCAGATAAACCAAAAAGGACCCACAACCAGCGAACACAAAGTTCAAAGTCGTAAGTCCAAAGGATAAAACAAGCCCATAGCAAGTCCACGAACTGAAAGGGGCTTAGGTTCAAAAAACTCAGCCCCTTGAAAACAAAGGGCTGAGCCAATATTTTGAATAATATTTGATTACTCGATGATAGAAGCAACACGACCTGAACCTACTGTACGTCCACCCTCACGGTTTTATGGGGGAGAAATCAGTGTGATTTTGCTTGATTTATAGTGCATTTTCGGTGTTTTTCTGTTTGATATACACCTTGTATCTGACGTTTTTCAAATTTTTGTTATCATGGTGTTATCACGAAGCGAATTGCATCTGTTTCGCTTTCAATACATTTTTTAATGCATCACCACGCATATCTTCCTTTGCTTCAACTTACACAGTTTCAAAAGATAATCAAAAGATAAAAATCCTATTCCTTTGTCTTGAGACTATCTAATACAATTTAAAGCTGTATGATTTTCTCATCAGACGTCTCACTAACCACATACTTTGTTGCCGGTCCGCTTCCCATCCTCTCTACCAGTTTTTTTCATGTTGAAAGATATCCAGCCCAGTTACAAGGATGAATTATCAGAGTGCATTTATCTGTAGCAGCTTTACTATAGCACTACCTTGTAGACAGCGTTATTCGTATTCCCACTTACTTCAACATATCCTGTTCCTACAAGCATAGATAAATACCTATATGTAGTTGATTTCGATTTCTTAAGCACTGTCTCAGCAATTAGTGGTGTTATTTCCCTATTTTTATCCAAATATTCAATAATTGGTAAAACTTTTTCATAATTCTTCTTTGTTAAAACTTCAGTCAAAACTTCGGTCATTTTTTTGACCGAAGTTTTCTTTTTCAAATTCAAAGCCCTTATGAATTTTTATTGTGGTAATCATATAGGTTCTATCTGCATCTGTTTCAAATTCTGGTAACGGAGAACCATTCCTTTTTAATTCCCGCAAAATTTTAGATATGCTTGTGGACTTCTTTTCAGACAAGTCAATTTCCTTGAAGAACTCTCCAATCTTAGGGTTGCGGTATCTCCTTGCCCTGACTTTCCCTGCCGCAAACTTTTCCATATCAATGTAGTGATCCGGTCCAGGGAAATTAATAATTTGTATTTGATCCAAATATATCCTAATCTCTACTGGAACATCCTCTTTGTAATTTTTGTGTAAAACTGCGTTTACAACTGCTTCCTCCAACGCATTATAGGGATAATTGAAAAAGCGATCTGCTTCTGCCCTTCCGTCAACTTTTACAACTTTTTCTTCAATCACATTTGTTTTAATGTAGTCCAGCACATCTTTTACCTGTTTCCATATCGGACCATAAAATGTTTTTTCAGTAAAGTCCGATGCCTCTGCCTCCTTATCATGAAACCTCACTAACTCAATCTTAGTTCCTGCAATCAGTTTGTCCGGTCTTTCCCCAAACATAAGCAGTCCGATATTTTTAATTGCAATTCCCTCATCTTTTTCCTCTGCCACTTCCTCGGATATTAATAAATCCTCCAAGTATCCTCTGCGTATATGTTCCATAGATGCCCGATTATTGATACGGTCCACAAAGGGTGTTAAAGCAAATTTTTCAAAAAGTTCCGCTAATTCATTTTGTTTGGCTTCTGTTGTAAGCGATGCCGGACGAATCCAATACTTCATAGTACGGTCTTGGACTTTTCCCGATTCCCTTTTGGAATAAACATCAATAGGTGCCTGATAAGGACCTGCATCACCTGCCGCACATTTCAGGTAGACCAAATTCACCCCTTTATATTCCACCACATCAATTTTAGGGATATAACGAAGCTCAATTTTATTGCAGTATTGAAATATTTTCAGTTGAATATCATCAAGCAGTTCGCTTGGCAAACCTATGGGCGGCAAGACAGGAATTCCATTTTCTGCTTTTACACCAATTACAAGGTATCCTCCGTCTACTCCTGCAATATCATTAGCATAGGCACATATTGTATGCACAATATCCGCAGGATTAAAGCCTTTCTTGTACTCTATTCGATTTTGCTCTACTTTGCGCCCTTCCAGCAGGGTTTCTATTTTTATTGGGATCATAAAATTGTCTCCATCTTTAATATGATTATCCTTTATTCTTCTATTTCATGTATTTTGCATGAGCACCTATTTTGCGCGATTTCCTTTCTTTTCGCATTATGATCGAACCATTTTGGTTTCTACAATAGCAATACCTCGATTTCACGATCACTAAATATCCCCGACTGTTTTAACAGCTTTTTAAAACATGCTTTTACCGCTTCTTTCCCGGCACAATGTTTTGCTTCATTCAGATATATAAGCCCTATCACTATTTTCAACTGTTTAGACACATCTTCTTCTGTTATATTCTCATAAAAATCAGCATCTACACATTTAAGCTGCACTCCATTAGCTATTGTAAATAATTGAGAATATTTATGTAGATACTCCTGCAACACATTCCACATTGTCTGCTTATCTTTCAGTGCAAGTGCGTCATTCGCTTTCCGGCATATCATTTTAGATTTTGCAGCAACTTCTCGTGCTTTTTCAACCGCCTTAACAATATTTTTGCAAAATGTAAGTACTTTTTCTTCAGCTGCATATATTAGATTTTGTGCACATTCCTCCATGTTCTACACTCCATTCTTTTTCACTACACTCTTTAGATTCGCCTCATTACAGTTATAATTTTATCTTCTTAATCGTTTTCTCATCACTATCAAAAAACCTACTAATCTTCAATAATTCTTAACTTCATTCTCATAAATCGAATATCACAGTCACTGCAAGACTTAATCATACACTCCGGTAGTTTATTTTTCATGCATACATGGTTATGAAAAGATACTACCCGCATATATTTTTTTAGAATATGTTCCCTCTGGCTTGCTTCCTTAATTGCAGATATAGCCAAATTATCATAAGATCCATACTCACTTATTTTTTGTATGATATGGGTTCTGTGTTGTTCTAGCAATTGCTTTTGATTAACACTTCCTCGACCTAATCTTTGATAATCATCTGAGAAAATTGTTTTCACAAATTCAGGTACCTGTTCCATAGTAATTTGATCGACCTCTTTGTCCACATCAAGACAATATAGATAATTCAATACAATTGCATCATCAGCTGTTTTTAAGATAAGACCATCTCGCCACTTTAAATAAAAAGTTTTCCGCATCAACATCCGGAAGAATAGTGTTGCAAAATTCTAGTTTCACATCTGAAACTCCCTCGCCCGCATGTTCGAGATTTTCAATTTCACAAGTTCTTCTCAGTTCTTTGGGTTTTACACAATGAGTCTGCAAAACATTATCCATAACATCTTATCATATCTTGCAATTACTTTTATTTGATTATATAAATATTTGTATTTTCTATGATATTCTTATTCATCCTATATTCATGCAAATATACTGATATCCCATATCACTCATTTTTTTGTATGAATCTATTGTTAAGTATTTCGCATACAAGGATCTACTTTGCAGAGAATAACCTGTCATGTAACCCGCCACAAAAAATACCTTCTTATTAAATAAACTGACAAAATCACTTCTTGTCAATGGAACTGTATAGTTATTATCCTCATATCTTTTAGATATGCTCTTATAATACAATTCTAAAAATTCATTTCTTAAAGAGGAATTCATCTTACTTTGGAAATAATTAGCTGATGCCCACATTTGATTAGTCAAATCTCTGCTTCCAGCTCCATTAAACTTTGCTTTATTACACATGAGATAAACATTATCATCGTCCCAATATATTAAATCAGCAACTTCAAATCCATCTGTTAATGACTTATGTGCAACTATCACATTTGTTTTCCAAAAGAAAGAATCATTATATTTGTCCTCATTGTCACCTTTTGCATTTAATAAAAAAGTATTCTTTAATTGTTGCACTTTCGTCTTGTCATTCTTAATTATCTTCTTAAATTCAGCGACTAGCAGCTCTGTATATCTATCATTAAAACAGTACCATTCACCTTGCATCAAAAAACAAGGAATTTTATTTTCTCCGTATTCTACAAATCCTTGCAAGGCATTAAATAATGATATTGGATATAAAATTGGTTTTCCATTTATTGAACTAGTTGAGATTGTCCATTTTCTTAACATATTTTCCAAAAATGATTTTGATAAATTTTTATCCGCTTTTATTTGTTGAAAGATTTCTTCAAACGAAATAGGATTATCCGATGTAAAATATTCATCCTGCTTATCATCTCGAATTATATATTCAGAAGCTCCAACACAATATTTTGCATAATCGTCACCTATCAAGCATATTTTATCAATAGTTCCATTCGCAATATCTTCAATTAGTTTTGAAAACAACTCCTTGTTGGCGATACCTAATTTTTTTGAACTCAAGAAATAACCCATTGAATACATATCAGGCTTCTTCTCAACCTCATATATTAGTTTAAGTGCATCTTTCAATTCGTCAATTTTTATTGAGCGCCTAACATTCAGTGAATCCTTTAATTGAATATTGGTCTTTTTCTTAGTTTCTTTTTCTCCTCCAAATCCCAATTGTGTCAAAACAACATCATCAATTTCTAAAGATAGTTCTCGAAAAACCGAACTCATCTTTTTTTCATAAACTATATTGGTTGAGTATCTATTTGCTTTGCTCAATGAAAGAGCGTTTCCATAAAAGTTATTTTCTTTAACTTGTTTTATTACACCAACATCATCTCCTAATAATTTGGGCATTAAGTATAAGCCCCAACTCTTCTCAATATACTTTTTTATCAGATGATTTCCATATCCAGCAGTCATAGCATAAATGTTTTCATTAACTCCATAAAAGAGTATATATGATACATTTGTATTCTCAATCTTGAACGGAGTTTCTTTATCCATTTTATTAAACAACCCAAAAATCATCCCATCCCATGCTGGAACATTAATTGTTTTATATACTATTCCCTTTACATCACTAACATTTATATCTTCATATTCGGCATTCTCTTTTTTTGTTACTTCTTTTTTTATGTCCATAATCAAATAATTAATAATATCTACAACTCTTTCTCCCCCTGTTCTTTCTTTCATTCCTCCAATAGACATAAATTGCCCTAAATCAATCTTGTATACACTAAATTGCGTTTCTTGTTTTGCCATATCTTCCTTTTCCCCTTTTACTTTTAATCTTACGAATTTTTCAGCATATCCTTCAATTATATACTACACAGTTTGATTCCAATCCCCATTTTTACTAAAATCTCATCTTCACATCTTGTTTATTATCTTGGTCACTTTGACCAAGATGCAAATCTTTCTTATCATTCAGTAATTTTAAATATTTATCGGCTAATTCCTAGTACCTCTAGTATTTCTTGATATTCTTGCTTATGATTATCCTTAAGAAGTAAATCTAACAACTTTTCAATATTAATATCTACCAATTCATTCTCATCATATACCAATACCTCTTCAAAATTTTCTTTAATCAACATAGCAATATGTCTTGGAAAACCTACATTCTGCAAATCAATTATAGTCTTATTTGTTGTTCCATACTCTAAAAATTCTGACCAATCCGCACCCGCTACTTCTACACTATTTTTACCTGAAACAAGCAAATAGTAATTCGAAAAATAATTCTTTATTTTAAACCTTAATGCATTATCAATATCAGCTATTAAATCATTTATTACCCAATTAATATGTTCTTTGTTTGTATATGCAAAAGGAATACTCTCGTTCCTATGCCAAATACTGCCCTTTCTCTTGTAATAATTTATCATATTTCCTATTATCAAACTTAATGGCTTCGACGACATCCATGTGTACATTAATACTGCGTAATATTTTAATTGTTCCGCATCTCTCACTAAGGGATTTCTTCCTTTTGATTCCTCAATATTCCATTTATAATTTTTGTACATCATAACCAAAGCATCATAACAACTTTGTGTCGTTATTTCTTCAGGGAAAGCCTCTTGTGATGCTTCCAAACCCTTCCATATTTCATTTTGATATAGTGGTTTAATATTTGTGCTTTGCTCTAAAATGTTTTCTGGTACAACATTACTTTTTTCAATATATTCAAGTACTTTTCTGGCAGTCTTGTGATTTTTCTTCATAAAATTGCTTTTTAACAGTGAATCCGCCTTGGCAATTTCCTGATAATATACAATATTGGCATAATGATTCCAAGTCTCCGCTTCATCCTTAGTTACACTCTTTTTAGTAAAGTTTTTTCCTAATAAGAAATTCTCTATATTTTTATAAAAGTTATCTTCTCCTTTTAGAATAGTAGGAGAAACAGGATTAATTACTTTCGTTCGAATCATTTCCATATCATTCCCTTTCACCTTCCACTTATTACCATCTAAACGAACACAAATTATGTTTCCTGATAACTCTTTACTTAATCGACCTGCTCTTCCCGCTAGATTCCAAAAATCCACATCTGTAAATTTTCTGAGTCCAATTGTATTATTTAAAATAAAAATGTTTTGAGCTGGCAAATTGACTCCTTCCAAAAGTGTTGAAGTACAAAACATATAATCTATTGCCTTTTGCTCATATAACTCTTCTACCCTCTCCCTAATCCTTTGTGGAAGCTTTCCAAAATGAAACGCAACTCCTTTTTTTAAGCAGTCAATCAAATAATAATCTTTATGTAAATACTCTTGTATAAGCTTTATTATTTCTTCTATCCTTTGATCCTTTCTCTCCTCTGTCAACTCTCTTGAAAAATTCAGTGCGAAATTTATTGTATCTTCAACACTATTGCAATATACAATATTCTTTTTCCTTTTTCCTATTTGTAGTAATAGTTCGTTTAAATTATTATAATTTCCAAAGGCTTTAAAAATATCATCTTTTCCACTCTCAGTAAACATTTTTTCTTTTCTCTCCACAAAATCAATAAAGAATCTATTTTGTGAAACAGGTGCTTCTTTTATTACCATACATTCATCTGTACTTTTATCAAATAATTTCAAAAATATATCACTATTCGGAATATTAGGTGAAGCAAAGAACAACTTGATACTTTTTCTCTCCGCTATAGATATTGCTTGATAATACAGCGGTGCTCTTGAATCTTTTTTAGCAATAATCTTCTGCGCCTCATCTATAAACAAATAACTAATCAATGGATTATTTTTCTCAGACAAATAAGCTATCATTCTTTCCGGTGTAAATACAAACACATACTTTGCATTATCCTTTTTATATAACGCAGGCACAACAGGATGTGTCATGATTCTATAATTTTCATGCTTTATTTCTGCTTTCAAACGTTTTGATACTTGATTAATCAATGCTCGCGTGGGAACAAGCACAATTATATTATCCACACCATGTTTCTCATCGATAATATAATTAATAAATGCATCCATTATAAACGATTTCCCAAAAGAGGTTGGTCCCGAAAAACTAAAATGATTACTATCCTTAATTGCCTCAAATAACCGATACTGGGCATCTGTAAATATCTTTTCTGTTCCCGGTACCTTTTGATATACTTCTTTAAGTTGCTTATCCAATACCAATTCTGTTGTATCATAGTGTTTAGCATCATCACTTTCCATAATCAAACCTAATGATGGAAAATTCCCCAACTTAGTCATCACACTATTAGATATAAATTTATAATATTTATCTTCTTTATAAAAAGGATATAGAATACTAATAATCTTATAAGCCAGATTTCTTCCTTCACAATTCATATCTCTACTCAATATATCTGCAAATCTCATGATATCAAGATATTCTTTTTCTGTAAGTACACTATCCATAGACTTTTGCAAAAATTTCAATCCATAAATGTGTTCCGCTTTCTCAATAAGTTTTTGCAAATATTCATCTTCCAATGCACTGTTGGCCAATTCTTGTATAAACCTCATGATATCACTTCCTTTAGTATTTCTTTCCTATTACTATCAATATCCGTAAAAGGAACTACATATACATAAAAATCATGACCTTGCAAACCATAATCTTTTATTTTCTTGCCAATATCTTCAATACAGCCTTTTACTTCTTCAACTATCCTTTGATGTATTAAATTCCTGAACTGAGAATTCGGCAAACACCTTTCATCTTCGTTTACTTCTATTTCAAAACCCACAAATATACCAAACGCATCATCAACATAAAAGTTTTGATTTTCACATGGATATATTAAAGCCCTTAAAAACTTCTTTTCATCATCGCTAAATGTTTCTTTAGCAAGATTGTCACTGATTAACGATTTTTCATAATTTATGCCACTTTTTGAATCTCCGTTCTCATTAATTTCGTTTTTAAACTCATATAATGATTTCAATGCTTTATCAAAAGCTGATTTTATCTCCTTATACATCTTGGATTCGCCAAAAATCAACTGATAGTTTCCATCTTCAAGTTCTAGAAAATGTACTCCATCTGCCCCATTTACGTACAATTTTGTTGATGTCTTTAATTCCAACTTACTCAATATTTTGGGTGCCTTAAGATGCGCCTCCAAGAAACAAAACAACAGCAATTCCCCTAACTCTCCATCATTCTTCGAATACTCTTTAAATTTTTTTCTTGCCTTTTTTGATAATGCGCCTGGTCTATTAGAATATTGCTTTTTAATTTCACGAGAAACAGCATAATCTATCATTGGATCTACCAACTGCTCTTGCAGATTAGTATAGTTAAATTCATTTGCATTAATTTTTAATGCATATAAATTCAATCTGTCTCGTTGATATTTATCAATTGTTGTCTCCAATAACAAATCAAACGAATTTAGAAAATCTGTATTTTCTAATGAAATGTTCACTTTCGCACCTCCATTTGACATTTTATGCCTTATTTATCCTTCTTGCCATAATACACAGGCTCTTCCGCAACCATCATCGGTTCGGGATTCTCATACTGATATACAATCCCACTTCCCGCTTCTTCACCATTCCGCAAACTATGATAAGTATCACTCAAAAACAGCCCCAGCACTTCACGCTTAATTTCATCATTCTGCAAAAGCAGGGTAAAGAAATCCTGATTTTGCTCCAGACCATCTATCAGCGCATCATCAACATGGTCAAAATACGCAAATTCAAAATCCTGCTCCGAGTTATTCTTTGCACTGGTCTTCAGTTCTTCGGACTTTTTCATAATATCCCGAATTTGCAATGCTGCTTTGATTGCAACATCATTGTCATATTGTTTGCCCGTCCTGCTGTTTATCTCTCTGATAATCTGTGAAAGGCGCTCTTCCTTGGCAGGAGTTAATACAATATCATACGCCATAGGCAGCTTTAACACAGGGCTTGCAGTTATATTGCCTTTCTTGTGTTCCTCCCCCTTTTTCTGAAAAAATCCGGATGCTTTAATCATGCCATCAAGATTATAGCCTGCTCCGCCATGATTAATCCTAATGTACGCTATCAAATATGACAAAAAATTATATTTCTTGTGCAATTCCACATCCTCAAAACAGGAAGCCTGTAATAAAAATTCATAAAACCTGATAAAATGCCTGATATCTAATGCCACCTGTGCTCTTTTATCATCCGCAAAACCATCAATTACACACTTCGCTTTCTGTAAGTAAAATGTCATCTGCTTTTTATCCTTTGCAGTGTGTGCAGATTCATACAATACCTTATTGAAAGACTCCACATCAGTGGGATCTAAGAAAAAATACCCATCTATTTTAGCTTCAATATCATAAATTGCACGAGGCGTAACCGAATTAGAAAGAACTGTTTTTGTGTAATATTTTGAAAAAGCCGCCACTATGTCTTCATATTTATTGACGAAATCCAACACAAATGTCTTCTTCTCATAAGGCGGACAGATACGGTTTAGTCTGGAGAGTGTCTGTACAGCAGTCACACCATGTAGCTTTTTCAAAATATACATAGCACACAGTTTCGGCTGATCAAAGCCTGTCTGGTATTTGTCGGCAACCAAAAGCACCTGATAATCGTCCTTGTCAAACTCGGCAGGAAGATTCTTCTCTGATATGCCATTCATTCCTGCTTCTGTATATTCTTTATCTTCCAGTGTCACCTTTCCAGAGAATGCTACCAGCGCATGAATATCTCCGTATCCTTTTTTGTTAATATATTCCTCAAATGCCTTTCTGTATTTAACCGCACTCTCCCGCCCATTCGTTACCACCATTGCTTTTGCATGACCGCCCAATTCATCTTTCACTGATGTTCTAAAATGCTCAATAATAACCTCTATACGTTGTGCTATATTCACGTCATGCAATTCGACAAACCGGGCAATCTGCCTTTTAGCAGCATTTGTCTGTAACTTAGGATCTTCCTCGATTTCCTTATTTAATTCATAAAAAGTTTTGTAATTCAAGTAATTATCCAACACGTCCAGAATAAAGCCTTCTTCTATTGCCTGCTTCATTGTATAAAAATGAAATGCCTCTTTCTGTCCATTTGTGTTCTCACGTCCGAAAAGCTGTATCGTTGTAGGTTTTGGTGTTGCAGTAAAAGCAAACATGGAAACATTCGCCTGCTTTCCCTGCTTGGAAATCTGATCAACAATCATATCTTCCGTATCATATACTAATTCATCCCCGTTTCCGAGCGTCATTGTCACCGCTGCCATATTCTTACCTGCGGTGGACGAATGAGCCTCATCTATAATAACCGCAAATCTTTTATTTTTCAGTCCTTTTACGCTGTCAACAATATATGGAAATTTCTGTATTGTGGTAGCAATAATTTTAGTATTTCCCTGAATGGCAAGTGCAAGGTCATTGGAATTGCACTTTTCATCCATTACCCGAATCATCCCTGCTTTATGTTCAATTCCCATTACTGCCTGCTGTAGCTGCCTGTCCACAACAACCCTGTCTGTACAAATAATGATATTATCAAAAATGATTTTGTTCTCTTTATCGTGCAAAGATGCCAGTCTGTGTGCCAGCCACGCAATCGAATTAGTCTTACCGGAACCAGCAGAGTGCTGTATCAGATAGTTCTGGCTAGAACCTGTTGTCACGACTTCTGCCAAAGTCTTCCTAATGACATCTAACTGGTGATATCTGGGAAAAATAACCGTTTCAGAGCGTTTCTTCTTATCCGTCACAGGATCTTTCTTTTCCTTGACCTCAATAAACATAAATTTCCCAAGTATCTCAATTAGCGTGTCTTTTTGCAGAATGTCTTCCCACATATAGTACACGCTGTATTTATCTTTATAAATCGGATTCCCTGCTCCTGTATCAATCCCTTCTCCCTTTCCCATGTTAAAAGGAAGAAAGAATGTAGATTCCCCGTCCAGTTTTGTAGTCATATAGACCTGTTCCAAATCCATTGCAAAATCTAC
Source organism: uncultured Lachnospiraceae bacterium (assembly GCA_947174015.1). GTDB lineage: Bacteria > Bacillota > Clostridia > Lachnospirales > Lachnospiraceae > RUG11237. The sequence goes on along the minus strand of CAMWHJ010000010.1, from coordinate 12,721 downwards.
TAATGCCCCGGCTTTCCATCTGAAAAGCCTTGTCTTCGGATCACGCTGCATACGATACTGATAGATTGCATCCTGATATGACTGCCCCGCTGCATTACATTTCAATTCAAAAGTCATGATTGCCAAACCATTTAAAAAGATTACAAGGTCTATTCTTTCATGATCACTCGCCCAGACCTCCTCGGATACGGAAAATATATTCTGCTCATATAGTTTGTTCAGCGCAGGATTAAAAGTTGTTGCCGGTTTTGTATACATAAGCTCCAGCTTGTGATTTGCAATTTCTATCCCATGCTTTAATACATCCAGTCTGCTTCCCCTTGCTTTCGTTTCTTCAGTATTGATAACACCAATAATCGTGTTTTCTAAATCCGACTTATAAACCTTCCTAAGTGCATCCATTTCATCAGGTTGTGTTGTATTTAGAAATCGAAACAGTGCCTCCCTGTCTATCGCAAAAAGGCGGTCATAACCAGAGGCTGGCTTTATTTCATATCCATTTTCAGAAAGTCGATCCAATATGTATTTCTGATATTCTTTTTCGGATAACACATCATTTAGCATTTATCGTATCCTCCTCAAACACTTTCATCCAATCTTCAATCTTTTTATTAGTTGTTTTGCAAACATTAAAGCCATTTCATCAGTAGAATAATTTTTAGAATCTATTGCCTGAATATCTGCCACTGACGGATATTCCTGCTGCAATTGCTTTAGTGTTATATTTTTGAGTATGGGAAGTATTAGCTTTTGTCCATTTCTGTTCTGTCTCGATAATAGCTCTTTAAGTTCTCTTTCTGTCCATTCTCTACCAAAAAAGTTTTCTGATATGACAATAATAGCAAATTCAGCCTTTTTAACACCACTCAATATTTTATCTTTCCAATTATCTCCCCATTCAATAGATTCTTTATCATAAAATATTTGTATTCCCAACTTATCTAAAGATTTATATAAATCTTCTACCAGTTCCTCCTTATCTCTATTGGCATGGGATATAAACACATCATATTCCGGTATTGCGTTTGCCTGATATTTAGGCACTAAAACTTCTTGCACTCCATTTATTTTATCAATAAATTTCCTATCCTTACTTACACTTGTAAGTGCTGCCACTAATTCCCCATAAGCACCTAATCCCCTATGGAATAATAACGTTCTTATCCTATCTCCCAACGCATGATCTTTAAGATAATTTTCATAAAAAATCTGCACATCATTCATCCATATTTCACTAGGCTTATTATATTCATCTCTACTCATATTTTGTGGAGCAGTATTAATTGGTGCTTTGATATCTTTTGCACGTTTAAGAAGTTCATTAAGTTCCCTTTCAAACGGAGTCCGTTCAGCATCCTTCTCCTCTTCCAAATGCTTTTCATACAAATAACCATCTTTTAGTATAGTTATCAGATACGGATAGTTATCTGCGTATTCGACATTGATAAGTTCACCTTCTCGTAATTCTTTAAAACATCCCCTCAACACAATATCATCACGATTTGACAATCTATCAAAACGAATTTTCCAGTAATCACTGTCATGTTCATGTTCCAATATTTCCATTAAGACATCCTCAGCTTCTTTTGAAATTCTTGTAAACGACATCAAACCACCTCCTTCTTCCCTGTTACATATTCATAAATAATTGATTTCTTATATTCGTCAAGAACTTTTAGTTGTTCCTTTTTTGCTTCTATAATAGAATCTATTTCTGTACATTTTGTATCCAAATAATCTGCAATTTCCTGTTGTTCCTTTTGGGGCGGGGCTACTACCATAAGTTTAGAGAACTCACTATAATTCAACCCCTGTCTTACACCATTTCCCATATTATAAAATACTTTCATAATATCATAGGCATGGAGTAGATAATAAAAATATTTTGAATTCACACCAGATTTAGGCATAAGATCAATATATGCGGAGGAAATTATTCCATGTTCAGTCACAAGACCTGTTCGCAAGCTCCGTTTATCATTTTGTAAATCAGTAGGTCTGATTATAATATCATCAGCCTCTACAATGTTATATGTACTAAAGTTTGCAGGCAAAAGACCTCCATTTGTATTGATATCCTTACGGATAATCTTTCCATAGCTGAGCGATAATAAATTCTGTTCTTTTAAATCATAATTTTTTGATTTGCGCTCTCCAAAATAATAGTACACCGGATGAATATTCCATGATAAGGGAATCACACCTACCCATTCGGTACAGCTATCTTTCATTGCCACATCTGAATTTAAACCTTTTGTTACTTTTTCTGTAATTACAGAGTTTTTATATTCTTCTAATATATCAATCTCTGCTTGAATATCCGCAAATAGATTGCCTACTTCTGCACATTTTTCATCAAGAAATGAGGAAATTATTTTTTGCTCACTTATTGGCGGTATCGGCAAATATGTGTTCCCAAAATCGACAAAAGATATGTTTTTTCCATCTCTTAAACTAAGTGTATATGAATTCATTTTGCCAATAAAACTTTGATCTTTAAACAAATGCTTAAAGTAATTATCACAGATTTTTGTTATAGCATAAAATACTTGATATGCGGGTGATACAACCCCCTCGTAAGTACAATATTCAAATCCTCCCTGAAAACTTCGTAGACTAATGCAAAAGTCCCCCCTGTGAATTGTTTTAAATTGTGATAGATTTGCATTTTCTTTTACCTTTACCGTCGTATTTGTTGTTAATTCTTCAAATAAAAACTGTGGAATAACACCAAATTTTTGTGTCGGAGAAAGTAATTGTAATTCTATCATATTGCCTTTATCATTACGCAATGAAAAAATATACTTTCCTTTAAGAAACTGCCAAGAAGCAGGACATGCACCAATCCAATCAATCCCACTATTCTTCATTTCAGGCACTTCATTCACCCCCAAACAATTTAGACACGCGCTCACTAACTGACAACTCCAATTCTCTAAATCTAACTTCCAGCTCCTCACTCGGTGTCGGTTGTTGATATTTATAGAAATATCGTGTAAAAGGAATCTCCGCACCTGTCCTAATAACAGGATTCTTCGCTTCAAGATTTTCTTCCCAGAATGCTACTGCATCTGGTACATGGGGCAGCACTTCCCTTTTCATATAAGAATCAATATCCTCTTCTATTTTGATGATTTCTGTATCTTTCGTGGACTTATCAAATATAATGTTCCCTTTTTTATCTTTCTGAATTACCGCATCCTTATCCATGACTGAAAGACCATCTGCAATTTTCTGTATTGTCTTATTATCCGCCACATCTGAAAGAAGCTTCGTTATCACTGGCATAAATTCATCAGGAGAAATCCACTTCTGATCAGATATTGATGATTGCAATGCATCAATAATTGCATCATACACCGGCTTACTCTTAGAATAATTATCAAGTGCTTTCTTCTCTTTCCCTGTAATTGCTGTTCCTAATTTTTCCAACTCTGCTACTTTTACCTCATCCCACAGCTTTCTTAATGTACCTTGCCGCAGCATCACCTGTATACTATCAGCAGTAATAGAATAGCTTCTCTGTAAAGGCTGCATTACTGTATACTCTTTGTAAATAAACTCTGTATTATCATAGATTTTACTGTATTCGTTTTCTGTGAAATTAGCATATAACTCTGTTATCTTCTTTCTATCTTCCGGGCTAAATTCATTTTTCTTGTTGCCCAAAGGTTTCCGCAATTTATGACAGATAGCAGAAGCATCTATAAGCTGAATCTTTCCTATCCTCTCTCTTCTTTTGTTTTTTGATAAAATCCATACATAAGTGCTGATTCCTGTATTGTAAAATAACTCTGTCGGCATCTGGATTATCGCTTCAATCAAATCATTCTCCAATAACCATCTTCTTACTTGTGATTCCCCTGATGCTGTACTACCTATGAAAAGCGGAGATCCATTCTCGATGATTGCAGCTCTACCTTGTGTATCATCCAGTTTTGCAACTGCTGACTGCAAAAATAAAAGCTGTGAATCACCACCACTCGGAATACCAGCTCCCCATCGTCCATTGAATCTTTTTGCATATTCAGCATTTACAGCATCTTCCTGCCCTGCCTTTGCATCCTTTCCAGACCACGGTGTACCAAATGGGGGATTTTCTATCAGAAATCTCATCTTCGTACCCTCGAAACAATCTTCTTTCAAGGTATCGGCATGACGAAAATTTTCAGCATTCTGCCCTTTAATCAACATCTCTGCCAGACCTACAGCATAGGACTGTCCCATCATCTCCTGCCCAAACAACCGCACATCTGCAGAGGGATTATAATGCTTGAGATAGCTATATGCTGTTGAAAGCATACCGCCTGTACCACATGCCTGATCACAGACTGTTATTATCTTCCCAGCATCAAAAATATCATCGCATCCCTCCGAAATCAGAAGCGATACTAATAATTTGATAATATCTCTACCCGTATAAAACTGTCCGGCATCTACATTCTGATAAAACCTGCCTATCAAATTTTCAAATATGTACCCCATTTTGATACTGTCAAAGGTTCTGGGACTTAAATCCAGTTCTGAAAATGCCTTGATTACCGAATACAGGCATCCATCCTTGTCCATTTTATTGATATGCTGCTCCATTTCCAGTTCTTTCAAAATGTCCTGTACATTGGCAGAAAAACCTGCTATGTACGCCTTGAAGTTCGCTGCTACATGGTCAGCATCATTGCAAAGCTCCTGTAATGTATATTCGCTGGTATTATAAAACTGAAAGCCTGATTTTCTGAACAATGCCTTTTCCGGATAATTCGGATTCTGCTTAAAAGTATCAATGACGTCTTTTCTTTTCACTTCATCATCAAGCAAAGCACATTCAAAACGCCTTATGATTGTCATAGGGATAATAACATCACCATATTTATCGGGCATATAAGACCCTCGTAATTTGTTTGCAATGCTCCATATAAAGTTTGCCTCTGCTGTGACATCTACAGGATTATCATCCCACATCACATCTATTGCTAAATTCGCCATTTATTTTTTCTCCTTGTCCATTTGCTTTTTGCTATACCTCAAATTAGTAGGTTTTTCAGCATCCTTTGGTATAAGCCACATAAGACCCTTTTTTCTGCGCCTTCTATTCTGCCTTCATTACACAATAAGTTTACTCTTCTTCCGGAAATGCCCCACTTTTCAGCTATCTCTTTTACTGTTAAGTATTCCATACTCATCCTCCACATTCACAGCTTGAACTTATTCTATATTATATTCCAACTTTGGAACAATAACAAGCATATCATAAAACAATTTGCATGATGCTGGGGTCAAAAGGTATCAAATTTTGTTTCTTAAAAATTAATATTTTAAAGTAAAATCATGACTTCTGACACTGAAAATAGTATAATAGAAGTAACTTAATGGAAGGGTGGAATCAGGTATGTCTTTCAAATCAAATGGATGCCGGCAAATAACTTTAGATGACAGTTTTTTTAATCTGACAGCTCGTGAAAAAAGTTCTTGAAAACTCATGGGCACATATTTTTTCGGAAGAGATATTTCCGGCAATTGATGAAGAACGCTTTTCTGTTTTATACAGTGATAAAGCTTCGAGACCGAATACTCCGGTAAATGTCATTATTAGTGCACTCATAATCAAAGAACTCTTTGATTATTCAGATGATGAAATCGTTGAAAATCTTATGCTTGATCTTCATCTTCCGTATGCACTTCATACAACCAGCTTTGAGGAACAGCCCCTTCCTGACAAGACTCTCAGCCGATTCCGGAACAGATGCTATGCCTATGAAACAGCACACGGCATAGATCTTTACCATGACTGTGTAAAAGACTTAAGCAGTAAGATTGCAAAGCTTATGAATCTCAACGGACGCATAAAACGGATGGATTCCATGATGTTCGAATCCAACATCCGTTTTTTAAGCCGTATGGAACTTATATATACCTGCATTTCAAAACTTGTTTTATTCCTGAAGAAAACTGTTCCTGAAAATTTGACAGAATCATTGGAACACTATGCAGATCCCAATGATTATAACAGGCTCTTCTACCATCAGTGGAATGATGACATGGAACAGATCATTAAAATGCTTCTTGATGACAGTGATTTCCTTCTTAATATCTGCGGTTCTGCTTATGATGCTGTTACAGAGTACCAGCTTTTTGTAAAATGCCTTTCAGACCAGACGGTTGTTGAGGACAAAAAACGCAGAATCCGCACAAAGGAAGATGGAACCATGAATTCCGCTGCGTTACAGAATCCATCGGATCCGGATGCTACATACCGTAATAAAGCAGGAAAAATCCACAGAGGTTATGTTGCAAACTTAGAAGAAACAGTTGGTAAAAACGATTCTGTTGTCACAGACTACTGGTATGAAAAAAATACACACACAGACAGTCGTTTTTTGCAGGAAACACTCCATGCGATGGACAAACAGGAAGAGGAAACAGTTCTTGTAACGGATGGCGGCTATGACGGTCAGGACAATGTTGCCCTTGCCAGGGAAACAACGTCAGGCTTGTTACAACTGCTTTAATTGGCAAGGAAGCACTGGATGCCCTTGCAGATTTTGAATTTAATGAAGATGGGACAAAACTTATTCATTGTGCTGCCGGACATGAGCCAGTCAGCCAGTCATATAACAAAACAACCCGACAGTGCCGGGTTTCCTTTGAGAGAAATCATTGTGCCGGATGTCCATATCAGGAACAATGCCCTCCCAAAATACACAAAAAGGTAGCAACATTTATTACATCAAAGAATGCATCGAACAGGGCAAAAACCCAGAGGTATATGCAAAGCAACGAATTCAGTAATTATGCAAAACTAAGAAACGGAGTGGAGACCGTTCCGGCAAACATCAGAAAAAACTACCATCTGGATAAACTGCCCCGTGGGCTACAAAGAGGAAGGTTTTTCTTTGGATGTAAAATAAGCAGCATTAAATTTTCGGAAGCTCTTTAATTTTCGGAAAGGCTTGGGCAATTATGCCCAAAATCCTGCATTAGGATAAAAAAATACAAAGAGTCCGCTGCATATATAAGTGAAATCAACAGAAAAATACCTATTAGTGTAAAATATTAAATTTTCAACGAATCATTATGGTAAATGTAACATAGGAAAAAACCTTGTTTTGACCCCAGCATCATGACATGCTGAATACAATTGACGAACTTGCCAAATAATGATACTAAAAAAGTCAATTTTTCATTCATGCGTTTATTCTGAAAAATATTTATAAAGCCTACCAATTATGTTGTTTTCATTGTATAATAAGTTAAACGTATAAGGTCACTCTCTTTCGTATGGATTTGTGTGTAAACTTATTATACTACGAAAAGTGCCTTGTGCGTTTTTTATTTAAAAGCTGTAAAGTGGTGAAAGCATTATAGAAGCACAAGCAACACGCAAGGTTGCTTGCCACGTAAAAAGGGTTCCGGAGAAAACTCCGAAACCCTTGATTTTACTGTAACTCTATTAATTACTCAACGATAGTAGCAACTCTACCTGAACCAACTGTTCTACCACCCTCACGGATAGCGAATGTAAGACCCTGCTCCATAGCTACTGGATGGATCAGTTCGATCGTCATTTCTACGTTATCTCCAGGCATACACATTTCTGTACCAGCTGGTAAGTTACATACACCTGTTACGTCTGTTGTTCTGAAGTAGAACTGTGGACGATAGTTGTTGAAGAAAGGAGTATGACGTCCACCTTCATCCTTTGTTAATACGTATACCTGAGCAGTGAACTTCTTATGGCAAGTTACAGTACCTGGCTTACATAATACCTGTCCTCTTTCAATATCTTCTCTCTTGATACCACGAAGTAATGCACCGATGTTATCACCAGCCTGTGCTTCGTCAAGAAGTTTACGGAACATTTCGATACCTGTTACAGTAGTCTTCTGAACCTCTTCCTTGATACCAACGATTTCAACTTCTTCGTTGATATGAAGAACACCACGCTCTACTCTACCAGTTGCAACGGTACCACGACCTGTGATTGTGAATACATCTTCCACTGGCATAAGGAATGGCTGATCTGTTGCTCTCTGAGGATCTGGAATATGCTCATCTACTGCAGCCATTAATTCCATGATCTTGTCGCCCCATTCGCTGTTAGGATCTTCCAGAGCCTTTAATGCAGAACCCTTGATAATTGGGCAGTCTGTGAATTCATATTCCTCTAACTGCTCAACGATTTCCATTTCTACTAATTCAAGTAACTCTTCATCGTCAACCATATCACACTTGTTCATGAATACAACGATGTAAGGTACACCTACCTGACGAGATAATAAGATATGCTCCTTTGTCTGAGCCATAACACCGTCAGTTGCAGCTACTACAAGGATAGCTCCATCCATCTGAGCAGCACCAGTGATCATGTTCTTAACGTAATCGGCATGTCCTGGACAGTCAACGTGTGCGTAATGTCTGTTATCTGTTTCATACTCAACGTGAGCTGTAGAGATTGTGATACCTCTTTCTCTTTCTTCTGGAGCCTTATCGATGTTTTCAAAATCTACTGCTTCATTACCAGCTACTCTTGCTGCAAGAGTCTTTGTAATAGCAGCTGTTAAAGTTGTTTTACCATGGTCAACGTGACCAATTGTTCCAATGTTACAATGTGGTTTAGTTCTTTCAAATTTAGCCTTAGCCATTTTTTAACGTCCTCCTTAAAATATACTAATGATTTTCAATTTTTCGGCTACAATGATTATATTTCATATTGGAAACTTTTGCAAGCCTAATTATTCTTTTTTATTTAGTTACCTGCCCAAAAAACAGGACAGAATTTGTACATTTTTACTATTCTATTTAGCCTTTGCAGCTAAAACTTTTTCCTGAACGGACTTTGGAACCTGCTCATATTTCTCAAAGAACATAGAGTAGTTACCGCGTCCCTGTGTTCTGGAACGCAAATCTGTGGAGTATCCAAACATTTCTGCCAACGGTACATAGCCTCTTACGATTTTACCACCGCCAAGGTCATCCATGCCTTCAATACGTCCACGACGGGCATTGATATCACCGATGATATCACCCATATATTCTTCCGGCATTGTTACCTCTACCTTCATAATAGGCTCTAACAATACTGGAGATCCCTTCTGCATAGCTTCCTTAAATGCAAGGGAACCCGCAATGTGGAATGCCATTTCCGAAGAATCCACTTCATGGTAGGAGCCATCGTATACATTTGCATGTACACCAAGTACAGGGAATCCTCCAAGGATACCTGCCTGAGATGCCTCTTCGATACCTTCACCAACAGCAGGGATGTATTCCTTTGGAATCGCACCACCAACAACGGTAGATTCAAACTTGAATGTCTCTTCCGCATTTGGATCCATTGGCTCAAACTTAACCTTACAGTGTCCATACTGTCCACGACCACCAGACTGTTTTGCATACTTGCTGTCCACTTCCACTGGCTTTGTAAAGGTCTCTTTGTAGGCAACCTGTGGAGCACCTACATTTGCTTCCACCTTGAATTCACGAAGAAGTCTGTCTACGATGATTTCAAGATGCAATTCGCCCATTCCGGCAATGATTGTCTGACCAGTCTCCTGATCGGTATGAGCACGGAACGTAGGATCTTCTTCTGCAAGTTTTGCTAAAGCTTCACCCATCTTTCCCTGATCATTCTTTGTCTTAGGCTCAATAGCCAACTCGATAACCGGTTCAGGGAATTCCATGGACTCTAAGATAACCGGATGCTGTTCGTCACAGATAGTATCACCGGTTGTTGTAAGCTTAAAGCCAACAGCTGCTGCAATATCACCAGAGTAAACCTTGTCAAGTTCTTCTCTCTTATTTGCATGCATCTGTAAGATACGTCCTACACGCTCTTTCTTTCCCTTGGTAGAGTTAAATACATAGGAACCTGCATTTAAGGTACCAGAGTAAACTCTGAAGAATGCAAGCTTACCTACGAATGGGTCAGCCATAATCTTGAATGCCAATGCTGCAAATGGTTCCTCATCGGAAGAATGCTTCTCGATTTCATTTCCATCCATATCAGTACCCTTAATAGCAGGGATATCTGTAGGAGCTGGCATATACTCAAGGACAGCATCCAGTAATTTCTGCACACCCTTATTCTTATATGCGGAACCACAAGTTACAGGCACTGCTGTACACTCACAAGTTCCCTTTCTCAATGCAGCCTTTAATTCATCAATGGTTGGTTCTTCACCTTCCAAGTATTTCATCATCAAATCGTCATCTAACTCAGCAATTTTTTCCACCAATTCACTGCGGTAAAGTTCTGCATCATCTTTCATATCTTCCGGAATTTCACAGACAGTAATGTCATCACCCTTATCATCATTATAGATGTAAGCCTGCATTTCCATTAAGTCAATAATTCCCTTGAATTCGTCCTCTTTACCAATTGGTAACTGAAGAACGATGGCATTCTTACCAAGTCTTGTCTTTATCTGTTCTACCGCATTATAGAAATCAGCACCCAAGATATCCATCTTATTGATAAATGCCATTCTCGGTACATTGTATGTGTCTGCCTGACGCCATACATTTTCAGACTGTGGTTCCACACCGCCCTTAGCACAGAACACACCTACGGCACCATCAAGTACACGAAGGGAACGCTCAACTTCTACGGTAAAGTCTACGTGTCCTGGTGTATCAATGATGTTGATACGATGCTCTAATGCACCCGGCTTTGTCTTGGCATTTTCCTGCAATGTCCAATGACATGTGGTAGCCGCAGAAGTAATTGTGATACCTCTTTCCTGTTCCTGCTCCATCCAATCCATGGTAGCAGTACCTTCATGAGTATCACCGATTTTATAATTTACACCAGTGTAATACAGGATACGCTCTGTTGTTGTTGTTTTACCAGCATCAATATGAGCCATAATACCAATATTTCTGGTTCTCTCTAACGGGTATTCTCTTCCAGCCAAAGGTATTTCCTCCTTTTACTATTTTTTAACCAGATAGGATAATTAGAAACGGTAGTGAGCAAATGCTTTGTTTGCCTCTGCCATTTTGTGCATATCTTCTTTTTTCTTAACAGCAGCTCCTGTGTTGTTGGCTGCGTCCATGATTTCGTTGGCCAATCTTTCTTCCATGGTCTTTTCTCCTCTGGCACGAGAGTAAGTGGTAATCCAACGAAGTGCTAATGCCTGTCTTCTATCTGCTTTCACATCGATAGGTACCTGATATGTTGCACCACCGATACGTCTTGCCTTTACTTCAAGAACTGGCATAATATTGTTCATAGCTTCTTCAAATACCTCCAAAGCTGGCTTACCAGTCTTCTCAGCTACTCTGTCAAAAGCCTTGTAAACAATTTTCTGCGCTACGCCTTTCTTACCGTCCAACATAATGTTGTTGATAAGCTTTGTAACGACTTTATTGTTGTATAATGGGTCTGCTAAAACATCCCTTTTCTGAACATGTCCTTTACGTGGCACGGTTCTTCCCTCCTTAATACGTGCACCCACCGCATTATGCGGCAAGTATTCACTTGTTAATTCATCGGTACTCACATGTGTAATTTACACTTAAAGATTGTGTTCGCGCGCGGTCGTTCTATCTATCTTTCGCATTTACAGTCAGAACAATTCCAACTCCATACTTTTCAGCCTATGCGAGTCAATATCTACAAGTTCCGGCACTTATTCAAACTCTGTTTGTGATACTTATTCTATTTTGCGTCCTTCGGTCTCTTAGCACCGTACTTAGAACGAGCCTGTCTTCTCTTAGCAACACCAGCTGTATCCAAAGTACCACGAATGATATGATATCTTGTACCTGGTAAGTCCTTTACTCTACCACCTCTGATAAGAACAACACTATGCTCCTGAAGGTTGTGTCCTTCACCTGGGATATAACTTGTTACCTCGATTCCGTTAGAAAGACGAACTCTGGCAATTTTTCTAAGAGCTGAGTTAGGCTTCTTAGGTGTTGCTGTCTTAACTGCTGTACACACACCTCTCTTTTGTGGTGCAGAAAGGTCTGTGGACTTCTTTCTCAAAGAGTTATAACCTTTCTGAAGTGCTGGTGCAGTAGATTTCTTTACGGTCGTCTGTCTTCCTTTTCTCACTAACTGATTAAATGTCGGCATTCTTTTTCACCTCCTGTAGATATTGTCTGCAATGCGTAAACATTTACATAATTTGAGTTCTGCGATTCTGCCTGTTTACAAGCCAAATCACAAACGTGAAGTGCAAAATGGATTTTCACACTTATGTGTACGAAAAACTAGCATGTTTTCACACACACTAGTCCATTATATATTTCTCCTTTTCGTATGTCAATAGAAAATTTAAGAAAATAGTTATTTTTGACCTTTTGTTTTTTCTCCTTTTCCCCCGCCTACCAAACTGATTTTCCCCATCTCTATCATTTCTCTGATACGTTCCACTTTCACTCCGGTATCAATGGAAGTTTTATCCAATCCCACATCCTCCGGAGATTGTTCAATATAATCCCGTACTTTACCGTAATCATCTGTCTCCAGTCTTCCACAATTCTCACATTTGTAATGTCCCAGCCCCAGATACTTATATTCCACATTACAATCTGGGCAAATTGTGGGTTTATCCCCGTTGCTTTGATCCCGAATATCCGTTAATAATTCTTCCAATCCCATATGGATTCCTCCTCTTATATTTTTACAGCTTTTCATTTCTTTCACAGTTGCCTGCCATTTTACTTTTTTCGTAACTATTCAGTACCTTCATAGTTACGAGCAAAGAACCATGCAAAA
>CAMWHJ010000009.1 GCA_947174015.1 uncultured Lachnospiraceae bacterium | reverse complement strand
CAATTTTGCATGGTTCTTTGCTTGTAACTATGAAGGTACTGAATAGTTACAAACATTTATAGAAAGAGAGGAAGAGGGAGAAATGAAGAAAGCAAAACTATATATTTTTTTCATAATTGCACTGTTAGTTATCGGTGGAATTTATTACTACATCACCATTCCGGCAATCAATATTCATTCCCAAGGAATGTGGGGATTTATTTTTACCATTTGTGTTGTGATAATAGCAGCAATTTTTCTGCTGTCTGCCCAAAAATCGATGAAAAATGTGGAGGATATGAAAAAATTTCCCAAGCAATCCATTCCTTTTAAGGTGGCAGTAATCATAACCGTAGCTTTGGCACTGGTATACTTTGTGGGAAATATTATATCTTCCCCCATTGTAAATGCATCCAAATATCAAAAGCTGATGACAGTGGAAGAAAAGGTTTTTACTGAGGATATCAAAGAGGTAAATTACAACCAGATTCCACTGCTGGATAAGGATTCTGCCAGCCTGTTGGGAAATCGCAAAATGGGAAGCATGGTGGATTATGTATCTCAGTTCGAGGTCAGCAATCTGTATACACAGATTAATTTTAATGATGAACCGGTGCGTGTGACACCTTTGATTTACGCCAGTCCCATTAAATGGCTGACCAATCAGTCCAATGGTATTCCGGCATACATTAAGATTGACATGGCAACTCAGAACACGGAATGTATCAAATTAGATGTACCCATCAAATATTCGGAAGCAGAATATTTAAACCACAATATTTACAGACACTTAAGATTTCGTTATCCCACCTACATTTTTGACAGCATTAGCTTTGAAATTGACGAGGAAGGAACACCTTACTGGGTATGCCCGGTGAAGAAATTTAACATTGGTCTTTTTGGTGGTCAAACCATTGGAAAAGTAATTCTTTGCAATGCACAGACAGGAGAAACCACAGAATATAAGGTGGAAGATGTGCCTCAATGGGTTGACAGAGTGTACTCAGCGGATTTACTGGTAGAGCTCTATGATTACAACGGAACCTTAAAGCATGGATTTTTCAACAGCATCTTAGGACAGAAGGACTGCCTGCAAACCACTCAGGGATACAATTATATTGCTTTGGATGATGATGTGTGGGTATATACGGGTATCACTTCCTTAAATGCGGATCAGTCTATTGTGGGCTTTGTATTGATGAATCAGAGAACTATGGAGACTAGATTTTATTCTGTGGAGGGTGCCATTGAATATTCTGCCATGGGCTCTGCGGAGGGACAGGTACAGAATTTAGGTTATGGTGCCACATTCCCATTGCTGCTGAATATTGCCAATGAGCCTACTTATTTTATGGCTTTAAAGGATGATGCAGGTCTGGTAAAGAAATATGCCATGGTAAATGTGCAGAAGTATCAATGGGTAGCCATTGGTGATACGGTGGCAGAGTGTGAGAAATCCTATGTGTCTTTATTAAATACCAATGGAATCACCAGTGCAGAGGCAGGCAATGCCCTGGAGGTGACTGGTAAAATTGAAGCCATTGCTCCCATTACCATAGAGGGAACTACCTACTATTATGTATACATCAGCGGCAATGAGCAGGTATTTGCTTTTAATCTGTCCAACAGTAATCTGCTGCCCATTATTAAGTATCAGGTGGGTGATACCATCAAACTTTCTTATGTCAGTGCAGCACCGGTAAATGATGTATTAGAGATCAAGTGATTATCTAACTTACTCTATTGACAAATATCTAACGTATGATAAACTAAGAAAGGAACTGAACACATGAAAACTATGCAGTATATTATGTGTTCAAATAGCAGTCAATCAGTGATTTTGACTGGTTATAAAATATTATTGCACACATGAAAATCATGGGGTGCGAAATTTGTGAAGGTAAGTGGTCAACGAAGGTGATTGCTTACAAAAAACAAAGCGTAAGCTTAAAAATGGAGGAATTACAAATGGCAACACCTTATAATCATAGGGAAATAGAACAGAAATGGCGTAAAAACTGGGAGAAGAATCCCGTAAATGTAAATGACGGTAAAAAGCCTAAATATTATTGTCTTGATATGTTTCCATATCCGTCTGGCAGCGGACTTCATGTGGGACATTGGAGAGGATATGTTATCAGCGATGTTTGGAGCAGATATAAAATGCTGCAAGGGCATTATGTGATTCATCCCATGGGATGGGATGCGTTTGGTCTGCCGGCTGAAAACTATGCAATCAAGATGGGAACCCATCCAAGAAAGTCTACCGCAGACAATATTTCCAATATTAAGCGTCAGATCAATGAAATCGCAGCGGTGTATGACTGGGATATGGAAGTAAATACCACGGATCCGGAATTTTACAAGTGGACACAGTGGATTTTTGTGAAAATGTTTAAAGAGGGTCTTGCTTACGAAAAGGAATTTCCAATTAACTGGTGCCCTTCCTGTAAGACGGGTCTGGCAAACGAGGAGGTAGTGAACGGCTGCTGTGAGCGCTGCGGCACTGGTGTCACCAAGAAAAATTTACGCCAGTGGATGTTGAGAATTACCAAATATGCAGACCGTCTTTTGGATGATTTGGACAAGCTGGACTGGCCGGAAAAGGTTAAGAAAATGCAGGCTGACTGGATTGGGAAAAGTTATGGTGCAGAGGTAAACTTTAAAGTGGATGGAACAGATAAGGAAATTACTGTGTATACCACCAGACCGGACACCTTGCATGGTGCCACTTTCATGGTTCTGGCACCAGAACATGAGATGGCAAAAGAATTGGCTGTCGACGAGACAAAAAAGGCAGTGGAAGATTACATTTACCAGTCTTCTATGCGTTCCTCTGTGGACAGAATGCAGGATAAGGACAAGACGGGTGTGTTTACAGGAAGCTATGCGGTGAACCCAATTAACAACAAAAAGATTCCCATTTGGTTATCTGACTATGTATTGGCAGATTATGGTACTGGAGCAATTATGTGTGTGCCTGCCCATGATGACAGAGATTTTGCCTTTGCAAAGAAATTTGGTATTCCTATTGTACAGGTGATTGCAAAGGATGGACAGAGCATTGATAATATGGAAGAAGCATATACCGATGCAGTGGGAGTTATGGTAAATTCTGGTGACTGGAATGGTATGGAATCCGCAGTGCTGAAAAAAGAAGCACCTATGATGATTGAAAAGATGGGGCTAGGTAAGAAGACCACCAACTATAAGCTTCGTGACTGGGTATTCTCCAGACAGCGTTACTGGGGGGAGCCAATTCCCATTATCCATTGTCCTGATTGCGGCAATGTACCTGTTCCGGAAGACCAGTTGCCATTATTGTTACCAGAGGTAGAATCTTACCAGCCAACGGGAACAGGAGAATCTCCCTTGGCAGATATTGAGGAATGGGTAAATACCGCTTGTCCTTGCTGTGGAAAACCGGCAAAGCGTGAGACCAATACTATGCCTCAGTGGGCAGGCTCTTCTTGGTATTTCTTAAGATATGTGGACAACAAAAACAAAGAAGAATTGGTATCTAAGGAAAAGGCAAGTAAAAATCTGCCGGTAGATATGTATATCGGTGGTGTGGAACATGCAGTACTTCATTTATTATACTCCAGATTCTATACCAAATTTTTATACGATATCGGCATGGTTGACTTTGAGGAACCTTTTGTGAAGCTGTTCAATCAGGGTATGATTACTGGAAAGAATGGTATCAAGATGAGTAAGTCTAAGGGAAATGTGGTGTCTCCGGATGACTTAGTAAGGGATTACGGCTGTGATTCCTTGCGAATGTATGAAATGTTTGTGGGTCCGCCAGAACTGGATGCAGAGTGGGATGACAGAGGAATTGATGGTGTATATCGTTTTATCAACCGTTTCTGGAATCTGGTCATGGACAATAAGGATAAGAATGTAACCGCCACCAGAGAGATGATTCGTACTCGTCACAAGATGGTGTATGATATCACCCAGAGACTGGAGAGTTTTAGTCTAAATACCGTTATCAGCGGTTTCATGGAATATAACAATAAGATGATTGAAATGGCGAAAAAAGATGGTATTGATAAGGAAACGCTGGAAACATCAGTTATCTTAATGGCACCCTTTGCACCGCATCTCTGTGAGGAGTTATGGGAAGCAATGGGACACAGTGAAAGTGTGTATGAGAATCAGTGGCCGCAGTGGGATGAAGAAGCCATGAAAGATGATGAGAAAGAGATTGCTGTTCAGATCAACGGTAAGACAAAAGCAGTAATTACATTGGCTGCAGATATTGACAAGGACAGTGCCTTAACGGCAGGTAAAGAGGCCCTTGGCGATAAGCTTTCCGGAAATATTGTAAAGGAAATCTATGTGCCGGGAAGAATTATTAATATTGTAATGAAGTAAATTATTGTAAGTGTGCAGTATTGTACGGGTAGTTACAAAATATTTTATGGTGTATATTGCAGACAGATGGGTACAAAATCTTAAGATTTTGTACCCATCTGATGAAAGATTTGCAGCAGTTTATCAATTCGTTCCGCCTCCTCTTTGGAAGCGGATTTTTTGAATAAGTCAATAATCATATTCATTTCTTCTGTGGTAAAGCTTAAGCCTTTTGCTTTGGCAGTAGACAACGCAGCCATCAAAAGAGGCATAGCCTCTTTGGGGGATTTTCCCTGAATGCCAGAAGCAAGTTTTTCCAGCATCTTCAACTTCTCTGGTGCAATATGTTTTAAACGTTCATCCTGTTTCCAATCTGACATAATCATTTCCTTTCCAAAATAAAATTATAAATTGCGAAGAAGAACCCATCAAAAAAGACTTTTGTAGGTTTCAAACATGGTCTGCTGCTCCGGTGTTAAAAATGCTTTCAGCATATCCATTTGATTGTTTTCGGCAAAGGGGTTCGTTCCCTCTAATTCCTTAAACTGTTCTGTGGTTTTATAAAATTCGGAATAGGTTTGGTAAAGCTGCATTGCCTGCAGAAAATTCAGCATCATATCTAAAGTTTCCCGCTCGTGGTCATGGCATACTTTTTTTAAGGCATTTACCATCTCAATCATATTCCCCTGTTTTTTTTCATCGCTTTTACAGGCACTGATACTGCCTTTTTCCTGAGTGTAGAGTTGTAAAGTATTTAGAAATTCGGAAAATTTAAGATAAATAGATAAAAAATGTTGTTCGCTGGTATTCACATAGGGCAGTGCAGTTTTTAAAAGCTTCATGGTGTGAGTAGTGATTTTACTGTCAAAATCCTTTGTTTCGTCCATAGAATCCTCCTTTTTTGGTAGGTAATCTTTTGTATCTCCTATTTCCATTCTATGTGTGCCTTGGGAATCTATGACAGAAAAAAGAAAAACAGGTTTCATTTTTTTAGAAAAAAAATATACTAAAATATAGGAGGTGATAGGTGTGTATTTTCGTATTGTGGAGGTGGAAGATTCTATTTACGAGCTGGATGAGGAGTGTGTGAACAGAAAAAGAGATGAGCGGGAGAATAAGAACTATCAGATCAATCAAGAAAGGGAGGAGAAGAAGTAAACAATAGAAAGCACGCTCCGCAAACTTTCTATTGTCATGAAAAAAGGCTGCCGCTGATGCGACAGCCCTTTGAAGAAGAAATTAGCAGATACCGCCATTGTTGCCGCAACAGCTTACCAATAAAAGGATGATTAAGATAGTGCTGCAGTCACAGCCACCGTTGCATCCTCCACCGCCAAAAATACTGCTTCCGTTGCCATTACCACATCCTCCGCAGAATAATAACAAGAGGATAATCCAAAGACAAGAGTTATTTCCTCCATCGCAGTTTCCGCATCCACAGTTTGTTGCAGCTAAATCACTCATATTTGAGCCTCCAAATAAAATTATTTACACTTTATATTATGAAAGAGAGCTTGTAAATGTTTCCTAAAAAATTAAAAAATTTATTTTTATAGATTTTTCGTAACTATTCAGTACCTTCATAGTTACAAGAAAAGAACCATGCAAAATTGCATGTTATATCCACTTTTTCTTACGGTCTGTGCAGTAAATGCACAGACCTACGGAACAGTTACGATGTTTTTAAATTTATGGGCAAGTTCTCAATGACTGTTGCAATTCATATAGTAGAAGTAAGAAATGGAATAAAAAATGTAACTGTGAAAGTGCGAAACAGTTACAAAACTATGGCTGGAGATGCGTATGGATAGAGTGCGGGGAATTATCGGCTGTGAAGAGGCGTATCAGCAGAGAATATATGGCAAAGGTGTAGGCATTGCTGTATTAGACAGCGGTGTGGCAAGGCATGTGGATTTAAGAGGACGTGTGGTGGCATTTCGAGATTATGTGCATGGGAGAACAAAACCTTATGATGATAATTCTCATGGAACTCACATTGCCGGTATTGTCTGTGGCAGCGGCAGGAAATCCATGGGAAGATATATGGGTGTTGCCCCAGAAAGTCATATTATAGTATGTAAAGTGTTAAATGATAAAGGGGATGGACACATTGATAATGTGATTCAAGCCATAGAATGGGTGGTGGAGCATGCCAGAGAGTATGGAATCCGTATTTTGAATATTTCAGTGGGGGCAGAGTCAAAGGAGGGAGATAAGGAGGAACTTCTTTTATTGGAAGCAGTGGAATATGCATGGAGCAGGGGCTTGGTGGTAACGGCTGCCGCCGGCAACAATGGACCGGGGCAGGAAACAGTTACTACACCGGGAATCAGTCCAAAGATTATTACGGTGGGGGCTTTTGAGGAAAATCAAAAACAGGAATATTCCGGCAGAGGACCTACGCCTTTTTGTGTTATGAAGCCTGAAATTCTGGCACCGGGTACGGATATTATCAGTTGTTGTAACGGCAGCAGTTATCAAAGAATGAGTGGTACCTCCATGGCAACGCCGGTGGTTTCTGCCGCAATCGCTCTTTTACTGGAAAAGAATCCGGATATGACACCCAAAGATGTGAAATATTGTCTGTACAAAACTGCCAAAGACAGCGGCTATTCCAAAAGCATTCAGGGCTGGGGACTTTTGAATGTAAGTGCAATGATGAAATATAAGTAAAGTTCAGCCCACGCCATTCGCAAAGATTATGTAACAGTTCAGATACCTGAACTGTTACTTGCAAAAGCCCATTTAAAATCTGCTCCGCAGATGGGGCTTTTGCCTGCTCCCGCTGTATTTTCGTACGGTCTGTGCAGTAAATGCACAGACCTACCTGAACTGTTACAAGATTACTACGCAGCTAGCTTTGCCCATAAAGAGGCGTTTAGCTCATATGCGATTATGTATCCTCATTCATGCAAGCATGATTCGTCTACATAATTGCATATGGCTGAATTGTTAGATAGTTGCAAAAATTACAAAATAGGGGTTGACTAAGATTGCATAATTGTATACAATTATACAAAAGTAACTGCAAACGATAATAACTGTCTATGATAAGATTCCTTAGCTGGATCGCAAGAGGACTTGTTTTTTTGCACAGATGAGTAGGACAGGACTGCAGTTGCAATCATAGGAGGTTTTGCTATGAATACAAACAGCATCGAAATGGAAGCCGCAGATAAGTATTCATTGCGTGGCAGAGTATATCACCAAATTCGGGAGGATATTATAAACGGACATTATAAGAAAAATGAAGAGCTCAGGGAGGCAGCCATTGCAAACGAATTGGGTATTAGCAGAACACCTGTTCGTGAAGCGCTGAGGCAATTAGAGCTGGAAGGCTTGGTTGTCATTGTGCCCAACAAGGGAGCCTATGTAAGGGGGTTCACAGATAAAGATATTCATGATATCTATATGATACGTTCTCTGTTGGAGGGACTGTGTGCGAAATGGGCTGCCGAAAATATTACGGAAGAACAAATGAGGGCACTGGAGGAAAGTGTGGATTTGTCTGAATTTCACCTTCAAAAAGGCAATGTGGAGCAATTTATTGATCAGGACAGCCGCTTTCATGAACTTATGTATCAGGCATCAGGCAGTAAGATATTGGAAGATTTGCTGACGGATTATCATCAGTATATTAAGCTGGTGCGGGAAGCCTCCATTGCTGCGAAAAACCGTTCCGGGCATACCAACATAGAACACAGAAATATTATGACTGCCATCAAAGAAAAGGATGGAGACAGGGCAGAAAAGCTGGCAAATCAACATATTATAAACTCCATGAGAAATATTGGAGATTGTAAAATTCTGATAGATAAGATATAATTTACGAAAAAAGTGCAGATATATGAAATATCGTAACTGTTCAGTAGGTCTGTGCATTTACTGCACAGACCGTAAGAAAAAGTGGATATAACCGGCAAAGAACCATTGCCGTAGGCAATTTTGCATGGTTCTTTGCCAGTAACTATGAAGGTACTGAATAGTTACGAAATATCTTTGCTTTCCATAAAACTATAACCGCCGAAAAAGGCAACGAAGAATCAGGAGGACAGAACAATGGCAAAAATTAAGATGACAACACCACTCGTTGAAATGGACGGAGACGAAATGACAAGAATCCTTTGGAAAATCATCAAGGATGAATTGTTATTGCCTTTTATTGAACTAAATACTGAATATTATGATTTAGGTCTGGAATATCGTAACGAAACAAACGATCAGGTTACCGTAGATTCCGCAGAAGCAACTAAGAAATATGGGGTAGCTGTAAAATGTGCCACCATTACACCAAATGCTGCCCGTATGACAGAATATGATTTAAAGGAAATGTGGAAGAGTCCCAACGGAACCATCCGTGCTATCTTAGATGGAACCGTATTCCGTGCCCCCATTGTGGTGAAGGGAATTGAGCCCACCGTCCGCACATGGAAGAAACCAATTACCATTGCAAGACATGCTTACGGTGATGTATATAAGGGAAGTGAAATGAAGATTCCAGGTGCTGGAAAGGCAGAAATTGTATACACGGCAGAGGATGGAACGGAAACCAGAGAGTTAATTCATAACTTTAAGGGTGCCGGTATTGTACAGGGTATGCATAATTTGGATGAGTCCATTGAAAGCTTTGCCAGAAGCTGCTTTAACTATGCATTAGATATCAAGCAGGATATCTGGTTTGCAACAAAGGATACGATTTCTAAGAAATATGATCATAATTTTAAAGATATTTTTCAGGAAATCTATGACAAGGAGTATGATGCAAAATTCAAGGCGGCAGGCATTGAATATTTCTATACCTTAATTGATGATGCAGTGGCTCGTGTCATTCGTTCTGAGGGCGGTTATATCTGGGCATGCAAGAATTATGATGGAGATGTTATGTCGGATATGGTGGCAACGGCCTTTGGTTCTCTTGCCATGATGACATCAGTATTGGTATCTCCGCAGGGCTATTATGAGTATGAGGCAGCTCATGGAACAGTACAGCGCCATTACTACAAGCACTTAAAGGGGGAGGAAACCTCCACAAACTCGGTGGCAACCATTTTTGCATGGACAGGAGCCCTCAGAAAACGCGGTGAATTAGACAGCAATCAGGAATTAATGGATTTTGCTGATAAGTTGGAAAAAGCAACCGTTGACACCATCGAGAGTGGAAAGATGACAAAGGATTTGGCACTGATTACCACGCTAGAAAATGTAACTGTATTAAACAGCGAGAACTTTATTAAGGCCATTCGTGAAACCTTAGAGAAGATGCTGTAATCGAAAGTAAAATCCCTCTGTTTGCATTGTTTTGCACAACAGGGGGATTTTGTATTATAAGATTGGAGATAAGTTGTATGAACTATGAGCAGGAACTTTTTCAATTTTTGGAGAACAATCATGGGATCATAGAAGGATTTCGAATTGTATATAAGGATACTCCATGGCTCAGTGAAGAGAAAAGAGTGCTATATGAGAAAGCAGATAAACAAAGTGTTATTGTACTGGCAGTGAAAGGGAAAGATAAGGGAAAGATATTTTATAGAGAACATGATGAAGAAGTTCTTTTGTTTGAGGAAATGCTGGAATTTGTGAAGTTTTTAGAAGTGTGTAAAAGAAAGCAGATCTCTGAAAAGCAGGGACTGCTTGACAGAATTGCCAGCTGCTTTAAGAAAAGAGAAACTCTTTTGCTAAATTACAAAGAGGAACAAAAAATAGAACAGCAAAACAAAGAATTGGAAAAAGAAATATATCTTGAAAATCAGAGAAAGGAATTTCAAACGAAAAGGGGGTATACACAGGAGGAAAGGAATTTTCGAACATTTTTACAACATTTGTTTGCAGGGAACAAGAATAAAAGCTCTCAAGGCGAGAAGTATTTCACAGATGAGGAATTTCAGAACTTTATATTGCCGGAACAGATTGTAATAAATGGAAAAATGACTAAGAAAGAAGAAATTACAGCAGAGTATATGAGACAGGTGCAAAAGTGTCTGTATCATGGAGATTATAGCCGTATTGAAATTACATACATCAGCTATTGGGAACGGAAAGGGAAAAAAATCCCCATGTATCAAAAATCTCTCATTTTTTTGTGCCAGGATACAAAAGCAGTTATGTACTATTTTAATGATGAAACTCTGCATGCAGATATCTATTTTGATAATCGTGATGATGCAGGTCTGGTGGATGGTGACTGGATACCTGATGTTGAATTTCACGGACAGAAAGTCAGTACCCAAAACGTTATTTATGACCGTAAAATTCTAAATCAAACACTGCAAAATATGTTGGCGAATGGGGAAATCAATGATGTAATTGATGTAGATACTATGGCAGAAGGTTATTTTTCCATTCGATATTTTAGTAATAAAAACGCTTATATGAAATATAAAACGGAAAGGGGGGAATTTTGAGATGGATGAAATATCTAAAAAATTTCCGGGACTGTTTCATCTTTGGAAGGCAATGTGTCAGCAGCCCCAAAAGCAGATTGGAGATTATGTAGAATATACACTTTCAGAGGAATTTATAGTTTGCCAGTATAAGCTGGAATTTGTGGATGCATTGGCAGCATTTATGGAACAGGCATCGCAAATACTTTCAGCATCTCAGCTTCTTACGGTCTATGTTCCTTTTGGAATTATGTATGGGGTATTTGTGCAGGAGGGTGAAAAAATAGAAGATAATGTATTTTTTCACAGCAGAGAAGGAAAAAAATTTTTAACTCTTTTTAAGGAAAATATAGATTATCAGACAGCAGAGAAATGTGCTATGGAGATGGAACTTTTGTGCTATCATATGGCAGCAAGAGTATATCGTCCCTTGGCACAGGCTTATTTGGCAGCATATGTGGTGAGAACGGAGGAGACAGAATGGAAATTGTGGTATGAGATGACTCATTCTCCCATATGGTATCCTGAGTGTAAAACCACACTGGCTTTTCCAAATCATCCATGGAGCAATTATTTACAGGGAGAAGTGATTAAGAATGATGGTTCATTTTATCGTATGCTGGAACAACTGCTCAGAAACAGCAGGGAAATTCAGTTAGAGCATATAATGTGCATGAATCAATGGGTACATCTGGAAGCCCTAAAACATTCCGCACAAGGGACATTGGTGGCAAGTTTAGTGAAAGCCATGGAGGAAACTACTCATAGAAAGTTGGAAATCCTTGCAGGCATGGATTCTTATGTAAAGACCATAGAGGATTTCAGACAGGCGGTGGAAGGAAGTTGTGATTCGCCCCATTGCAGGGAACTATTGGTAAAAGCAATGAAAAATCAAGAGTTTTTTGCGGTGCGTAAGGAGAAAGAATTTGCAGATTTTCTATTAGAGTTTTTGTCCAAGCCGGAACAGCTGGATGCATTATGGTTTATCCTATATGAGAGGTATTATTTTATCCCGGATCCAATAGAACAGGAAAAGAGAGTAATGAACTTTCTAAACAGTTTTGATATGTATGTAAAATTGTACTGGGAAATTGCAAGGGATAGTTATAGGCAGATAAATTAACTGCATAGTTGCGTTTTATGTAAAATTCTGATATCTCTTATCAATGAAAATGATACGGCTTATAGGGAACTGCTTTATTATGGAGAATTTACACTTGCCTATCAGGCAAAATTCGGGGAACAGTTCAGTGGGCTGCGTAAGGAAATATTGCAGCATGCTTGCACAGAAATTGAAAAAATATGGCAACCGGATACTATCATAAAATAGAACCGGCATTTGGAGAACTGCTGTATTTGGATGAGTCAGAGGATTGATATGAAGAATAGAAAAAGGTATTTGCGGTATAAAGCAAAGCAGAAAAAGATAAATAAATATGGTACTTGGTTGGGAACTGAGTGTCCCATATGCGGTGAGAAAGGTTTGTTTTATTATCATAGGTATGATGCAGAATGCTGCGTATTTTGTGATTCCTGGATAGCTGCTGTCTGTAAGGATTCAAACTGTCCTTTTTGTTCTATTTGTTCAAGGATGCCGTCAGAAGCTTTTTCTTTGGAAGCTTTTTCTTTTCAAGATACCGCCAATTCTTTAAAAAAAGACTGGCTGAGGCGGAATTATCAACATAAAAATGATGGTAAATTGAGGCACACACATAAAAGGCTGCTATATGAAACAATTAACTCAAAACGTCAGCTTCATAAGGGATAAATTTATGGTGATTATAGAAATAGAATACTTCAAAGGAGACACGTTACTTTATGGACAGAAGATAAATGAGTTTGTTTTACATTATCAGATAAAGGAGATAGAAAATTCCTATGACAGAAATCAGGACAACTTTGTGGAATTGTTATGCAGCAGATTTGGCTGGACAGTTTATCAAGGGGAGGAAATGCCGGATTTTATTTATGATAGAGATATTGGAAGGCTTTATCGTAGAAAAGTAAAAATTTAGTAAGAGCAGTAAAAAATCCAGAACTAAAAATGGCAAAGCCTGCAAATAAAAACGAAAAGGAATATCTTATTTTTGTGATAGATTTTTACAAGTACATCGAATCATAAATAACTGACCTTTTAATATCTCACCAAATAGCTAAAAATCAGCGGCTTTTTCCTCTTTTTGATAAGGAAATGTGTATCTATATTACGGAGGATTTTGAAAAGTTTGCTTATGTCCGGCAGGTACAAGCGAAAGTTGCAGAGTAAACGTTACGATACAGAGAACAGACAGAAGCATTAAATAGTTTACAGGAGGTAAAAGAATTTGTATCTCACAATGGATTGACAGGAACCAAGGATATTTCCATTGGTGAGGTAAGATTTTGCGTGCAAGAAGCTTAAAATATGCACAAACCAAATCAGTTAAGGGAGATATCATGTTTTTAAATCTTCATATGAAATTCATACAGCTATGCTATACTATATATTAAGAATTTATATGGAAACAAGGAGAACATCAATGGAAAACAAACCATACAAAGTACTTTTTTTGGAGGACGAACCTACCATCAGAGAAGTCTTGACGGAATACATGAAAATGTCTGGCTATGAAGTAACAGAAAGCTCCAATGGACAGACAGCAATTACACTGTTACAAGAAAATAGTTATGATATGGCAGTACTTGACATTATGGTGCCCGGAGTGGACGGATTCCAAGTCTTGCAGTATATTCAAGACAATTCTCCACAGACAGCAACCATTATGCTGACAGCCCTGGATGATGAAAAAACACAGGTCAAAGCTTTTAATTTATATGCCGATGATTATGTCATTAAACCAGTATCCCCTATTATTTTATTGAAAAGAATGGAAACAATCCTGCGGCGTGTTTCCCACCTGAAAAAAAGAAAAGTGACAACGAAAGCATACAGTGGATTATATCTGGAGGAGGCAGCATATAGTGCCTACTATGCGGGAGAAAAACTGCCATTGACATTAACAGAATACCTGCTTCTTCAAACGATTTACAATGAGCCAAATCGTGTGTATACAAGAGAACAACTGATATTGCATATATTTAACGAAGAATATATTGGAAGTGACCGTATTATTGATGCTCATGTAAAGAATCTGCGAAAGAAGCTTCCTGTAAACTGTATAAAAACAGTTATCGGTGTGGGTTATCAATTCGACATGGAGGTCGCCAAATGAATTATGATCAAAAGGGACTTCACAGAAAAAATCAAATATACAGTATAATACTTGCGGTCATTTTATTAGGCTTTCTTGTAGGATATTTCATCTATATGCTGCCATCTCTTTATGTCAGCTACCACATGGAACAGAATCTGAAATCTGTGGAGGTACAGCATAGAACTTATGTAGAAACAGGGAGCTATGATGGTATCCGATTGAAAAATCCCACAGCATGTTTGTCTGTAAGACTTCCATTAGAGGGGGATTCTATTTTTCTGACATCGCAGTCATGGAAAACAGAAGTAACAGTGAAAGAAAACTATACCAAGACAATACTTTTGGAATTACAGCAATTTTTAAACAAATATCATAATGGAGCATTTTCAACAGACCAAGAAAAAGAACAGGTTTCAAAAGAAATAGAAGTTATGATAAATCATTGGAAAGAACTGATACAGACAGATGTAAATAATGGGTCTTCATTACCGGTAAATCTTAATATTCAATTTACAGGCAATATAGAATATCACACCAACTACACAAAGGTTCATATGGTTTCGGATGAGCTGATGATTTTTGAGGCAGTAGTAGAAGATGATGTAAATACCTACATCAATTATCTTGCGGTGGAAAACACAGAGAGTGGAATGGTGTTTACTGTTTTACCGGCAATGATGCCGGATATGAATGAAATTCGCCCAGTGGTGTTTCAAAGTATTCCAATGCTTAGTACGGTGATTCTGCTCATAGTATTATTGTTTTCCCAGCTATATTCCAAAGAAATTTTAAATCCTGT
This sequence comes from uncultured Lachnospiraceae bacterium, assembly GCA_947174015.1. Lineage (GTDB taxonomy): Bacteria > Bacillota > Clostridia > Lachnospirales > Lachnospiraceae > RUG11237. Next base: position 51,224 of record CAMWHJ010000009.1, on the reverse strand, counting down.
GTATCATGAACTGGAGGAAAAAAATCATGCACTACAGAAGGAAAATGAACGTCAGGAAATTTTCCTGCGTGCTTCCTCCCACCAGTTAAAAACCCCACTCTCAGCAGCACTTCTTTTACTTGATGGAATGATAAATCAAGTGGGGAAATATAAGGATACAAGCACCTACCTTCCAAAGACAAAAGAACAGCTTCTTTCCATGAGGAAAGTGGTGGAGGACATTTTGTCATTAAATCACAGCAGGGATCACATAAAACTTCAAAAGATACAGATTATGCCCCTTGTGGAGAGTAAACTTCAGGCATACAAAGTAGTCATGTCAGATAAGCAGCTAAAGGTTTCTTGTATCGATGCAGATAATACCATAATTGTGACAGATGAATGCTTATTTCTGCAAATTATGGACAATTTGATTTCGAATGCGGTGAAATATACTCCTTTTGGAGAAAAGATTGAAATACGCATATCGAAAACAGGTATTTTAATGGAAAACTATGGTGTCACAATTCCAGAGGACATCCTGCCTCATATTTTTGATCCCTTTGTCAGCGGAAACCATGAACCGAATATCTCCAGCCATGGTTTAGGTCTGTATATTGCATCCTATTATGCAAAACAAATAGATCTTTCCATACATATGAAAAACTGTGTGGAGAGTGTGATGACAACAGTTAATTTTTTGTAAAGAAGAGCCATGAAAAACAGGATTTTTGTACCTGCATAGACTTTGTAGCAGAGTGTGCAGTTCTGATGAAAGAGTTACGTAGATAGAATTACGAAATTTTCATGCTATATTCATACGAAATACATATGGATCTGCTAATTTGTATGTATCAAAGAGAGGAGATGTGACGATGCAATTAACAATTGAAAATCTGACAGTAAAATATGGTGCGGAAATTGCACTGCAAATTAATAAGCCCCTGCAGCTCAGCGAAGGTGACAGGGTAGGAATCATAGGTTCCAATGGTGCAGGAAAAACCACGCTGATAAAAAGTATTTTAGGGCTGATAAATTATCAGGGAATTATCAAGACGGATCTTTCTCCCGATAAGATGGCAACTCATATGCAGTTCAATGAGTATACCGACACCATGCCCTGTAAATACATTATGGAAGCCATATTAGAGACAAAAATCACAAAGAACCCCAAGCTGAAGGAGCTGATAACTTATTTTGAATTTGAGAATTGTCTTCGGAAAAAGTACAGTAAACTGTCTGGGGGACAAAAGCAGCGTTTTACCATTATTATGGTAATGATGCAGGAGGCACCCCTTACTTTTTATGATGAGGTAACTTCGGGTCTTGATTTTGAGACAAGGCAGAAACTTATGGAGAAGTTGATAAACTGGTATGCAGGGAAGAAGTCCAGTCTTTGTATTGTATCTCATTATTATGAGGAGTTAGAGCAGATGGCAAATAAAATTCTGATTCTGGATAAGGGAAAAGTCATTGATTATGGAGGGAAAGAGCAACTGTTTCAAAAATATTGTGGGCGAGCAGTCATTGTATTTGAAACTTCCCCGGAGCATGAATTGCTTGTAAAAAATTATAAGAAATTAGCTTCCCCGGAGCACCTTATAGCACTGGAAGTCAAAGATGAAGCAGAGGAGCTTGCTCTTACAAGGCTGCTTCTTAGCAACGATATAAATTATAGACGCAGCAGTAATGATATTGAGATTATGTACAGCAATGCAAAGAAAATTTATTATCAGGAGGAAGTTAATCATGAATTGTAGAGGAAAGAGAACAAGAGTTTCTCCATCATTCATACTGTTTGAGTTTCGAAATATTACAGGAAATCCCTATGTACATATATTTGGTATTGGAATGCCGGTATTGATGACTGTTGTCATTGCCAAAGTGATGGCTCTCAACCTATCAGATGAGAGTGTATTATCCACAGTGGTGACGGGTATATTTTTGGGAATGGGTGCAATGATTCCCCTTGCAACGATTTTGATGGGATATGCAGCCACTTATTCACAGGAATTGGAAAAGGGGATTCCCCAGCGAATGGAATTGTTTGGTATAAGTCAAACAATGACCATTATTCACAGAATTATTTCAGAATTAATTTTCCAAATCTGTGCGTTTGCAATTTATTTTATAGTAGGATTTTTTATATTGAGAATCCAGCCCCCAATGGTATCAGGGCTGATTTGCTACATCATATGCATTGGAGTGTTAGCTGTCATTTCATTCATGCTTGCACATGCCATCGCACTATTTTGTAAAAAGTTTGCTATTGTCTACTGTATATCTATGATGCTTTATTTTTGTATTATGATAGCCAGCGGTATGATGGGTATAAACTATGAAATGCTTCCATCATCCGTACAGGCAATTTCAAAACTGCTGCCTACCACATACATCACAAAGGATTTTGCAGATATATGGCTGGGAAAAGAATATAATTTCATGCCAATGCTGCAAGCCTACTTATTTGTAGGGACCTTTTCCGGGATTATACTATTTTTTTGTTTAAAACGCAACGGGAGAAAAATTGCATAGGCAGTCCAAACAAAAAGGAAAGAGGCTAATGCAGAAAAAAATTTTTCTCTATACAAAAAATGTACTAATCAGGTTTTTTGTTAAACTTTATTCAGAAAACATTCATTTGTATTGTGCCTGCATTGATCCCAAACAATAAAAGTATGCTCTGGGAACTTTCTATTGTCATGAATAATATGGGATAGATGGGTTTTTATACTCTTTTGTCCCATTTTTTATGATTATTAGAAATTTATCGAAAACTCATAAATAACACGGTCTGTTTTATTAAAATCATATGTGCAGGAATTCGTGAACTGCTTAATTATATGGCACACACCAGTGAGGAAAATACTGTCAACGAGCATTTAAAAACCATTCAAAGTATGGTAAATCGGGTAAAGGAGGACGAAGTAGTGTCGTTTTTATGAAGATATAAAGTGAAAGAATCATAATGGCAGAAAAAAATTTGAATTTTTATAAATTAAGGGATTGACTTTTAAGTTCTTATCAAGTATAATTTATAAATGTGATGTGGCTCGTTGGTCAAGCGGTTAAGACGCCGCCCTCTCACGGCGGAAACAGGGGTTCGATTCCCCTACGAGCTGTTGACTATTTTTAAGAATAGCCCAACCCGAAAAATGCCCAAGACCTAGAAGTATAAGGTGTTGAGGCATTTTTATTTTTTGTACTTATCTTTTATTTTCTATGAAAGTCCCCTTTTTTTGTTTCAGCAAAAAAACTGAATTCGGGTATTCCGATATGCATCTCATAACTTTCATTTATGGTGGTGCATTAAGGCTGCATGGTTCTTTGCCTGTAACTATGAAGGTACTGAATAGTTACTATTTTTTATTGAAGTCCCTTTAGCCAGTCAGAGAATTGCCCTAAAACGTTGGTGTATAATTCTTCATCAGAAGCTTTGTTTAAGTCTTCCATTTTCGAAAACCCAGTGTTATCTCTTTTTCTTCCGGGCATATCATCTAACTGAGCAAGATATTGGAATTGCTGTTTACCAATTCCAATAAATTGAATGAACACATTCTTTTCAGAAGATCTGCGAATAATGTTGCTAGATTCTGTTCTGTCAGCATTTTCGCCGTCGGTAATGAAAAGAATAAATGTGGGTTCACCATTGTCAACAATAGGTTCATCAATCACAGTCTTTCCGCCGAAACCTAAGAAACCGCCTTCCTGATGTGTTGCACCTTCAATGATTGCTTTTAAAACAGGAGCATATTTGGTGCCACCCATGGAGTAACCAGATCTATTTACCACATTATTGATGTAATTTTCGTAATTAGAAAGATTTAAATCTTCCATTTTTCTGTAGTTGGACTGGAATAGGTAAACATCAATGGAACCATTGTCATCAAATGTTAATCCGAGAGGAACAAGTTTAGTGATAGTCTTTTGAACTGTTCCGTCGCTATAAAGCATATCCATGGAACCACTGTAATCCAAAACAACAACCACCTTTGCACGAGTAGAACCAAGGTCAACTCCACTCTTTTTGCTCAAATTAACAACACACTTTGAGAGACTTACCACATGCTTTTCAAGGTTGACTTTGTCTTTTTCTAGGCTGATTTTACCTATCAATTCTTGTGCTAATTCTTCTTCTGGCTTTAGTCTCGATTCAGGTGTTGAACCAGTTGACGGAATATTTGTTTGTAAAATTTGGGCTGGCTGGAAGGCTAAATCATTACTCACTTCGGTACCTCCAAAATTTGCCAGTAATGCAGATAACCCGCCATTAAAACCATTTGCTACGGCTGCAATCCGCCAGACATCTTTTTGGTATATTTCTACGGAAATGATAGCTTTTTCAGAATTGAAATCAGATCCGGACATGGTAAGTTCAATTTTGGCTGTATTATCTTGTTTTAAGATAAAAGTATGGCGGCGAATGTCTTTCATTGTACCATTGCCATCAATATTAGTTGTAAAAACAAGCTTCTGTATATTAGAAGGAAGCTTTGTAAGATTGACGGTGAAAATAGCATTATCATTTCCTGATGAAAATTTAATTTCTTGATTGGGAGTAAATGTCTGATTGTAGAATACCATATAACGGTCATCCGAAAGTTTGCCAGAACTGTCTACCCCAAAACAGCAGAAATCGTATACGGAATCTCCAGTAGTTGACATTTCTATCGTAAATTCCCTGTTGTAATCTACATAGTTATTAAGTTTATCACGCATTCCTTTGCTAAATTGCATACAATACCTCCTTCAATTTATGTCAACACCAATAAATAAACATTGCAGTCCCAATGCTGTGAAAAAAGTGAAAATGCATTTTTATTCAACAGCTGTAACAGGCGGCTTCATTTTGCTTTAATTGGCATATAATGGCATGTTGACCATAATTAGCATAATATGTAACAAAATCATCATTTAATTTTGCATATATGCTTATTTTATATGAAATGTAGAAAAAAAGCAAATTAATAGATGAGAGGATAGCTGTGAAAGGTAAAATTTTTTCGCACAAAATAGTAAAAAATAGCCACATTGCAAATGATAAGGTAAACTAAAGAAAAAACTTTATCACAAAGGGGCTATTTCATGAGCAGAGCACAAGAACGAATTGCAAAGGCAAGAGAAAAAATTCAGGTGATTGCTCATGACTTCTGTCAGATATATAAAGATGAGAAAGGAAGCAGCTATCTGACAGCTTTTTATATTGTTAAAAACTATAACCATCGGAAGGAAAAAAGAATTATGCAAAAGTTTCTTTTGATGGTATAATATATAAAAAATATTAACATACTATATTGATAGGAATTATAGGAGAATGAAAATGACATTAGTTCAGTTAAAATATGTGATTACGGTAGCAGGGCAAAATTCATTGAATGATGCAGCAAAGGTACTTTTTATATCCCAGCCAAGCCTTTCCGCAGCAATTCGCTCATTGGAAAAGGAGATAGGATTTGACATATTTATACGGTCAAAAAACGGGATTACCGTGACGATAAAAGGTACGGAATTTATCGGGTATGCAAAATCCGTGATGGAACAGTATGAGCTATTAGACGCAAAATATATTTCACACACAGAGGTAAAAAAGACATTCAGCGTATCCATGCAGCACTACACGTTTGCGGTAAATGCATTTGTGGAACTTGTGAAGCAGTATGGAATGGATGAGTATGAATTTGAGGTGCATGAGACGAAAACCCATGAAGTCATTGAGAATGTCAAGAACCACAAAAGCGAAATCGGTGTTCTTTATCTGAATGATTTTAACAGGAATGTATTATATAAGTTGTTTGCGGAGTATGAACTGCAGTTTCAGCCATTGCTGGAATGTGGTGTATATGTATATATGTGGAAAGGACATCCACTGGCACAAAGGAAAGAAATAGCATTAGAGGAACTGGATGAGTACCCATGTCTTGGATTTGCACAAGGGGAACACAATTCCTTCTACTTTGCAGAAGAGGTTTTAAGTACCTATCAGTACAAAAGATTTATCCGTGCCAATGATAGGGCTACTTTGTTAAATCTTATGGTTGGGCTGAACGGATTTACTTTATGCTCCGGTATCATATGTGAAGATTTGAATGGAAAGGATTATTGTGCCATAAAACTGAAATCAGAGGAACGGATGACGATTGGATATATATCAAGAAAAGACGCACCGTTAAGTGCGATAGGACAGAAGTATTTGGAAGAAATAGCAAAATACAAGAATAAATCTTTAGATTAATCAGAAGGAAATACCCTGCGGGTATAACTATATGCCAAAAAACAGGGCAAAAAGGAGAAATGTCCATTTCATTGGCTCATTCATCTGAGATATAGAACTAAAAAATCCTTGAAAAATAAGGAAAAAAGACTTGACTAAATAGGGAGGAAATATTATGGCAAGAGGAATTGAAACAAAATGCCTGCATTTGGAAGAAGAAGAGGGATGCAGCAGCAATTATGGGGCAGTGAGCTATCCGATTTACCAGACCGCAACCTATGCACATTTGGGTGTGGGTAAAAGCACAGGATATGATTACAGCAGGCTGCAGAACCCTACAAGGGAGCATTTGGAAAAGGTGGTGGCAACGCTGGAAAATGGATTAGATGCATTGGCATTTTCAACAGGGATGGCAGCAATTACTTTGATGATGGAGCTTTTTTCTCAGGGAGATCATTTGATTGTGGATGCGGACCTTTATGGGGGGAGCATAAGGCTTTTTCATAATGTATCAGAAAAAAACGGAATTACATTCTCAAGTATTGACTGTTATAAAGAAGATGTTGAGAGTTATATTAGTGAGAATACAAAGGCGATTTACATTGAGACTCCCACCAATCCCATGATGAATGTGACAGATATAGAGGCGCTTGGGGAAATAGCCAAAAAGCATAATTTGCTTTTGATTGTTGACAATACTTTCCTTTCACCGTATTTTCAGAATCCATTGGATTTAGGTGCGGATATTGTTGTACATAGCGGAACGAAATATCTTGGTGGTCATAATGATACGTTGGCTGGTTTTTTGGTTACAAACAGAGAAGACATCAGTGAGAAGTTTCGGTTTTTGATCAAGACGACAGGAGCAGGGCTTGCGCCGTTTGACAGCTGGCTCGTTCTCCGTGGAATCAAGACACTTGGCATCCGTATGGAGAAGTCACAGAAAAATGCGATAACGATTGCTAATTGGTTGAAAGAACAAGATGTAGTGAAAAAGGTAATCTATCCGGGGCTTCCCACGCATCCGGGATATGAAATCATGAAAAAGCAGGCAAGGGGATTTGGTGCGATGCTAACATTCCAGCTTGAAAGCAAAGAATTTGCACTGGCAATTTTAGAGAAAGTCCGTATGATTAAGTTTGCAGAAAGTCTTGGAGGTGTAGAAACGCTGATAACATATCCGACAACACAGACGCATGCAGATGTGCCAAAAGAAATCCGGGAAAGAAATGGGATTACAGAAAGCACACTCAGGCTTTCTGTAGGAATTGAGGATGTAAAAGATTTGTTGGATGAACTTGATAATGTTTTTCGTGAGATAGAAGGAGAATTGCATGGCTGAAAGAAATCTTGATTTTAACAGAATAATAAATAGAAAGGGTACAAGATGCCTGAAATATGATTTTGCAGGGAGGCGTGGAATGCCGGAGGATGTGCTGCCACTGTGGGTGGCGGATATGGACTTTGAGACTTCATCGTATATTGAGGATGCCCTGATAGAGCGGGCAAGACATGGAATCTTTGGATACAGTGAAGTTCAGACACCATATTTTGAGATTATAAGGAATTGGATGAAGAAACACCACGACTGGGAGGTACAGGAAAAATGGCTGGTAAAAACACCGGGAGTTGTATTTGCACTGGCTATGGCAGTGAAGGCGTATACGGAACCGGGTGATGGTGTGCTGATCCAATTACCTGTATATTACCCATTTTCGGAAGTGATAAAAGATAATGGGAGAAAAGTGGTAAGCAACACATTATATCTGGGAGAGGATAACTGTTATCATATAGATTTTGATGATTTTGAAAAAAAGATTATTGAGGAACAGATTAAGCTGTTTTTCCTGTGCAGCCCGCACAATCCGGTGGGAAGAGTCTGGACAAGGGAAGAACTGACAAGGCTGGGTGATATATGTGTGAAGCATCATGTCATCGTGGTCAGTGATGAAATTCATCAGGATTTTGTATTTAAGGGAAAACATCTTGTCTTTGCAAATTTAAAAAAAGAATATGAGGATATAAGCATTATCTGTACTTCGCCAAGTAAGACCTTTAATCTTGCCAGTATGATGATGTCAAACATTTTTATCCCGAACCGTGATTTAAAGCACAAGTTTCGTAAAGAACTGGATGCGGCAGGCACAAGCCAGCTTGGTGTTATGGGATTGGTGGCGTGCGAAGCGGCATACAGCCAGGGGGAAGAGTGGTATCAGGCAATGCTTTCTTATGTTACAGAGAACATAGAGTATACAAAAAGCTATGTGGCAAAAAACCTGCATGGTGTACGCATGGTAGAACACGAGGGAACCTATCTTGTCTGGCTTGATTTCAGGGGGACAGGGCTTAGCGTGGACAAACTGGAATATCTCATGATACATAAAGCAAAGTTGTGGCTCGACAGCGGAAAAATATTTGGAGAGTGCGGGAGAGGTTTTCAGAGAATCAATGTCGCCTGTCCCCGGAGTGTGCTGTCAGAAGCATTGGAAAGAATCAGAAAAGCAATACAGGAATAGAGAGGCAGATATGCAATGTTACATATAGAAAATCATGATGTGAAAAAACGTATCTTAGAAGGGAATTTTGGACTGGAGAAGGAAAGCTTAAGGATAAAAAAAGACGGTATGTTATCCCATTCACCCCATCCATTTACAGATGATACGCATATTGTAAAGGACTTCTGTGAAAATCAAACAGAAATTAACACATCGGTACATACCAGTGCGAAAGAAGCAATTGAAGAGCTGGAATTTCACAACAGGCGTATTTATGAAAGATTAGAAAGCCTGCCGGAACGAGAATACCTGTGGCCGTTTTCCAATCCTCCTTACATTGAGAATGAAAGTGACATACCGGTTGCGGTTTTTGAAGGCATCGAGGTATCAAAAACTGCATACAGGGAATATTTGTCTGCAAAATATGGACGGTATAAAATGACATTTTCCGGCATCCATGTAAATTATTCCTTTTCTGAGAAACTGCTGGAAGCTGATTTCAAATATCAAAAGGAGATGGATTATCAGGAATACAAAAACAGGTTTTATCTGGAACTTGCACAGAGAATGGCTGCATATGGCTGGCTGCTTGTGGCAGTAACTGCGGCAAGTCCTCTTCTGGACAGCTCATTTGTAGAAAAAGGCATTTTCAATCAGGATGTGTTTACGGGAATGGCATCAGTCAGATGCGGAGAAATGGGATATTGGAACGAGTTTGCTCCTATTCTGGATTATCATAATATTTCCGCATATGCAGACAGTATCCGAAAATATGTGGATATGGGGTTATTGAAGGCAGCTTCTGAACTGTATTATCCAATACGGTTAAAGCCGGCAGGAGAAAATAACTTAGAGTCGTTGTGTCGAAATGGCGTCAATCATATAGAGCTGCGTATGTTTGATTTAAATCCTCTTGTAAGTGCTGGTGTGGAGGAAAAGGATATTACCTTTGCACAGCTTTTAATGGTCTGGCTTGCTGCAACTCCAGGTCAGCCATTCAGCGAAAAGGACCAGATTCAAGCAGTGCAGAATTTTAAGAATGCAGCCCGGTATGATTTAAAGACAGTCAATATATTGACACCAGATGGAGAAATATATTCCGTAGCCCATGCAGCATTAAGAGTAATTGAAATGATGCAAGAGTTCTACGATGGACTTTCGTTAGATGTGGATGAAATCCTGCAGTTTGAATATGAAAAATTTACAGATGCAGATAACAGGTATGCGTGGAGAATCAGAGAACAATTTGGAGATGGATATGTAAAAAAAGGGTTGGAGCTTGTAAAGGAGAGGCAGGGAAAATAAATGTGTGAATTGTTTGGTGTGACTTCTCATAGCAAGCTGGAATTAAATGAGCTTCTTTTGGAATTTTTCTTACACGGTATGGAACATCCCAACGGATGGGGAATGGCATTTTTTTATGGGAATGCAGTATCTTTGGAAAAACAGCCGGAAGCCTCACATAAAAGTAATTATCTGAGGCAGAGATTACAATTTAAAGTGGAAGCGGATAAAATGATTGCACATATAAGGCTTGCTACAAGAGGTAATCTCAATTACGAAAATACGCATCCTTTTGTCATGCGGGATAACAGTGACAGGACATGGACACTGGCACATAATGGGACGATTTTTGACTGCGATTTGCTTAATCCTTTTACACATTGCCAACAGGGGCAAACGGACAGTGAGCGGATTCTGGCATATATTGTAAGCCGAATGAATACAGAGATGGAGAAGAAAAAAGAACTGTCCGGGCAGGAGCGCTTTGAACTGATAGATGAAATTCTTGGCGAAATAACACCAGAAAATAAGGTGAATCTCCTTTTGGTTGATGGGGAGTTGATGTATGTGCATACCAATTATCAAAACAGTTTATACAGATGTCAAAAAGGAGAAGCAGTTGTAATATCTACCAGACCGCTTGACCACCATGTATGGGAACCTGTGCCGATGAATACATTGATTGCCTATCAGGATGGGAAGCAGGTGTACACAGGGACGGAACATAAAAATGAATTTTTTGAAACGGAAGAAAAAATGCGGCTGCTGTTTTTGGATTTTGCAAATTTGTAAAATAGGAGGAAGCAGGGGCTTGTGCGGTTATGGCATTGGAGAGGATATTGGCAGATATCACCACAAGGGTGGATGGAAATATAATACTTTTTTAGGATATGCCAGGTTCATTCCTGAACATAGACAATATCTATCATGTGTAAAAGGAATAATCTATTAACTTAAATGAGAAAATCTATTGACAAGATAAATAGGAAAAAGTATAATTTGTAGCATAGAACAAAGCATATAAAACCTATCAAATAAATAGGAATTATTAATTTTATGGAGGAATACCTTTTGGGTATACCTATATGCTCAAGAAACAGGGCAAGAAGGAGGAAATCATTATGAGTCAGATTAAAGAAAGTGCACTGGAGTTAATCGGAAAAACCCCAATACTGAAACTGAACGGGTATGCGAAGAAAGCAGGCGTAGCAGATGCTACAATTCTTGCAAAGCTGGAATATTTCAATCCGGCGGGTTCCGTGAAGGATCGTATTGCATTGGCAATGATTGAGGATGCGGAAAAGAAAGGTCTTTTAAAAGAGGGCGCAACCATTATTGAGCCTACCAGCGGGAATACCGGAATCGGTCTTGCTGCTGTTGCAGCGGCAAAGGGATACCGGGCAATCCTTACCCTGCCGGATACCATGAGCGTTGAGCGGAGAAATCTTTTAAAGGCATATGGTGCAGAGCTGGTGCTCACAGAAGGAGCCAAGGGAATGAAGGGGGCTATTGCAAAAGCAGAAGAGCTTTCGAAAGAAATTGATGGAGCAGTTATCTTAGGACAGTTTGTGAATCCGGCGAACCCTGCAGTGCATAAGGCTACAACAGGACCGGAAATCTGGGAACAGACAGAGGGAAAAGTTGACATTTTTGTTGCCGGTGTAGGAACGGGCGGAACCATCACGGGTGTTGGCGAATACTTAAAAGAAAAGAATCCGGATGTGAAAATTGTGGCAGTTGAGCCGGTGGGAAGCCCTGTTTTGTCAAAGGGAACTCCGGGGGCACATAAGATTCAAGGAATTGGTGCAGGATTTGTTCCGGAAGTTCTTAATACGGAAGTATATGACGAAATTATTGCGATTGAGAATGAGGATGCATTTGCAGAAGGCAAGGCATTTGCAGTAAGTGAGGGAATCCTTGTGGGGATATCTTCTGGTGCTGCACTTAAGGCAGCAGTGATTCTTGCGAACAGACCGGAAAATAAAGGAAAGACGATTGTAGCATTACTTCCTGACTCTGGCGACAGATATTTGTCTACTCCATTGTTCAACAATAATTAAGCAGACAGATTTTGTCTGGATTGGAGGCGGATGTGAATGAAAGAAACAGAAAGTAAGCAGGTTTTGGATAGTTCGCATTTAGGTACTCTTGAAGAATTGTTAAGTGATATGAAATATGGAAGTATTACACTTATTATTCAGGATGGTAAAATTGTCCAAATAGATAAAACTGAAAAACACAGAATAAAAGGCTGACTGGAAAACCAGAGGTTTTGTTAAAAAAGATTAACAGACCTCTGGCTTTTTATTTATGCCATAGTATGCAGAAAAGCTGTCTGTGGCAGTTTTTTTGTATGACTCGTTATAGTTCCCAATCAGGATGCTGTAGCCGTTGGAATGGCATAGGTTTGCAAAACTGAAGTTGGCGGTTCGAATCCGCCCAGTATCATTCAGTAACACTTCGGATTCAGGTAAACCATGACATACTATAATTTGCATAATATTTCCTGTTCTGAATCGTTACATATTATAGTGAAAGAAGGTGTAGTATGAGCAATACATATCAGGACTTGCAAAACTCCCATCCGTGTTTTGGCGGTCATAAAAATAATGTGGGACGGATTCATCTTCCGGTTAGTCCGGGATGTAATATTGCCTGCCGTTTTTGTGACAGGGTGATCAATGATGTGGAAGAGCGGCCGGGAGTGACATCGAAAGTGATAACGCCGGATGAAAGCTTGCAAGTTTTGGAAAAAGCTTTATCTATCTGTCCGGAAATCACAGTTGCCGGTATTGCAGGACCGGGAGATACACTTGCTACGGATTGTGCCTTAGAGACTTTCCGGAAGGTAAAAGAAAAATTCCCGAAGCTCATTAAATGTATGAGCACAAACGGGCTGCTCTTGTATGAAAAGGCAGATGAAGTGATTGATATAGGAATTGATTCCCTGACCGTTACAGTGAATGCGGTAAAACCTGAGATCCTCGCAAAGCTGAATAAATACATTATTTATCATGGAAAAAAATATGAAGGCATAGAAGGGGCAGAAATTCTCATAGAAAATCAGTTAAAAGGTATCAAAAAAGTTGCGGCTGCTGGTATCACAATAAAGATAAATACAGTACTTGTTCCAGAGATTAATGGTGGGCATATAGAAGAAATTGCAAAAACTGTAAAAGAGGCAGGTGCAAGCATTTATAATATTATTCCCCTGATTCCACAGTATGAACTGGCGGATCAGAAAGCGCCTGTCTGTTCGCAGATTGATGAGGCGAGGACAAAAGCCTCTAAGTATATAGATGTATTCAGGCATTGCCAGCACTGCAGGGCCGATGCGGTCGGTGTTCCAGGAAAATCGGAGTATGGTGATCAGATTTACCAGAGAAGATTAAATGGAAAGGAAACATTTTCGCATGGATAATAAATTAACAAGTGTTAATTTGGCAAAGGGACAACTGGAAACGGATGTATATAAAGTGGCTGTAGCATCCAGTGATGGAATTGTCATAAACCAGCATTTTGGCAGGGCAGATACTTTCTATATATATGAAGTGGCGGGAACAGGTAACTACAGATTTCTTGAAACAAGGATAGTTACGCCAGTATGTAACGGAGGAAATCATAATGAGGAAAAGCTTTGCAGCAATATTAGCAAATTTAAGGACTGCAAATATATATTAGTCAGCAGGATAGGTATGGGTGCTGCAAACAGGATGGAACAGTCCGGCGTTATGCCAATGGAGCTGCCGGGAATGATTGAAGAGTCACTGGGTAAGTTAATTACCTATGAACAATTACAACATTTATTTTGAAAGGAAAGAAGAACAATGGCAGAATTAAGACAAATTGCAATCTATGGAAAGGGTGGTATTGGAAAATCAACCACAACACAGAACCTGACAGCAGGACTGGTGGAACATGGAAAAAAGGTAATGGTGGTAGGCTGTGATCCAAAGGCAGATTCTACAAGACTTCTTCTTGGTGGTCTGGCACAGAAGACTGTTTTGGATACAATCAGAGATGAAGGAGAGGATATTGAACTTGACAGAATTATGCGGGAGGGATTTGGCGGAACCAGATGTGTGGAATCCGGCGGACCGGAACCAGGCGTAGGCTGTGCAGGGCGAGGAATTATTACTTCCATCAATATGCTTGAGAATCTGGGTGCTTACACGAATGATTTGGATTATGTATTTTACGATGTTCTGGGTGATGTGGTCTGCGGTGGCTTTGCAATGCCAATCAGAGAGGGGAAAGCAAAAGAAATCTATATTGTTGCCAGTGGTGAAATGATGGCATTGTATGCAGCCAATAATATTGCAAAAGGAATTAAGCGGTATGCCAAGACTGGCGGTGTCAGGCTTGGTGGCATTATCTGCAACAGCAGAAATGTAGACAGGGAGTTAGACCTTTTACGTGCTTTTTCTAAGGAACTTGGTACACAGCTTCTTTATTTTGTCCCTCGTGACAATATTGTACAGAGAGCAGAAATCAACAAAAAAACAGTGATTGAATATAAGCCGGATTCCAATCAGGCACAGGAATACCGCAATCTGGCAGAGGCGGTGATTAACAATACCAAGTTTGATATCCCTACACCGATGACACAGGAACGTTTGGAAGAAATTCTTCTTGAGTTCGGTCTGATGGACTCAGCAGATGATTATCACATTTAAGATGGAGGTCAGTAAATATGGCAAAGATTTATGAATCAATTACAGAGCTTGTGGGAAGAACACCCTTACTGGAACTGAAAAATTTTGAGAAAAAGCACGATCTAAAGGCAAAAATTCTTGTGAAGCTGGAATACTATAACCCGAATCAGAGTGTTAAGGACAGAATAGCACTTAATATGATTGAGGAAGCCGAGAGATCCGGTGAATTAAAAAAGGGCGATACGATAATAGAACTCACCAGCGGCAATACCGGAATCGGGCTTGCTGCGATTGCGGCAGCAAAAGGATACAAATTCCGTGTTTACATTCAGGATCAGGTTAGCCAGGAACGCTATCAGGTGATTCATGCATTTGGCGGTGAAACTGTCAAACTCTCTGAAGTGCCTGAAATTGTGGAAAGCATGGAGAAATACGGTCCTGATTTTGTAGAATGTGTAAAGGCACTGGAAAGAGCAGTGAAGGATGAGGAGAATATCTGGTTTGCTGACCAGACGAGAAATGCCGCAAATCCAAATGTACATTTCCAAACGACCGGACCTGAGATCTGGCAGGATACGGACGGAAAAGTGGATATTTTTGTCGCAAATGTGGGAACAGGCGGTACACTTTCCGGTGCAGGAAATTATCTGAAATCCCAAAATCCAGATATCAGGGTTGTAGGAATACAGCCGACAGAGGATTCCTTTCAGAGCCCTGAACGTCCGGAACAGGAGGAAATTACAGGTGTACATCCTTTTGAAAATGTAGAGGAGCGTTTTATTCCTGCCAATCTGGACAGGAAGGTATATGATGACTGGTATGAGGTACATACGAATCAGGCATATGCAGCGGCAAGAGAGGCTGCAAAAACAGATGGCATTTTAGTTGGAGCATCCGGTGGTGCTGCGATTCATGTAGCGGCAGAGCTTGCAAAGAGACCGGAAAATGAGGGCAAAACAATTGTAGCGGTGTTGCCGGATACAGGGCTTCGTTATTTGTCTACCAACTTGTTCAATGAAGAATTTTTAGTCTAGGAGAATGGAGGTAAATCATGGCAATTAATTTAGAAAGTTCCAATGTGGCAACAAGAGAAAATCGGATTGGTTCCATTACAGGCTACATTGGTTCGCTGAGCGATTTGGCATCGCAGAGTGAGTGTGGAACATTAAAAGGATGTTCCAGATGCTTTTCACAGTCCAGCACCTGCCTTTCAAGCTGTGCACTGGGACAGTTATCTGCAATCCGGGATGTGGCAATCATTCATCATGGACCGGCAGGATGTTCTGTGGCAAGTGCAGGAGCATATTATTTGGATAAAGTTATGGCAAAGAAACGTGGTGTCACCAATGATACGGTTTATGTTGGCACAGATATGAATGAAAAGGATACTATCTTTGGTTCTACGGAATCTTTGCGTAAGATTATACTGGAAGTCAATAAAAGGTATTCACCAAAAGCAATTTTTGTCACCAGTTCCTGTGCGACTGGAATTATTGGTGAGGATATTGACAGTGTGGTGGATGAGGTTCGGGATGAGATTGAGGTTCCGGTTGTAGCAGTTCACTGTGAGGGATTTAAGTCCCGCATCTGGGCAACTGGCTTCGATATTGCCGACCATGCGGTGTTGAGCTCGATTGTACAGCCACCGAAGGAGAAGAGGAACACGATTAATTTCAAGAATTTCTATGAGAGTGCAAGACCGGAAATTATGGAGATGTTTAAGGAATTTGATTTGGAGCCGGTTTTCCTTTATTGTAACTCTACGGTGGAGGAACTGTCGCACATTTCGGAATCTCTTGCGACTACCTGTATCTGCGGTACGCTGGGAAATTATCTGGGAAATGCACTGGAGGAAAAATATGGCGTGCCTTATGTGAGAAGTATTAACCAGTGTGGCATTGTTGGTTTTGAAACATGGCTGCGTGAGATTGGCAAGGTGACAGACCGAAGTGAAAAAATAGAGAAATATATTGAGGAGCAGAGAGCAATCTACCTGCCACAGATTGAGGAAATCAAGAAAGAACTGAAAGGACTGCGGGCGGTAATCGGTATGGGACCGGGATATACTTTTGAGGTTTCAAGGGTTTTGAATGAACTTGGTATAGAGGTTGTGTGGGCACTTGCATGGCATTATGACAAGAAGTACGAGAATGGGGATGTTCCACCATCTATGAAGTATCTGTTAGATAATGACATAGACTTTGAGGCAAGCGTTGCCGACCAGCAGAACTTTGAGGTTATGAACATTTTACATAAGTACCAGCCTGATTTATACCTTTCCAGACATCCGGGTTCTACCGTCTGGGCAATCAAAAATGGTACTCCGGCGGTTTACGTGGCGGATGAATACATGATCTTTGGTTATAAACATACACTTGAGTTTGCCCGCACGATTCTTGACACCATCCGTAACAGGAGTTTTGAAAAGAATCTTGCCAGAAGAGTGAAACTTCCTTATACAGACTGGTGGTATCAGCAGAATGTAGATGAATTTTTAGAGGGAGGCACAGCCTCCAGAAAGGAGGCTTAAAGGAAGATGGCAAAGTTGTTGGATAAGCAAAGATATAAATGTGCTCTTGGTGCAATGCAGACCGTGCAGGCAATCACAAGGGCAATTCCGGTGCTGCATTCGGGACCGGGATGTGCACAGAAACTTTCGGACTCTATCGGAAGTTCAGGATATTTCTCGCCTAATATTTTTCCATGTACCAGTATTAATGAGAAGGATGTAGTATTCGGCGGCACAAAAAAACTGGAAACAACGATTGAAAATGCTTTAAAGGTAATTGATGCAGATTTATATGTGGTGCTGACAGGCTGTATCCCTGAAATTGTAGGTGATGATACGGGGGAAGTGGTCAGTAGGTTTGAAGATGCAGATAAGCCTGTTATCTACGCATCTACAGCGGGATTTAAGGGAAATAACTATATCGGACATGAGCAGGTGATTGATGCCATTATAGAACAGTATCTGGAAAAGTCAGAAGAAAAGGAAAAGGGTTTGGTCAATATCTGGGCGGACGTTCCTTATCAGGATTTATTCTGGCTTGGAAATATCAGGGAACTTGAGAAACTGCTTGTGGAAATTGGGCTTACGCCAAACACGATTTTTGGATATAACAGAGGAATCGATCAGATAGGTAAAATTCCAAAGGCAGAGTTTAACCTGTTGGTTTCCCCATGGGTTTCGGTTGGAAATATGAAGAAAATGGAGAAAAAACTGGGACTCCCATGGCTTCATCTTCCTACACTTCCTATTGGTGCATTTGAGACAGGTAAGTTTTTGCGTGAGGTTGGAAAGTTTGCAGGGATTCCGGAAGAAACAGTTGAGTCTGTGATCAATGAACATGAGAATTATTACTATTATCTAATTGAACGATATGCCGATTTATTCCTTGAAAACCGCGTGATCAATAAGCAGTTTTCCGTTGTGGCGGATGCACAGTATGCTCTTGGTATTACAAAGTTTTTAGCGAATGATCTGGGGCTTGTGCCTGCAAAACAGTTTATCGTGGATGATACGCCAAAACAGTACCGTGAGGCAATTACGGAAGAATTCAAAAAGCTGAACTTCAATTTGCAGGCAGAGGTTATATTTGAAACAGACAGCTATAAGATTCATGAACAGATTAAGGAGCATGACTACCACGGTTATCCGTTGATTCTTGGAAGCTATTATGAAAAGGAGCTTACGGAAAGTCTGAAAGGAAATTACCTGAATATTTCATGGCCTGTGCAGGATAAGGTGGTATTGGATGATTTTTATGTGGGATATACAGGCGGCATCCGTCTGATTGAAGATATTTATACTGTCGCAGTGCAGAGATTTAATTAGGAGGATTTGTATGTCTTATAAAATAGCAGTTGCATCTTCAGATGGGAAACAGATTGATGAGTCTTTTGGCTCTGCAGAAAGTTTTCTGATATATGAAGTGGCAGATGGAACATACAGAATTCTTGAGAAAAGGATTTTTCAACAGGAGTCTGGTAAAGGAAAGGAACTTCCGGCTGAGGAATATGCTGCATCCGGCAGTTGTGGAGCGGA
Organism: uncultured Lachnospiraceae bacterium; assembly: GCA_947174015.1. Lineage (GTDB taxonomy): Bacteria > Bacillota > Clostridia > Lachnospirales > Lachnospiraceae > RUG11237. The sequence continues at coordinate 32,555 of CAMWHJ010000009.1, read as the reverse complement.
GAGAAACTGCAATCATCCGATAGATTGTGGAAATGGCACAGAAGGCGGCTGTGGCGGTGCAGGAGGGAGTTCTGCGAAGGTGGAAGTTGTCTCAGACTGCCGTTGTGTGGTCTGCCGGAAAATAGGGTTCCATATCCAGAAACAATTGGAACGAAAGGCTATCTCTGCATTTGACGTCAGCGTTCCTGTTGATGAAGCATTGGCTAAAATAGCATATTATTTTGAACGCATGGACAATCATGTGTCTCTTAGGGGACAAAATAGCCGGTAGACATGGTATGCTGGATTGATTTGGACAGCGGTTATCATGGATTAACAGCGTTGATTAGCCGGAGATAGAATTAAAGACTTCTATCTTCGGCTTTTTGCTTATTATGAAACTTTTTGCTAATGAAAGGAAACGTTATTGTTCCCATTACCAGCAGCCCAATATCCGGTATACCAAAAAGTATTTTAGAATGTAAAGAAATTGAATATGCCATTACGAGTAATGGGGCAGTCACTTATAACCTGAAAGAGAACAGGATCATAGATAATAAGTGTCTGCCTCTGTCTGCATGTAAACGAATATATCAAAGTTTATATTGTAGCGCTTCTATTTTTGAAGTGTTTGTCGGGGGAGTGGCATATGAAGACAAACAGACATTTCAAAATTTAATGCGAAGATATTGTAACACAATGTACTTTGAGTATATATCAAGGAGCAGAAAAATAGTAAATAATGTTGAAGATTTCCTATATTCCGGCAAAGTAGATGAAGTATCAGTTATGTTTGATAAAAATAATGCAGATCATACTGTTATACACAATATAAGAGAGATGCAGGTATTCAGGCTGTAGAAACTGTACAGTGTGAGTTTGAGATATATGATATGAGTGTGCAAAAAGGCAATGCACTCATAAATTTAAGTGAAAAACTTGGTTTTTTACAGAAAGAAGTAGTGGCAATAGGAGACAGCAACTTTAGATATGATGGAAAAAGCAGGATTTTCTATTGCAATGGAGAATGCTTCTGAGCAGGTAAAGAAAACGGCAGATGTGGTTACGTCAAGCAATGACAGGGATGGCGTGACGGAAACAATAATTAAATTTATCATGTGAAATAGGCAAAACCTATTACAGGTTATAGAAAATAAATAATATGATTAATCCTATATGAATAGTATAATATTTATGTGAAAACTTGTCAACTAGGAGGTTTTTATGAGGATATCAACAAGAGGAAAAAATGCGATAAAGCTAATGCTTGATTTGGCAACTTATAATCATGGAGAACCAATAAGGCTCAAGGATATAGCAAAAAGGCAGAATATATCTGAGAAATATTTAGAACAGATTGTTGCAGTGCTGCATAAGGCAGCCTTAGTAAAAAGCACTAGGGGAGCACATGGAGGATATGTACTGAATCATCCGCCTGAAAAATATACAGTAGGGCAGATTTTGAAAGTTGTTGAGGGGGATATGTCACCGACAGACTGCGTTGGTGAAAATGGAACTGTGTGTGAAAATAAAGGTACATGCGTAAGTTACCGGTTGTGGGAGAAACTGGATACGGCTATCAATGATGTGCTGGAAGGAATTACGTTGGCAGATATGCTGGAATGGCAGAATGAACTGCTGATAGATCAATATGTAATATAATGACCCGCCCACACATGAGCAAGTAGTGATTTTCTTTGGAAAATCAACGAATTGGGAATGTGTGTATCATTCATGACAATAGAAAGCATGCTTTCTATTGTTGTATCAAATGAGGGGCAAAATGGCTTTTGACCCCAACATCATATAATGTGTTTATGATATGAGGAGATAAGATATGGAGAATAGCATGAAAAAAGAGATTGAACAATTAAAACGAGAAAAAGATGTTGTGATATTAGCACATTATTATGTAGATGGTAAAGTACAGGAATTGGCAGACTTTGTGGGTGATTCCTATTTTCTGGCAAAAAAAGCGACAGAGGTATCAGAGCAAAATATACTATTTTGCGGGGTAGCTTTTATGGGAGAGAGTGCTAAGATTCTTAATCCGAATAAGTGTGTGATTATGGCAGATGAAACTGCCGATTGTCCGATGGCACATATGGCAGATATTGATCGGATTGTCGGGGTTCGTCGGGAATATCCAGATGTGGCAGTAGTTTGCTATGTAAATTCTACTGCGGAAATTAAAGCATATTCGGATGTATGTGTGACCAGCTCGAATGCACTGCGGGTGGTTCGGGCATTGCCTAACAGGAATATTTTTTTTGTTCCGGATGAAAATCTGGGGCGTTATATAGCCGGACAGATTCCGGGAAAAAATTTTATTTTTAATAATGGTTTTTGCCATGTACATACAAGTATTTATAAAGAGGAATTGCTGCATGCAAAAGAGCTTCATCCGGCTGCACTGATTCTGGCTCATCCGGAATGTAAGGAGGAGGTGCTGGCAATTTCAGATTTTATCGGAAGCACTTCTGAAATATTGAAATTTGCAGAGTTGTCAGAGGCAGAAGAATTTATTATATGTACAGAGATGGGAGTTTTTTATGAGTTGGAACTGAAGAATCCCAATAAGAAATTTTATTCGGTAGGGCATCGTCAGTTTTGTCCGAATATGAAAAAAATATCTGTTGATAAAGTATTACGTGCATTGGAAACATTAGAGCCAATAGTGGAAATAGATGAACAACTGCGTATAAAAGCAGCCAAACCGCTTAGCAGAATGTTGGAATTGGCGAAATAAAAGGTATGGATTTGTGTAGTGGATTATTGCTGCAATTCCTTGATACAATGGGGAATTAGAAAATACGTTTTTTGTTTTTGTAAAATATAAAAGATTAGGAAAAAACTATAATATATAGTAGAAATAATCTATTACCATACCACGCAAAATCTATTGACAGGCATATTATAAATAGCTATAATCTGTACATAAAACATATATTTCCTATATAAATAATAGGTTTATGTGTTTTTGGAAAGGAAGATAAACATAATGTTGAGTAAAGAAACAATAAGAAAGAAGGCATATATTATATGAAGAAACTGATTTATTTGGATAATGCTGCGACAACGCAGGTAAGTGAAGAAGTGTTAAATGAAATGCTTCCATTTTTCAGACAGACGTACAGTAACCCATCTGCGGTATACAGTTTTGCAGGAGAGAGTAAGAAGGCAGTTGACCATGCAAGAAAGCAGGCGGCTGAGTTAATTGGTGCAAATGTAGAAGAAATATATTTTACAGGCGGGGGAAGCGAGTCTGATAACTGGGCATTAAAGGCGGCAGCAGAGGCTTATTGCTCAAAGGGAAAACATATTATAACCAGTAAAATAGAACATCATGCGATTCTGCATACTTGTGAATATCTGCAGAAACAGGGATATGAGGTAACTTATCTTGATGTGGATGAGGAAGGAAAAGTATCTCTTGAAGAACTCAGGGCTGCGATTCGTCCAGACACCATTTTAATATCAATCATGACGGCAAATAACGAGATTGGGACAATAGAACCGATTGCGGAAATAGGAAAGATTGCACATGAGAACGGTGTGTTGTTCCATACAGATGCAGTACAGGCATACGGACATATTCCAATCAATGTTGATGATATGAAAATAGACATGCTCTCTGCAAGCGGGCATAAATTTAACGGTCCCAAAGGAATCGGGATTTTGTACATCCGTAAAGGTGTAAAATTAAGTTCCTTTATACATGGTGGTGCACAGGAAAGGAACAGAAGGGCAGGAACTTCCAACGTACCGGGAATTGTTGGATTTGGAAAGGCAGCAGAGATTGCCGGGGAAACGATGGAAGCAAGAACCAGGAAGGAGGTAAAATTGCGGGATCATTTAATAGAAAGAGTTTTAGCAGAGATTCCCTATGTCAGGCTGAATGGGCATAAAACCGACAGACTGCCGAATAATGTGAACTTCTGTTTTCGGTTTATTGAAGGGGAATCACTGCTGATTTTATTAGATCAGCTGGGAGTATGTGCTTCCAGCGGTTCGGCATGTACATCCGGCTCATTAGATCCTTCCCATGTACTTCTTGCGATTGGGCTTCCCCATGAGATTGCACATGGCTCGTTAAGGATTACCCTGTCAGAAGAAACCACATTGGAAGATATTGATTTTGTGGCAGATGAACTAAAGAAGATTACCCGAAGACTCCGAGAAATGTCTCCGTTGTATGAGGATTTTGTAAAAAGCCAGAAGTGATGGATTTAAGAAAGGAGAAAGAAAATGTATAGCGAAAAAGTGATGGATCATTTTAACAATCCGAGAAATGTAGGCGAAATAGAAAATCCCAGTGGAGTGGGTACTGTTGGAAATGCGAAATGCGGCGATATTATGCGGATGTATTTTGATATAGATGACCAGGGAGTTATCAGGGATGTCAAATTTAAGACATTTGGATGTGGTGCAGCAGTGGCAACAAGCAGTATGGCTACAGAACTGGTTAAAGGAAAAACTGTTCAGGAAGCACTGGAGGTTACGAATAAGGCTGTAATGGAAGCATTGGATGGGCTTCCGCCTGTAAAAGTACATTGTTCGCTGTTGGCAGAAGAAGCAATCCATGCAGCACTATGGGATTATGCACAGAAAAATCATATTGTGATTGAAGGCTTGGAAGAGCCGGTGAATGATATTGCTGAGAAAGCGGAAGACGAGGAATACTGATATGGGAAGATTGAATGAAGACAGGGTGGCAAGTATTGTTCAGTTAATACTGGATGATTACATTGATGAAAGGGCGGTCAACAAAACAGATTTATATAATCAGCCTGATAAGAAAGCAGTAATAGATATTGTAGAAAAACTGTTGAAGATTCTTTATCCCGGATATTACAGTGACAAAGTATATAAAATTTACAGTCTAAGAAATAATATGTCTGCCACGATTGAAGATGTTATATTTCACTTGAAGAAACAGACAATGATTGTCCTAAAATATTGTGGGACTTATCCGGGATGTGCAGATAATGATTTAGAGGAAAAAGCTCAGAATATGGTCTTTGATTTCATGGAGAAGATACCGCAGATCAGAGCATATCTGGATACAGATATTCAGGCAGCATATGAGGGTGATCCGGCAGCAGGAAGTAAGGATGAGGTCATCCTGTCTTATCCGGGGCTGTATGCGATTTCTGTTTACAGGATTGCCCATGAGCTGTTCCTACTGGGGGTGCCAATGATACCAAGAATTATGACTGAACATGCACACAGCGTTACCGGAATTGACATTCATCCAGGCGCAACGATTGGAAAATATTTTTTTATGGATCATGGCACGGGAATTGTAATTGGGGAAACCACTGTAATCGGAGAACATGTCAAAGTGTACCAAGGGGTTACTTTAGGCGGATTATCAACAAAGGGCGGGCAAAAACTGAAAGGAGTAAAGAGACACCCGACCATAAGGGATCATGTTACGATTTATTCTGGTTCTTCTATTTTAGGCGGTGATACGGTAATTGAAGAAAATGTTGTAGTGGGAGGAAATACATTTATTACCAAATCAATAAGCAAAGATACCAGAGTAAGCGTAAAGGCCCAGGAATTGCAGTTTAAAAATTAAGCCGGGAGCAGTCTGTTGGAATAGCAATGATCAAGACCTTAAGAGATTTCAGGAAGATAAAAAACTGATTGTGTATTGCACTTATGGTGAAAAAAGCATTGTGACAACTGAAGGATTCCAGTGTATTTCAGGGAAAATGCAGACGAATATATGAGGAAAGCATGCAGATTAAATTGAAAAACGGAAAGAAGGAAATTTATGTTGGCACTGGCAGAAGAGATTATAGAAGGAAGGCATTTCTCGAGAAAAGATAAAATGAAGAAAAGGAGATAACCTTACTGATCGGCAGCAGCAATGAACGTGAAGCTGCATTGGAAAAAGATATCCAGTTTATATTGGCATCATTCCCAAAGAATGATAGCTGCCCTCATTCTTTGCACTTTCGTATGTGAAAGGATGAAAGGCAGTTTTTCTATATTCAAATTTTATCCCATCAATTAAGCTGACCGCTGTTTCAAATTTTTCCATACCTCATCCGGCACATGAAGATTTCCTCGTCCCACACCCAAGTCAATATAAGGCTTGTTGGCACCATGAAAATCCGAACCGCCGCTGATGGCAAGCTGATATTGCTTTGCAAGTCTGCGGATTAAGGCTTCGTCCGCCCGGTTATAGGTGGAGTAAATGGCTTCGATTCCCATCAAGCCATGGGCAGACAGGCAGGCAATCAATTCCTCTAACTTGTCAGTGGGCAGCTTGTACAAAATAGGATGTGCCAGCACAGGAATCCCTCCGGCTTCCCGAATTAAACGGATGGCTTGTATGGGATTCACTTTTTCTCTGGGCACATAGCAGGGACAGTTGTCTCCAATGTACTTTTGAAAAGCAGTCTCTTGGCTGGAAATATATCCCTTTTGCCGCATCAACAACGCAAAATGGGCTCTGGTAATTACAGCATCGGGAAATTCGGCATGTAATTCCTCCATAGTAATGTCCATACCAGACTCCCTAAGCCGCTGACACATTTTTTCGTTGCGGATTTCTCTGGAATCAATAAATTGTGTCAGCTTTTGGACGAAGAAAGGATTTTCATAGTCAATGGCAAGCCCCACAATATGAATATCCTTTCCCTGATATTCCGTAGAAAATTCAATACCGGGTATCACCTCAATATTTTTGTTCTCCGCTGCCGCCATAGCTTCTGCCAGACCATCAATGGTATCATGGTCTGTGACAGCAATGGCAGTAATTCCCTTTTCCGCAGCATAATTTATCAACTCCGTAGGTGTATAAGTACCATCTGAAGCAGTGGTGTGTGTGTGCAAATCAATCATAAGCTTAATTGTTATCCTCTTCATTATCCACAGTGAAGATTTGACGTTTTTTAGCCATCTCATCACTTTCTAAATACTCGTCATAAGAACACATCTTATCAATTAATGCGCCACCGGGCACAATCTCCATAATACGGTTGGCAGTGGTCTGTACAAACTGATGATCTCGGGAGGAGAATAAAATAACTCCCGGAAATTTAATCAGACCATTGTTTAAGGCAGTGATGGATTCCATGTCTAAGTGGTCGGTGGGCTCGTCAAACATCAGTACATTGGCACCACTGATCATCATTTTAGATACCAGACAGCGAACCTTTTCTCCACCAGATAACACATTTACTTTTTTCACACCATCATCACCGGCAAAAAGCATTCTGCCCAAGAAGCCGCGCACATAGGTCACATCCTTTACGGGAGAATACTGTGTCAGCCAGTCCACGATGGGCAGGTCACAGTTAAATTCTTCGGTATTATCCTTAGGGAAGTATGCCTGTGAAGTGGTAACCCCCCATTTGTATGTGCCGGAATCCGGCTCCATTTCCCCTGACAGAATTTTAAAGAGAGTAGTCTTGGCTAACTCATTGCTGCCCACAAAAGCAACCTTGTCCTCACGGTTGATAATGAAAGAAATGTTGTCTAAAACCTTTACACCGTCAATGGTTTTGGAAAGGTTTTCCACCATAAGCACATCATTACCAATTTCACGTTCCGGACGAAAATCAATATAAGGATATTTTCGGCTGGATGGCTTGATTTCATCCAATTCAATTTTTTCCAGTGCTTTCTTTCTGGAAGTAGCCTGCTTGGACTTGGAAGCGTTGGCACTGAAACGTGAGATAAAGTCCTGTAATTCCTTGATTTTTTCTTCCTTTTTCTTATTTGCCTCTTTCATCTGCTTGATCAAAAGCTGGCTGGATTCGTACCAGAAATCATAGTTTCCGGCATACAGTTGGATTTTGGCATAATCAATATCGGCAATGTGGGTACAAACCTTATTTAAAAAGTAACGGTCATGAGATACTACAATGACAGTGTTTTCAAAATTGATCAAAAATTCTTCCAGCCATTCAATGGCATTTAAATCTAAATGGTTGGTTGGCTCGTCCAAGAGCAAAATGTCAGGATTGCCGAATAATGCCTGTGCAAGCAGTACCTTTACCTTTTCACTGCCCTTTAAATCTCCCATAAGAGTGTAGTGAAGTTCTGTGGGAATGCCTAATCCGTTTAAAAGAGTAGCAGCATCAGATTCTGCTTCCCAGCCGTTCATCTCAGCAAATTCCCCTTCTAATTCACTGGCACGGATACCGTCCTCATCAGTAAAATCTTCTTTTGCATAAATAGCATCTTTTTCCTTCATAATATCATAAAGACGCTGATTTCCCATAATAACAGTATCTAATACAGGAAATTCATCATATTTAAAGTGATCCTGCTGCAGGAAAGACAGACGCTGTCCGGGGGTAATGATGACTTCACCGTTGGTGGAGTCAATCTGTCCGGATAAAATCTTTAAGAATGTGGATTTTCCGGCTCCGTTGGCACCGATAAGTCCATAGCAGTTTCCTTCTGTAAATTTAATATTCACATCCTCAAATAAAGCTTTTTTTCCAATACGCAGTGTTACATTGCTTGTACTAATCATTCTGATACTTACCTTTCTATCATAAATTTACATAAAAATTAATGTGATAACACCCTTTCTATTTTACCGAAAATTGGCTATTTTGCAAGTGGTTTTGTGAAAATAATGCAGCAATCGGTGAAAATTTGCACGGATGGAGATGTTTCAGGGCAGGTTTCATATGAATATTGGGGTAACTGTGAATACGGAATGGTTATCAACAGAGAATGGATGACTATTTGTGTCGGCATCGGAGTGCATCTGTCAGTACCTGAAGGCATCAGTCCAAGACTTAAAAATGCAGAAAAATACAATGGAAATTGGATATTTTGGAAAGTGAGACATCAACCTCAGGTGAAATATCCATGTATGGAGAAAACACCATAAATTTAGGTGAATTCATATTTACAAAAAAATAGTGTACATGATATGATGAAAAGGTCAGTATGCAGCAATCGCATGTTGATTTTTTTGCATGTAATTGTAAAGGTACAAAGCAGTTGCGATTCAAAAATAAAGAGAGGAGCTAATTTTATGAGTCAGGTATATGAAAATGTAAGTTCAATTTATGAAAGAATAAAAGGCAGCGTTCCCTTCTGTCCCAAGGTTGCCCTTGTGTTAGGCTCCGGTTTGGGAGATTTTGCAGAGATGATAGAGAAAAAGGGGGAAATCCCATACAGTGAAATTCCTGACTTTCCGGTTTCCACAGTGCCGGGGCACAAAGGAAAATTTGTCTTTGGATATGTGGGGCAGGTTCCGGTGGTGATTATGCAGGGCAGAGTTCACTATTATGAAGGCTATGCTATGGAACAGGTGGTTTTGCCCATTCGCCTTATGAAACTTATGGGGGCACAGGTATTATTTGTGACAAATGCCGCAGGAGGCGTAAACGAAAAGTTTCAGCCGGGAGATTTCATGATGCTGACGGATCATATTGCACAGTTTATCCCATCTCCATTGATTGGAGAAAATCCCCCGGAGTTCGGTCCGCGCTTTCCGGATATGAGTAATGCATATGATGGAAAATTGCAGGAGCATATTAGAAAAATTGCCAGGACCTTAAATATACCGCTGCAAGAGGGCATATATCTGCAATTTACAGGACCTGCATATGAGACACCGGCAGAAATTAGAATGGCAAAAACAGCAGGTGCAGATGCAGTGGGCATGAGTACCGCTTGTGAGGTCATCGCAGCAAATCATATGGGGATGTGCGTATGTGGCATTTCCTGCATTTCTAATATGGCAAGCGGTATCAATGAAACTCCTCTTTCCCATGTGGAAGTGCAGGAAACAGCAGACAGAGTTGCACCTGATTTTAAAAAGTTAGTATGGCATGTAATTGAACAAATGCCCTGATTGTTTCGTTGCAAAACCTTACATTTGCTGTATAGTCTGTGAAAAAATAACGGAAATAGTGTAAAAATCAATACATCTGAGTGATATGACATGGATTTTTGCAGAGAACTGTGAAGAGAGAACAGTTACCATATGAATTTTGGGAGGAAGAGAAATGATAAATGAAGCAGAACTGATAACCCTTGCAATTCAGGCACGGGAAAATGCCTATGCTCCCTACTCACACTTTCAAGTGGGAGCAGCCCTTCTCACAAAAAAGGGAGAAATATATACTGGCTGCAATGTGGAAAATGCAGCTTATTCCCCCTGTAACTGTGCAGAGCGGACGGCTGTGTTTAAGGCAGTCAGTGAAGGAAAACGAGAATTCCAACAGATTGCTGTTGTGGGTGGAGCAGAAGGAAAAGAATTGGGATTTTGTCCTCCCTGTGGTGTCTGCCGTCAGGTATTACGGGAATTTGTGAATGAAAAGGTATTTCAGGTAATTGTGGCAAAGAGTGAAAAGGAATATAAAAAATATACCTTGGAGGAATTATTGCCCCAAAGTTTTGGGCCAGAGCATCTTTCCCTGTGATGGAGCAGACAAAAATAATTGTTTGCGTATCAGAGTAAAATTGGTTTTGGAATAAGTGGCAGATAGCTATTGCCATCATTGGAAAAAATTATTATAATATAGGTATTCAGAAACAGTACAAAAATTTGAAAAGGGCTGTGAAAGCATTTGAATAATTATAGATTGTTTCGTACAGGAATATACATTTACGGAACAGTTACAATTACAAAATATCAAAGTAAGGATGAAGTAAGCAATGAAAATAAAAAGTGTTAAAGGAACTAATGACTATTTACCGGAACAGACAAGAATCCGTGATTATCTTCAAAATAAGATTTTAGAGGTGTATACCCAGAATGGTTTTGAGCATATTATCACACCTGCCATTGAAGATGCAGAGAATTTAGAGAAAAGCGAGGGCGGCGAGAATCTGAATCTGATTTTCAAAATTATGAAACGAGGCAATAAGCTTGCAAAAGCAATGGAGGCAGGGGCACTGAACGAATTGTCGGATATGGGACTTCGTTACGACCTGACCCTGCCTTTGAGCCGTTACTATGCCAACAATCGAAATGATTTGATTTCTCCTATGAAATGTATTCAGATTGACCGGGTATATCGTGCAGAACAGCCACAGAAAGGGCGTTTGCGTGAATTTATCCAATGTGATATTGACATTCTTGGTACTTCATCCGTCAATGCAGAAATTGAGTTGATAGCCACCACTGCCAAGGCACTGCTGGCTATCGGAATGGATGAATTTACCGTAAAAATCAATGATCGGAGAATCTTGCGTACTATGCTGATGACCATGGGATTTGCAGAGGAAGAGTTGGACAGTATCTGCATTATCTTTGACAAAATGGACAAAATCGGTGCAGAAGGTGTGGAAGCGGAATTGATGGAAAAAGGATATGATTCGGATATTGTCTCAAAATTTGCCTCCTTTTTAAAGGCAGGAGATTTTACACTGGAAAGAATGGAAGCCATGATCGGAGACCATGAGGCGATTCGGAATGTAAAGAAGATTTTGAAAGATGCAGGGGAACTTTCTCAAGGAAAATATGATTTAGTATATGATATTTCACTGGTAAGAGGTCAGGGTTACTATACAGGAACCGTCTTTGAGGTGGAAAGCAATCAGTTTAAGGGAGCCATTGCAGGGGGTGGAAGATATGATAATCTGATTGGAAAGTTCTTAAATGAACAAGTGCCTGCTGTGGGCTTTTCCATTGGTTTTGAACGTATTTATGCCATTTTAAGCCAGCAGGGCATAGAGGATAAGGATACCAAGAAACGTGTGGCACTAATTTATAATCCAGAGGATATAGTGAAAGCATATGAAAAAGCAGAAGAACTGCGAAAAGAATATGTGGTGGCTCTGTATGAACGCCCAAAGAAGACAGGAAAGCTTTTGAATAAGCTGGAGACTAAGGGATATTATGGATTCTTAAACTTTGGGCAAAGTGAAGAAATTTCAGTTATGGGGGAAAATGTACAATAAGTTTTTGGGTAACTGTTTCGCAGGTCTGTACAGTGACTGCACAGATCGTAATGAAACGTAAACAATAAAAAGCATGCTCCGCAAACTCTCTATTGTCATGGATTAAGTGGGCAAAATCCATCATTGGTGGTTTTGCATGGAGTTTTGCTTGTAACTATGAGGACACTGAATAGTTACGTTTTTTGGATGAAAGCGAGGAGTGTATCATGGAAAAAGAAGAGAAAAAACGTAAGGTAAGAAAACTGGGGATTTGTGCAAAGCTGATGATTCCCACCATATTAGCTATAGTATTGTTGGTGTTGCTTGTTGGTTTGTCCGCATATATACCTATGAGTAGTACTGTACAGCAGATGGCACTGGAGGAAGCAGAGATAGTTGCTGATATGGCAGTTTGGGCAGTGGATGCACAGAAGTTGGAAGAATTAAAGCCGGGAGATGAAAATACAGCAGAGTATAAGGAAATTCTGGAAACTTTGCGGAGATTGAAATCAAACTATAATATTGCTTATCTGTATACCATGTATGTAGAGGATGGGAAAGTATACTATGGAGTAGATACAGATGAAAGTGAAAGCCAGTTAAAAATCGGTAATGAATATGATGCGGATGCAGAGCAGGTACTTCAGGCAGCCAAAGGAGAGAAGGCTGTTTCTAATGAAATAGAATTTTATGATGGAATGGCAATAGTTAGCTGTTACATTCCTGTGGAGGATAGTGCAGGAAATATTGTAGCCATCATGGGCTGTGATTATGATGCAGGCAATATTGTGGAAAAAATGAATCAGTCCAAAATATTGGTAATAGTGCAGGGAACGGTGGTGGGGATACTTGCCATTATAATTCTGTGTTTCTTTATCAGAAGTATTTTGCGTTCTTTAAAGAAAGTAGATAAAAAAATATATGATATTGTAAACAATGAAGGAGATTTGACACAGCGGCTGGATATTTTCACCGGTGATGAGTTGGAACTGATTGCTAATAATGTAAATGTATTGCTGGCATATATAAGAAATATCATGATTGATATTTCTGAAAATTCAGCACAGATTCAACATTCTTCCCAAAAGGTGACAGACAATCTTGCAGAGACAGAAGAAAGAATAACGGATGTATCTGCCACTATGGAAGAGATGAGTGCTTCTGTGGAAGAGACCACAACCTCCTTAAATTGCGTTACAGAATCCACCAGTAGTATCTTAAATGATATTGAGAAGATTTCAAGGGAAGCGGAAAACGGAAGGAATTTTTCAGATGAGATACGAAAGGAAGCCATACAGATTAAGTCCAGTGCCATTAAGGAAAAAGAGCAGGCAGGAAAAATGGCTCAGAATATGGCAGACAGTGTCAATGAAAAAATTGAGAAATCTAAAGCTGTTGAGAAAATTGGTGAGTTGACTGCCAATATTATCAATATTACCAATCAGACAAATCTGCTGGCATTAAACGCAAGCATTGAGGCAGCAAGGGCAGGAGAGGCAGGCAAGGGTTTTGCAGTGGTGGCTGAAGAAATCGGCAAGCTGGCCAGTAATTCGGGGGAAGCAGCGGAGCAGATTAAGCAGGTGAGTGTTGTTGTTATTGAAGCAGTAAATGAGCTTGCTAAAGAAGCGGAGCACATGATTAATTTCATGAATGAAACTGCCATGGTTGGTTATGAAAAGCTTATGGAGAGCAGTGGTGCGTATTATAATAACATTGGCTCCATGTATGATTTGATGGAAGGATTTTCAAACAAGGCCTCCCTCATCAAAGGTAATATGATTGAAATATCCAATGCCATCAAGGCGGTCAATCAGGCAATGGAAGAGAATGCAAAAGGTGTTGTCACTGTTGCTGAAACGGCAGTAAATATTACTCAAAATGTGGGCGAAATTGAAATTGAGGCTAAGGGTAACATGGAGGTAGTTAAGGTATTGAATAGTCAGGTTGATAAATTTAAATTATAGGTATAGGTAACAGTTCAGCCATAGCCCGCTTTATGTGGAATCATGCTTGCATGAATGAGCACATAAGCGTGTCTATGGCTGAACTGTTACATATTTACAAAAATGTTACAGGAAATTTATTGAAAGTAATCATAAAATAGCTTAAAATAAAGAGGAAAACGTAACTGTTCAGCAGGTCTGTGCATTTACTGCACAGACCGTAAGAAAAAGTGGATATCACAGGCAAAGAACCATTGCCGTAGGCAATTTTGCATGGTTCTTTGCTTGTAGCTATGAAGGTACTGAATAGTTACAGGAAAACTTTGGTAGTGAAATGAGAAGGGATAGAAAAACCGACGGAATAAGAAAGGCTTGGTGAGAGAATGAAAAAAGTGATATTTGCAGCAATCTATATTCGTTCTTACGAAACGGGAATGAAAATCTTTGAATTATCCGCCAGAAATGGAATGAAGGAATTGAATCATGTGATAAATCATCTGGAATTGGGAAAGGATGCATTTACCAAAGAAAAGATTGGTCAGGAAATGGTAGATAATTTGTGTAAAACGTTAAATGATTTCAAGGGATTTATGAAAGAATATGGTGTGGATGAGTATCGTGTGTGTGCGACTTCCGCACTGAGAGAAGTGAAAAATACCAGAATTTTATTGGATCACATTCGTGTACGGACTGGTTTTCAAGTGGAGATTTTAAGCAATTCAGAGCATCGGTTTATCGGTTATAAATCTGTTGCCTCAAAATGGGAGAACTTTGGTGAGGTGATCAAAAAGGGAACTGCCATTGTTGATGTGGGCGGTGGAAGCATTCAGGTATCTCTGTTCGATAAGGACAGCTTGATTACCACCCAGAATATCAAGCTTGGTTCTTTGCGAATACGGGAGACCTTAGCTGCTTTGGAAAACAGAAGCAACCATTATGGTCAGTATATTGAGGAGCTGATCAACACAGAATTGTATCATTTCAAGAAGTTTTATCTAAAAGACAGAAATGTCAAAAATGTGATTGTCAGCGGAGAATTTATTACTAATTTGCTGGCAGAGACAGGCAGCAGTACCATCAACAGCAGTGTATCGGCAGAGGAGTACAAAAAGATATATGATAAAATTTCCAACCTGACTCCGGAGGCAGCAGCGGATAAACTTGGAGTATCTCAGGAAAACGCAAGACTGATTCTGCCCTTTGCCATAATCTATAAGCGTTTTATGGAAATTATGGAGGCAGAGACGATTTGGGCACCGAACCGGGATTTGGCGGATGGTATTGCTTTTGATTATGCCCAGCAGAAACAGATTATCAAATCGGAACACAATTTTGAAGATGACATTATCGCTTCTGCCAAAAATATGGCAAGGAGATATATGGCAGGTAAAAATCATATTAACAATATGGAAGGCTTGGCAGTGCAGTTGTTTGATGCCACCAAAAAGCTTCATGGTTTGGGGAAAAGGGAGCAATTACTGTTGCGGATTGCGGTAATCCTTTGTGACTGTGGCAAATATATTAGTATTGCCAAGAGTGCTGAGTGTGCCTATCATATTATTATGGCAACGGAAATCATCGGCTTATCCCACAAGGAACGGGAGAAAGTGGCATACATTGTAAAATTCAAAAATGGAGAGTTTGAGTATTATGAGGAATTAGTTTCTCATAGCAATATTGGAGTGGATGATTATCTGGTCATAGCGAAATTGACGGGAATGCTGCGTTTGATTGAAGCCTTGGATTACAGCAACAAGCAGAAATGCAAAAGCACCAGATTTGTGATGAAAGATAAAACCCTGTATATTATGATAGAAAGCAATGATGATATTGCTCTGGAAAAAGAAAAGATTGCAGAACGGGCAGATTTCGTACAGGAAATACTGGGCATTATTCCTGTGGTAAAGCAAAAAAAGAGCATCTAGGAGGGGAAGCACATGGAGAAGAAAAATTTTGCAAAATCAGAATACTATACAAATCGAGAATTGAGCTGGCTTCTGTTTAATGAGCGAATCTTAGAGGAAGCAAGGGATAAAGGGAATCCATTGTTCGAACGTTTGAAATTTTTAAGTATTACTTCCTCTAATTTAGATGAATTTTTCATGGTGCGTGTAGCGTCTTTAAAGGATATGGTAAACGCAGAATATGATAAAAGAGACATTGCAGGTATGACACCTGCGGAGCAGTTGGCGGTGATTAATAAGGCTACTCATAATTTTGTTAGTTTGCAGTACAGCACTTACAATCGTTCGCTGCTGCCATCCTTGAAGGAAGAGAAGCTTTGTATCATAAAATGCCATGAGGAATTAAATGAGGAACAGAAAAAGTTTGTGGATAGCTTTTTTATGGATAATGTGTATCCGGTGGTGACACCTATGGCAGTGGATTCCTCCAGACCCTTTCCTCTGATTCGCAATAAGTCTTTAAACATCGGAGCACTGCTTTCCAAAAAAGAGAATACTGTTGAACTGGATTTTGCCACCGTACAGGTACCAGCAGTGATTCCGAGAATTGTGCCTTTGCCGGATGGGGCAAACGGTGAGAAGAAGGTGATTCTCTTAGAGGAGGTCATTGAACGTAACATTCAGAAGCTTTTTTTGAGCTATGATGTGATCTGTGCCCACCCCTATCGGGTAATGCGAAATGCAGACCTAAGTATTGACGAGGATGAGGCAGAAGATTTATTGAAAGAGATCGAGAGGAAATTGAAAAAACGTCAGTGGGGTGAGGCGATTCGTTTAGAGGTGGAGGATACCATAGACAAACGTTTGTTGAAAATCCTAAAAAAAGAGCTACGCATCAGAGAAGAAGACATTTTTAAAATTCCGGGTCCCTTAGACTTGACTTTTCTGATGAAAATGTATGGTATGGAGAGGTTTGAAGCATTGAAATATCCAAAATATAAGCCCCAGCCGGTGCCGGAATTGTCCGAAGAGAGAAATATTTTTGCCCAAATCCGGAAAGGGGATGTGCTCCTGCACCATCCATACCAGACCTTTGATCCGGTGGTAGAATTTGTAAAGCAGGCAGCCAGAGATGGGGATGTTTTGGCAATTAAGCAGACACTATACCGAGTCAGTGGTAATTCCCCCATTATTGCGGCACTGGCGCAGGCGGCAGAAAACGGAAAGCAGGTATCTGTGCTGGTGGAGCTGAAAGCCAGATTTGATGAGGAAAATAACATCGGATGGGCAAAGATGTTGGAAAAAGCGGGCTGCCATGTGATTTATGGTCTGGTGGGTTTGAAAACTCATAGTAAGATTACTCTGGTGGTACGAAAAGAAGAGGACGGTATCCGCCGTTATGTTCATCTGGGAACGGGAAATTACAATGATGCCACGGCAAAAGTGTATACCGATATGGGATTGTTGACCTGCTCAGAACGGATTGGCGCAGATGCCACTGCTGTGTTTAACATGCTTTCGGGTTACTCTGAGCCAAAGTCTTGGAATTGTCTTTCCTTAGCACCCATATGGCTCCGGGATAAATTTGTAAGCCTGATTGCAAGGGAACGTGATAATGCAAAACTGGGAAAGAAAGCCCATATTATTGCAAAAATGAATTCTCTGTGTGATAAGGGAATTATTGAGGCACTTTATGAGGCTGCATCGGCAGGGGTGAAAATTGAATTGATTGTTCGGGGAATCTGTTGTCTGAAAGTGGGCATACCGGATGTCAGTGACAATATTACCGTGCGTTCATTGGTGGGAAACTTTTTAGAGCACAGCCGGATTTACTATTTTCACAACAATGGAAATGAAGAAATTTATATGTCCAGTGCAGACTGGATGTCAAGAAATCTGGATCAGCGTGTGGAAATTCTCTTTCCGGTGGAGGATGAAAGATTGAAGGAAGAGGTAAAACATATTTTGAGAATTCAGCTTTCTGATACTCTGAAGGCAAGAGTATTGAAGACCGATGGGAGCTATGAACGTGTAGATAAACAGGGCAAGGTGTTGTTGTGTGCACAGGAATATTTTTGTCAGGAAGCTGTAAAGCGAACTCAAGAACATAAGGAAATAAAACATAGCAGAGTATTTATCCCTGCCGGCAATGAGCCGAGGGAAAATGAATAGTATTTGTTTGGTGAAGTACAGTCAGGACTGCGGCAAATTTATATAGCAGTCCTGATATTTTTTGTTGAGAACATTATTCGGAAACCAATGGCAGAGTAAAATGAAAGGTACTGCCCACCTTTGGGGTGCTCTCGCACCATATTTTACCTTGAAGCTGTGTTATCACTGCCTTTACAATAGAAAGTCCCAAGCCGGTTTCTGAAAATATTTATAGTTAATGGATAAAACTTCTTTGTCATCATCAATAAGCATAAGCTTTGACATAAAAATCCCTCTGTTCTTTGCGAGCCGATATAAATAGATCGTATAAAAATTATAGTGTTATTTTAATATAAATGTGGTAAAATGAACAGAAGTTTTCCAGAAAGCATTGATATACTTAAAACTGAATTATTCAACGCAATGCGGTGAAAGTGGCTGCAAGCCACGTAGTTACTGTATTTAAATTATATATTGAATTTCAGATGTTTGGTGTTACAATTTTATTATACCATCTCAATTAGGGGACGATTGTTTATAATGTAAATTTTGGGTATGCTACACCAAGGTGTGCATTGCAATATGGTGCCATAGCAAAAGTAGATATGAAGCAGAAAAAGATATCTTTGGGTAAGCCTTCCGTTGAGACTGGGAAAATTTGAAGAACTTTGAGCTGAATTGGAGGTGAAAAGCATGGATTACAATTACAAGATTGTTCTAAGCTATGACGGCAGAAACTATGAGGGCTGGCAGAGGCAAAAAGGAAGGCTTACCATTCAAGAAACCGTAGAGAACTGTATCAGTGAGATTTGTGGAGAGAACATAAAACTGATTGCCTCCGGCAGAACCGATGGAGGTGTTCATGCGCTGGCACAGACCGCAAATTTTCACACCTATCATTTACTGGATACAGAACAATTTCAGGTGCAATGCAATCAACGTTTGCCGGAAGATATTAAAATAGCAGAAACAGTACAAGCAGACAACAGCTTTCACAGCCGCTATGATGCGATAGACAAAACCTATTGTTATACGGTGGACAGAGGGGAACCTCAAAGGGTATTTACAAGAAGATATACTTATGGAGTTTCTGACCATATTAATATACCGCAGATGCGGCAGGCGGCTGTCATGCTGACGGGGCTTCATGATTTTCGCAGTTTTACCTCGGAAAAGAGAAAAGGAAAGGATACGGTGCGGAATTTAAAAAGCATAGAAATCCAAGAGGAAAATGAGTATATCCGATTTTACTTTACCGGAGAAGGTTTTCTCTATCATATGGTACGGATTCTTACAGGAACACTGCTGGAAATCGGTATGGGAAAGCGGAGACCGGAGGAAATTCCAGAGATCTTTCAGGCGAAAAACAGATTTCGGGCAGGTTTTATGGTACCTGCTCATGGGTTGATGCTATTAAAAGTCAGGTATAAAGAAGACTTTTAAAGAGAAGAATAAAATTTGGCGGAAACCGGGCAATGAAAACAGTGAGAACTTTGAAAAATTAAGCTAGACAAACAGATATACTATGTGATATACTATCGAAGTATTAATAATCAGCCGATATTCAGTGCACGGACTCTCCGACCGGCATCTTAATATCAGGTGTTCAAAGTTTAAGGAGGAAATTCAGATGATTTCAAAGGAAAAGAAGCAGGCAATTATTGCTGAATATGCAAGAACAGAAGGTGACACAGGTTCACCAGAGGTACAGATTGCGGTTTTAACAGCAAGAATTCAAGAACTTACAGAGCATTTAAAGGTGCATGACAAAGACCATCATTCCAGACGCGGTCTGTTGAAGATGGTAGGTCAGAGACGTGGTTTACTGGCTTATTTAAAGAAGACAGATATTGAGAGATATCGTTCATTAATTGAACGTTTAGGAATCCGTAAGTAATTCATATTACTATGGGGAAATTCCGGTAAATGAAGGGCGGAGATTTTCGCCCTCTTTTGCTATTATGAAAAAGGGGACAGTTCCCAGAAGGGCGGAAGACAATTTCCGAGACCACTGAAAAACTCATGGAAGCCATGATTTTTTCAGTAGTTTCGGTATCTTCTGCCAAAATTTAAGAAGAAAAGGAGTTCAAAACATGTACAAAAGTTTTACTATGGAACTTGCAGGCAGAACATTAACAGTGGATGTGGGCAGAGTGGCAAAGCAGGCCAACGGGGCAGCATTTATGCATTACGGAGAAACTACGGTATTATCTACGGCAACTGCTTCTGAAAAACCAAGAGAAGGAATTGACTTTTTTCCATTAAGCGTGGAATATGAGGAAAAAATGTATGCAGTGGGAAAGATTCCGGGAGGGTTTAATAAGAGAGAGGGAAAGGCATCGGAAAATGCCGTACTTACTTCCCGTGTTATCGACCGTCCCATGCGTCCTCTGTTTCCAAAGGATTACAGGAATGATGTTACTTTAAACAATCTGGTGATGTCCGTAGATCCAGAATGCAGCCCGGAACTGACTGCCATGCTGGGATCTGCCATTGCCACTGCCATTTCGGACATTCCGTTTGATGGTCCCTGTGCTACTACTCAGGTGGGTATGATTGATGGGGAGTTTATCATCAATCCAAGCCAGGCTCAGATGAAGGTGTCTGATTTAAAACTTACGGTGGCCTCCACCAGATCAAAGGTGATCATGATTGAAGCCGGTGCCAATGAAATACCGGAAGATACCATGATTGAGGCAATTTATAAGGCTCATGAAGTGAATCAACAGGTGATTGCATTTATCGATGGTATTGTGGCAGAATGTGGTAAGGAAAAACATACCTATACCAGTTGTGCCATTCCGGAGCAATTATTTGCCGCCATCAGAGAAGTGGTATCCCCGGATGATATGGAAAAGGCAGTATTCACGGATGAAAAGCAGGTGCGTGAGGAAAATATCCGCAAACTGAAGGAAGAGTTAGAAGAAAAATTTGCCGATAATGAGGAGTGGTTAGGTCTTATTGATGAAGCCGTCTACCAGTATCAAAAGAAGACAGTCCGCAAAATGATTTTAAAGGATCACAAGCGGCCGGACGGAAGAGAACTGACACAGATTCGCCCCTTGGCAGCAGAGGTGGATATCATTCCCCGTGTGCATGGATCTGCCATGTTTACCAGAGGACAGACCCAGATTTGCAATGTAACCACACTGGCACCGCTGTCAGAGGCACAGAAATTAGACGGGTTAGACGAATTAGAGACTGGCAAGAGATATATGCATCATTACAATTTCCCATCCTACTCTGTTGGTGAAACCAAGCCATCCAGAGGACCGGGACGCCGGGAAATCGGACATGGTGCCTTGGCAGAACGTGCCCTGCTTCCGGTACTTCCCTCAGAGGAAGAATTTCCATATGCAATTCGAAGTGTATCCGAAACCTTCGAATCTAATGGTTCTACTTCCATGGCATCCACCTGTTCTTCCTGTATGTCATTGATGGCGGCAGGTGTGCCCATCAAGAAGATGGTGGCAGGAATTTCCTGTGGTCTGGTAACTGGAGATGCGGATGATGATTATGTATTGCTGACGGATATTCAGGGCTTGGAAGATTTCTTTGGAGACATGGACTTTAAGGTGACAGGTACCGATGCAGGTATCACTGCGATTCAGATGGATATTAAGATCCATGGTCTCACCCGACCTATTGTGGAAGGAGCAATTCGAAGATGCCAGGAAGCAAGAATGTTTATTATGGAAACCTGTATGAAGCCGGCCATTGCAGAACCCAGAAAAGAGGTGGGACCATATGCACCGAAGATTATCCAGATTCAGATTGATCCGCTAAAAATTGGTGATGTGGTAGGTCAGAGAGGAAAGACCATCAATGAAATTATTGACCGCACTGGTGTGAAGATTGACATTACCGATGATGGCTTTGTATCTGTTTGCGGCTTGGAGCAGAAGAAGATGAATGAGGCAGTGGAGATGATCCGCATTATTACCACTGACTTTGAGGAGGGCTTAGTACTGACCGGTAAAGTGGTAAGTATTAAGGAATTTGGTGCATTCTTGGAATTTGCACCAGGCAAAGAGGGAATGGTACACATTTCTAAAATATCAAAAGAGAGAATCAATCATGTGGAGGATGTTTTAACGCTTGGTGATGTGGTGAAGGTGGTTTGTCTTGGAAAGGACAAGATGGGAAGAATCAGCTTTAGCATCAAGGACCTTCAAGAGTAAAACAGTGGAAAGTACGATCCGCGTACTTTCTACTGTCATGAATTAAGAGCATTGCGTCAATGGCGCAGTGCTCTAACTGTACAGAATTTTGCAGGATAAGAAATTATGTAACTGTTCAGTAGGTCTGTGCATTTACTGCACAGACCGTAAGAAAAAGTGGATATAACAGGCAAAGAACCATTGCCTAAAGTAATCAAACTGTAAATCAGTTTGATTGCCTGCTTGCACCCATTGCGCAGCAATTTTCATGGGTGCAATACCCGAAAAACAATTTTGCATGGTTCTTTGTTCGTAACTATGAAGGTACTGAATAGTTACGAAATTATAGGGATCATTGGAACAGCATAAAAGACAGGTCAGCGGACGACAAGAAAGGGAGGAGAACTATGAAAAAGTTAGAAGATTATGTGAGAAACATACCGGATTTTCCGGAACCGGGGATTATTTTTAGGGATGTTACCAGTGTGCTGCAGGACCCGGAGGGATTGCAGGCAGCCATTGATGCGGTACAGAGCTTAGTTGCAGATGTGGATTTTGATGTGGTGGTGGGACCGGAATCCAGAGGTTTCATTTTTGGAGTGCCCATTGCATACAATATGAGAAAAGCCTTTGTGCCGGTGCGCAAAAAGGGAAAACTTCCCTGTGAGACCATTTCGAGGGAATATGATTTGGAATACGGCAGTGCCGTTCTGGAAGTCCACAAGGATGCCATCAAGCCGGGACAGAAGGTTGTGATTATTGATGATTTGATTGCCACTGGAGGAACCATGGAAGCGATCGTGGCTCTGGTGGAGCAGTTAGGCGGCAAAGTGGTGAAAATTGCATTTCTTATGGAGTTAGCAGGCTTGGAGGGCAGAGAAAAATTAGGGGCATATGATGTGGCATCTGCTATCTGCTATGAAGGAAAGTAGAAAGCCTATTGCTTTTTGTGAATAAAATAACTATAATAATGAGATAACTTACTAAAAAAGTGGTGATAAAAATGCCTGAAATGCAAAATATGTTTGATACCATGCAGGTATCATTCAAAGGAAAAGAAAAGTTAATAAATGATGGAAATGTGAAGACCATGCAGGACTTTACAAGTCCTGATGTGCTGTTTCATGAACTGATCACCAGCGTGAAGAGATATCATCCCTCCGCAGATATCAGTTTAATTGAAAAGGCTTATAGAATTGCCTATGAAGCACATAAGGATCAAGTGAGAAAATCGGGTGAACCTTACATTATTCACCCTCTTTGTGTTGGAATTATTTTGGCAGACTTAGAACTTGACAAGGAAACCATTGTGGCAGGTCTTCTTCATGATGTGGTGGAAGATACCGTTATGACGGAGAAAGAAATTGAACAAGAGTTCAGTGAAGAGGTGGCACTGTTGGTGGATGGTGTTACCAAGTTAGGACAGTTGAATTATTCCAAGGATAAGGTGGAAGTGCAGGCAGAGAACCTGAGAAAGATGTTTCTTGCCATGGCAAAGGATATTCGCGTTATTCTGATTAAATTAGCCGACCGTCTCCACAATATGCGTACCTTGAAATACATGCGACCGGAAAAGCAGAAAGAAAAAGCAAGGGAAACCATGGATATCTATGCTCCCATTGCCCAGCGGCTTGGTATCTCCAAAATCAAAATCGAATTGGATGATTTGTCCTTAAAATACTTGGAACCGGAAAAGTATCAGGAACTGGCCAGCAAGATTAATCTGCGGAAAAGTGCCAGAGAGGATTTTGTAAGGGATATCGTGGCAGATGTACAGATGCACATTGAGGAGGCAGGTATTGAAGCCCAGATTGACGGACGTGCCAAGCATTTTTTCAGTATCTATAAGAAAATGGTAAACCAGGATAAAACACTGGAACAGATTTATGACCTGTTTGCAGTGCGGATTATTGTGGAAACGGTCAAGGACTGCTATGCGGCACTGGGGGTAATCCATGAGATGTACAAACCGATTCCCGGAAGATTTAAAGATTACATTGCCATGCCAAAGCCAAATATGTACCAGTCCCTCCACACCACGCTGATCGGACCAAAGGGACAGCCATTTGAGGTGCAGATTCGAACTTATGAAATGCATAGAACTGCCGAATATGGTATTGCAGCTCATTGGAAGTACAAGGAAGCCTCTGACGGTAAGAGGGTGGAGGCTCAGGAGGAGGAAAAACTTAGTTGGCTGCGTCAGATTCTGGAATGGCAGAAAGATACCTCAGACAATCGGGAATTTTTAAAGTTTTTAAAGAGCGATTTAGACCTGTTTTCCGATCATGTATACTGCTTTACCCCTTCCGGTGATGTGAAGAATCTGCCAAACGGATCTACCCCCATTGATTTTGCTTACAGCATTCACAGTGCAGTGGGCAACAAGATGGTGGGAGCCAGAGTCAACGGCAAGTTAGTACCCATTGACTATGTGATTAAAAACGGTGACAGGATTGAGGTTATTACCTCACAAAATTCCAAGGGTCCCAGCAGAGATTGGCTGGGTTTGGTAAAGAGCGCTCAGGCAAGAAGTAAAATCAACCAGTGGTTCAAGAATGAATTGAAGGATGATAATATTGTCAAGGGCAAAGAGATGCTGCAGCAGTACTGCAAGATGAAATCCATTGTGCTCAGCAATATTCTAAAGCCGGATTATATGGAAGCGGTAATACAGAAGTATGGTTTCCGGGACTGGGAATCTGTGTTGGCAGCCGTGGGACATGGCGGTTTAAAGGAAGGTCAGGTTGTCAACAAACTTTGTGAAATTTATGACAAAGAGAACAAGCCGCAGGCAACGGATGCACAGGTTTTGGAAACTGTGGAGGAAACCAGAGAAAAGCTTCCGCCGGTGAAGTCTAAGGGAGGTATTGTGGTAAAGGGAATCCATGATGTGGCAGTGCGTATTTCCAAGTGCTGCAATCCTTTGCCGGGAGATGAGATTGTGGGATTTGTCACCAGAGGGCGTGGTGTGACCATCCACAGAACTGATTGTGTGAATATTATGAACCTGCAAGACTTTGACAGAGAACGGCTGATTGAAGCGGAATGGCAGCATGGCTTGGAAAGTGGAGAAAAGTTTGAAGCGGAAATCCGTATTTACAGCCAGAATCGTACAGGATTACTGGTGGATATTTCAAAAATATTTACTGAGCGTAAGCTCGATGTGTTGTCCATGACTGTGCGCACCAGTAAGCAGGGAACGGCAACCATTTCCATGTCCTTTGAGGTGCGAAACAAGGAAGAATTAAGCAATATTGTGGATAAGATCCGACAGGTGGAGAGTGTGATTGATATTGTGAGAACAACAGGCTGATGATAGGAAATGAAAAGGAGAGCATGGTACCGGAATGAGTGAAATTAAAATCGGAAGAATGGTAGTGGGGGCAGTACAGACCAACTGCTATTTCTTACAAAATATAGAAACGAATCAAGTGGTTGTAATTGACCCGGCAGACAAGGGCGGGAAAATCTATGAAGAATTAACCCACAGAGGTTATAAGATTGAGGCAATTCTGCTGACACATGGTCATTTTGATCATGTGATGGGAGTGGATGAGCTGCGCAGGCTCTCTGGTGCCAAAGTATACTTAGGCCGGCAGGAAGAAAAATTGATTTCTAATGCAGATTTGAATGTATCTGCCATGTTTGGCACCCCCTATACTACCAAAGCAGATATTATGGTGCAGGATGGACAGGTATTGGAACTGGCAGGGATGAAAATTCAAGTAATTCACACACCGGGTCATACAGAGGGCAGTGTAAGCTATTACTTAGAAGAAGAGGGGATTCTCATTTGCGGAGATACTCTGTTCTTGGAATCCGTAGGGAGAACAGATTTTCCAACCTCAAGTACTGCACAACTGCGTTCTTCCATTAGGGAAAAATTGTTTTTGCTGCCAGAGGATGTTTATGTTTATCCGGGGCATGGACCCACCACAACCATAGAACATGAAAAAGAAAACAATCCATTTGTGTAAGAGAGTGTTGTAAGTGATACAGATAAGATTAAATGAAGACAATTTCCAATATGATATTTATTCTCTCACAAAGGCATTTTTTCCTGAGGAAGAGATAAAAACCATAATAGATACAAAAGAACAGCAGAAGGCAGAGAAGTCAGCTCATGTGTTAAAGATAAGCTATGTGTCACAGCAGGTAACCATAGCTTATGTTCCGGCCATAGATACAGAAAATTTTGCACAACGGGTGTTCATATGGGAAAGTCAGGAGCGAAAGCAGCAGAAGAATCAACTGAAAGCAGCACTTTATGACTTATTGTGCCAGATATCAGGAAAAACATTGCCTTGGGGAAATTTAACCGGCATTCGTCCCATTAAAATTGTGATGGGGATGTTGGAACAGGGGATGAATGAGGAAAAGGCAGCCAGAGAGATGATGAAAATTTACTGCATAAGCAGAGAAAAGGCAGATTTGAGTCTGGAGATAGCCAAACGCCAGTTGGCAGTGCTGGACACCTTTTCCTATGGGGACGGATATAGTCTCTATGTGGGCATTCCCTTTTGTCCCACCACCTGCCTGTACTGTTCTTTCACTTCCTATCCCATAGGATTGTGGCAGGAGAAAACAGGAGAGTATCTTCAGGCCTTGTTTCAGGAATTGGAATACATATCGAAAAGAATGAAGGGAAAAACTCTGGATTCCATATATATTGGAGGTGGTACGCCTACTACCTTAAGCCCACGGGAGCTGGAGCAGCTTCTTAGGAAAATTCGAAAGCTGTTTGATTGTAAGGATGTGAAGGAATTTTGCGTGGAGGCCGGCAGACCTGACAGCATCACAAAGGAAAAACTTAAGGTATTGAAGGAATGTGGTGTAGAGCGTATTTCCATCAATCCTCAGACCATGAATGAAGAAACTTTGAAAGTCATCGGCAGACACCATTCCGTGTCAGATATCAGTAGAACTTTTGAACTGGCAAGGGAGGTGGGCTTTTCCACCATTAACATGGATATTATTCTGGGACTTCCGGGAGAAGGGATGGAACATTTGCAGCATACTCTGGACGAAATAGAACAGATGAAGCCGGAAAATCTTACAATACATTCTCTGGCATTAAAGCGTGCCGCAAGATTGAATTTGCAGAAGGATTACTATGCAGCCCGTGTAAATGCAGCCCCAGTACATATGATGCAGGAAGCAGAGAGACGTGCAAGAACCATGGGACTTGTGCCTTATTATCTGTATCGTCAGAAAAATATGGGAGGCAATTTGGAGAATGTAGGATACGCCAAGGAAGGACATATAGGTCTGTATAACATACTGATTATGGAGGAAAGACAAACAATTATTGCAGCAGGTGCAGGTGCTATGTCAAAGCTTGTTTCTCCGGGGGGAAACATTACCCGGATAGAAAATGTGAAAGATGTAACAAATTATATTCAGCGGGTGCAGGAAATGATAGCACGCAAGGAGGAAGTGTTTGGCAGCAATGACATTGAAATTTGTTGAAAATAAAGTGGAAGATGCGGAAGATGAAATTGTAATCAGTGATATGAAAGAAGGCTTAGAGCATGCGGTTCAGGTGAGCAATCTTGCCTATTTTCTGGCAAAGGAGCTGCAGCAGGAGGAAAAGGTGTGTATCGCCCTTGCCAATGCAGGAATGGTTCATGATATCGGAAAGATGCGGCTCAGTGCCTATCTATATGGCAGGGTGGAGGATTCCTTGCATATAGAATCTAAAAAGTATATGCGACTTCATCCTCAAGTGGGATATGAGATACTTCAAAAATGCGGTTATTCCGATTTCGTATTGGAAACAGTAAAGTATCATCACGAAAATTATGATGGCAGTGGGTATCCGGAAAACTTGAAGGGAGATCAGATTCCCTTTGGTGCAAAGGTAATAAGAGTTTGTGATGTATTTGCGGCATTGACATCAAATCGTCCATATCGCAGTGCCTTTGACCAAGATACCGCCATGGAATTGATGGCAGAGGAATTTAAAGATTTTGATATGAAAATTTTTCTGGCATTCCAGAAACTGATTTGCAGTGGAGAGATGGATGAGATACTAAAAGAGAGAAAACTCGGGCTGGTATAGGATTTTGCAGGAAACTGTGAATAGAGAACAGTTGCCACAGAAAAATAAATTTGGAGGATAAGAAAATGGCAGAGACAATGAAGGGACTGAAAAGAACACATCGTTGTGCAGAAGTGACAAAAAATGAAATCGGAAGCAGTGTAACCCTGATGGGCTGGGTACAGAAACACCGCAATAAGGGTGCGATTATCTTTGTGGATTTGCGTGACCGCTCCGGCATTATGCAGATTATTTTTGAGGAAAGTGATGTAAAGGCAGAGGGCTTTGCCAAGGCAGAAAAGTTGAGAAGCGAATTTGTAATTGCTGTGACAGGCAGGGTAGAAGCCCGCTCTGGTGCAGTGAATAAGAATCTTGCCACTGGCGAAATTGAAATTCGTGCTACGGAAATTCGTATTCTTTCTGAGGCACAGACACCTCCCTTTCCCGTTGAAGAAAACAGTAAGACCAAGGAAGAGATGCGTCTGAAATACCGTTATCTGGATTTGAGAAGACCGGATCTTCAGAGAAATTTAATACTCCGAAGCAGGGTGGCGACTACGGTTCGGAATTTTCTGGCAGAGGAGGGATTCTTAGAAATAGAAACTCCAATGTTGATTAAAAGTACACCGGAAGGGGCAAGAGATTACCTGGTGCCAAGCCGTGTGCATCCGGGCAATTTCTATGCACTGCCTCAGTCACCACAGCTCTTTAAGCAGTTGTTGATGTGTTCCGGTTACGACAGATATTTCCAGATTGCCAGATGTTTTCGTGATGAAGATCTCCGTGCAGACAGACAGCCGGAGTTTACCCAGATAGATATGGAATTGTCCTTTGTAGATATTGATGATGTGATTGAAGTGAACGAAAGACTGTTAAAGAGAATTTTTAAGGAAGCCATTGATGTGGATATACCGCTGCCAATTCAGAGAATCACATGGCAGGAGGCTATGGATCGCTTTGGTTCCGATAAGCCGGACACTCGTTTTGGCATGGAATTGCAGGATATCTCGGATTTAGTGAAAGACTGTGGCTTTGGCGTATTTACCGGGGCTTTGGAAAATGGCGGCAGTGTTCGGGGAATTAATGCTCAGGGACATGGCACTATGCCAAGAAAGAAAATTGATGCCTTAGTGAAACTTGCCAAGGAACATGGTGCCAAGGGATTAGCTTATTTATCCATACATGAAGATGGAAGCTATAAGTATACTTTTGAAAAATTCATGACACCAGAAGAACTGGCACCTGTTGTAGAACGGATGAATGGCAAGCCGGGCGACTTGCTGCTTTTTGCGGCAGATAAAAATCCAATTGTCTGGGATGTATTAGGTAATGTCCGCTTGGAAATTGCAAAAAATGCCGGCTTGTTGGATAAGAATCAGTACAATTTCCTGTGGGTAACAGAATTCCCTCTGCTTGAGTGGTCAGAGGAGCAGAACCGCTATGTGGCAATGCATCATCCCTTTACCATGCCAATGGAAGAGGATTTGGACAAGTTAAACACAGCACCGGGAGAAGTAAGGGCAAAAGCCTATGATATTGTGTTAAATGGAACAGAAATCGGCGGCGGAAGCGTGAGAATTTTCCAGAATGATATACAGTCCAAAATGTTTGAAATTTTAGGCTTTTCCCCAGAGGAAGCAGAGGAGCGTTTTGGTTTCCTGTTAAATGCCTTTCAGTATGGGGTACCGCCTCATGCAGGTTTAGCTTACGGTTTTGACCGTCTGGTAATGCTTATGGCAAAGGCAGACAGTATCCGTGAAGTTATTGCTTTTCCGAAGCTTAAGGATGCTTCATGCTTAATGACAAATGCACCGGCTTTGGTGGATGAGAAGCAGTTGGAAGAATTGGAAATAGCAATTTTAACAAAAAATAAAGAAGAATAAAAATAGAAACAGGCACTATTTAGGAGAAAGGACATTCTTTGAAAATAGTGTCTGTTATTTTTTGACAGTTTTTTCGCTTTATCTTGCTTAATGCATGTGCAAATGGTATAATAATAGTAACTATTTAGTATAGGACTGTGGCTTTATGGAACAGTTATTCATATTGCGATACAAGTAAATACACTGCAGCCAGGATTACATATTTGCTGTGTGCCTCCGATTATATGGGAAGGAAAACCAATATTAGAATGAAAGTGGGTGGCTTTACATGAAAGATGGCTTTTTCAAGAGTATTCCTGCTGTGTTACAGAGGAAAAAGAGGCAGGAACAAAGCGAAAAAGGTGTAAGGGGATTGGGCAGAAAGCTGGATCAGCTGATAGAGAATAAGCCTTTTATCAGCAAAATCTTTGGTATTAAGATAAAACTCATAGGAGCATTTATGATACCTGTAATCTTAATTATCATACTGGGGGTATCTTCTTATCAGAGGGCTTCCAAAACCATTGTATCCAGCTATCGGGAATCCACGGTCAATACAGTGCAAAAAGCTGGAGAATACTACACCCTGTTGCTGTCAAATTTAGAGACCAAGTCTCAGCAGTTTACAAATGATACTGTTCTGGTGGATTATTACAGCGGAAAGTATAAAAGAAAGGCAGCAGAGGAAGCGGCCAATTTTGCCACATTGCAAAAGACCTTAAAGGGAGATACTTTGTCGGATGATAATCTGAACATGGTGAATGTAATCGCATCTTATGGCAACTGTCTCACCACGGAGGGGAGTTTTAGCAATGAGGACTATGAGGAACTGAAAGAAACCCAAGAAGGTGCTGCCATTTTGGAGGCGAAAGGAAAGTCCGTATGGAGCGGTTATCATCATTTTATTGATGAAAAGCTGGGAAAAAGTCAAAATAATTATGCAGTGGTAATCAGCCGTGCCATTACCAGCAATCGTATGAAACAGGTGGGAATTGTATCCATGGATATTAAGATGGAGGCAATTCAGAAAATTTTAAGTAATATTGAACTGCCTGAAGGTTCTGTCTGTGCTTTTATTACACCAGACGGGCGAGAGATTACCTCGGAGGGAGAGGCAGAGGAAAGAATATTCTATGGAACCGATTTTTACAATGCAGCTTTAGAAAGTGAACAAGTGGTGGCAGACAGTGAGATCAAAATAGACCATATAGAGTATATGTTTGTCTACTCACAAATTGGAGAAACCGGATGTATGCTGAATTTGATAGTGCCGGAGAAAGTAATTATGCAGCAGGCCTCCAATATTCGAAATATGACAGTAATCACAGTAATCATTGCCATACTGCTGGCATTTGTGGCAGGTATGCTGCTGGCAACTGGTATCGGTCATGCCATCAACAATGTAAATGCAATTTTAAAGGAAGCATCGGAGGGTGATTTAACTGTTAAGCTTGAGATGACAAGAAGAGATGAATTTAGAAAGCTGAATCATCATATTACAGATATGATTCGAAGCATCAAACATTTGGTTAGAAAATCTGCCAAGGTGGCATTTCGGGTAACGGATTCAGCAGTGGCAGTATCCGAGGCCTCTGAACAGTTTGTGGATTCTTCTAAGAGCATTACAGAGGCAATAGAACATATCGAGGCAGGAATTTCGGAGCAGGCATATGATGCGGAAAGCTGCCTGAAAAAAATGGGGGGTCTTTCGGAAAAAATTGATTTTGTTAATAACAGTACCACACATATAGCCCAGTTTGCAGAGAATACCAAACAGACAGTATCCACGGGTATTGACACGATTCAGGAATTAAATACCAAGGCAAAAGCAACCACACAGATTACCAAAAAGGTAATTGACAATATTGAAAATCTGGAAGAAGCATCTCGCTCCATTGAGGGTATTACAAATACCATCAATGAGATTGCAACGCAAACCAATCTGCTGTCTTTGAATGCTTCCATTGAGGCAGCAAGAGCAGGGGAGTCTGGAAGAGGTTTTGCAGTGGTGGCAGGGGAAATCCGAAAACTGGCAGATCAGTCCATACAGGCATCTTATCAGATTGAGAAAATCATTGAGAGTATTCAGGTTCGCACCAGAGAAACGGTAAACAATGCCAAGGAAGCAGAAGAAATTGTGACTTCGCAGGAGGAGGCATTGCAGGCAACCATTCAGGTATTTCATGTGATTGGTAACCAAGTGGAAGGGTTGACGGAAAATATTGAGGAAATCAGTGATGGTGTCAGCAGCATTGAGGTGGCAAAGAATGAAACTCTGCGGGCAATTGAAAATATTTCTGCAGGCTTAACAGAAACAGCTGCCGCTTCTGCGAAAGTGCAGTCGGTTGCGGATAATCAACTGCAGTCAGCCAGGGATTTGAATGAGGCTGCATCAGGCTTAGGTGAGGATGCCAGTGAATTGCAGGAGGCAATCAGCCAGTTTACGGTGGAAAACCAGTAGCAGTAAATGAAATGATGCGTAACAGTTCATCCGGGGACTTTGCACCACGTTGCAAAGTCCATTAACTTCCATGGGGTTGACACATAAATTGATGTATCAGAACAGTTGTGCTAATATAAAAGCTTACTGGGGGTTTGTCAAGTAAAGTGTGTAAGTTTTTTTTGAAATTTTTTGGTGGTCGAGT
>CAMWHJ010000008.1 GCA_947174015.1 uncultured Lachnospiraceae bacterium | reverse complement strand
CAATTTTGCATGGTTCTTTGCTCGTAACTATGAAGGTACTGAATAGTTACGAAAAGAATATCAATGTTTGCTATTTGTGATTTAATAATGTTTTCTTCTTTTTCGCTACAGGTGTTTGCAAAAGAGGAAACAACAAAGGTCATACAAGAAGAACAGGAAAATGAAACCATAGTACCTATGGCAGATGTTATTGAAACAATCTATCGGATATATAATGACAAACTGCAATGCAGAAGATGGAATAAAACGTGGGGATACTGGGTGGATGCAGACGGGATTACCCTTTAATATTTACATTAAGATGTTATTGGGAAAGGTAACTGTCAACAAAAGATAGATAATGTACATGGTGTGGACATAGGTAATGTACTACTAATGCGGAGGTGATGTATATGATTGAATTATAATGTCCCCATAAAACCAAATGGCGGAAACCATGCCGTAAAACGGCAGACGGAGTTATGAGGACAAGATTATTGTAACATGATTTTGGGATTTTAGAAAGTATGAAATTGCCAAAAAAGATTAGTTGATAGATTGTGAAAAACATATGTAATAAGGATGTGTAAGCAATTAGAAAAATTTGAAAAGGAGCAAATAAGAGATGATTAAGAAGATTTTAGTTACATTTATTGCATTAACAATGTTATTTAGTACAACATTACCAGTAATGGCACAGGAAAAAGGAAATGCTTCAGAATTAACACTTATTGAGATTGATGAATTATTAAAAGATGTTGCTCCAATTGAGATTAGTCCAGGAGTTTATTTGCGTGAGATGGGAGAAATTGGTATATATGATATTGATGTCTCCCAGTTTACGGCACAAGAAATATCAGAAAGTGTTAATGACGGAGAGATGATTCCTCAGATTGCTCTACGAGCATGGGACTTGAATACATCTTCCTATTCCGGATCATTCCAAGCAATTTACAGAGTTATGACTTCTGTTAGCTTTGTAGGTTATACAGATTTGTATGTTGATTATAGTAACGTGAATTGCCCATCAGGTAGTGAGTGGAAGTCAGCCATATATGATGGTTGGACTGAAATTGCTGCATCGGCTTGGCTTCCAAGTTCAAGAACTTCGTATGGATCCCATTTTTTCAACTTAGATACTAGTGTTTCATACAACCCGGCATTTGTAAAAACGGATGATAAAAAACTAGCAACTGGAGACATAAAAGTCTACTTGAAATAATTTTAGATATTCAATAAATAGTTTTGTTAAGTATTATAATGGAAAGAAGAGAATTCAAATGCAATTACCAATATTAAATATTTTAAATAAATTACCGTATATGATCATTTGCTCTTTAAGTATCTGTATTGTGTTAAATATTGTACTACTTTATCGAAAGAAAAAATGTAAATTATATAAATATATTTTGACATTTATTTTTATTATTTATATTCAAATAGTTTATGAAGTTTCTTTTGGTATATCTGGAGGTGTGACATACAGTCTTGAAAGACATAAACCTAATTTGATACCATTTGCTGATTTGGTAAGAGGATATGAAATGGGGATCAAAAATATGTTGAAACAAGTGGTTCTTAATGTAATATTATATTGTCCTTTGGGTTTTCTTCTTCCTTTATTTTCGGATAAGCTGAAAAAAATAACAGCAGTCATTTTAGTATCTTTATTTACTAGTTTAATAATTGAAGTTCTACAATATTATGTAGGACGAAGTACTGACATTGATGATATAATTTTTAACATATGTGGAGCAACTATAGGTTATTATTTCTATCTTATATTTATAAAGTGTATAGTATGGTTTACAAATGATGGGTAACCTCACGAGTGGACATTTCTGTTATGGCAAGCTAGTCCAAAAACAAACATTTAGATATTTTCATCAAGTCTATATAGTCGGTTTGTACACAATTTATTATAGGAATCCACATCAATATAATTTCTGGAATATGCTTGTCCGAATATCAGATAGAACATTTTCAAAAAGGATTCTGTATAGGAATATGCTCTATTGTCTGTATAATATAATTCTTCCAGATAATCTTGTATTTCCGCAACTGTTATTTCATCAATGTATCTTTTCCCGAAACGCTCTTTTAAATAATTATTCCATAAAGAATCTTGTTTCTTAATAGTTGCATAGGCTTTTCCGCTTCTGCCTTTCTCACAATATTCTTGATATACTTCTGCTACTGTCTGCCTTGTAATCTGCTTTTGTGGCAGCAACTTGATTTTCGCTTGTTCTTGCGCTAAAGCTATGCTTCTTGCCTTTGCCGCCTGTTTTTGCGTCTTGTATGGATTGCCTAACTTGTCCTTTACCCTCTTTTGTGCTTTCTTCTTTCCATTAACAGTTATCACAAAGCAATAACCCCAATACCCATTGTCTAACTGATATACTCCTGCTGCCTGTTGTTCTGCCATAATAAAACCTCCTTAGAAATTGTCCTTTTGTTGTCCTAACTTCTAAAGAGGTTATTTATAGTTGTTGTTTAGATTGTCCTAAATGTTGTCCTTCCCTCTTGACATAAACCCTTGTAAATGCTACTATATCTATAGCTTAAGCAACGCAAGTCCTTATATCATGTTCATGAGATGGCAAGAGATGAGGCAAGACATGGTAAGGCATTTGAGGGACTTCTTAAGAGATATTTTGGATAATTAGAAATGCCAAAGAATTAATGTTTTTGAGGGTTCAAGGGTATGTTGGAGCAATCTGATATACCCTTATTTTTGTACAAGTGTTTGTGAATAATGGCTTATTTAAAAGTTGCTGGCAGGCAAAGAATCATTGATGTAGGCAATTGCAAAACAGGCTGCTTACAGCAACAGCAGGTTGCTTGCCGAAACCAAAACACCTGCTTATAATTAAGATATACTATTTTTCAGGAGGAATAATGATGGAGCTAAAGGATATACTGAAAAGCCTGCGTGAGAAGAACCAGCTTACACAGGAACAGATGGCAGAGCGCATAATGGTTACAAGACAGGCTGTCAGTCGATGGGAAAATGGTGAAACACAGCCCAATACGGACACTCTGAAACTGCTGTCAAAGGAATTTGATGTGTCAATCAATACTCTTCTCGGTTCTCCCCAGCAGCTTGTCTGCCAGTGCTGCGGCATGCCGTTAAGTGAGGACAGTCTGCTCAGCCGTGAACCGGATGGAAGCTACAATGAGGATTACTGCAAGTGGTGTTATACAGACGGAAAATTTGTGTATGAATCGAAGGATTCCCTGATCGATTTTCTTGTCAGCCATATGCCAAATCCTGATAATTTAACGGAAGAAAAACGCCGGGTACAATTTGATGTGCTTCTTTCACAACTGAAACATTGGAAATGATATACATTATATGGCTTTCAGCTATTAATAAGATTTAGTGTAACGATTCAGTTACATATTTCAAAAAGAAAACAGAGATTTGTCTGCTGGCAGATCTCTGTTAATTTTTATGGGGCTTTGTAATCTGCATCTGCTCTTGAAATAAAATTATTCCTTATAATTTATATAATTTTTAAGAATTCTTAAGAGGACTTTTGGAAAAAATGTGGTAAAATGTGATATACTATGCAAATGATGGCACAGGAACAAAACTTATGCAAGGATAGGAAACCGGAAGGGCAGGTGAATGAGGATATGAAAAAGAAAAGCATAGCACTGGGAACATTTCTTGTGCTGGTTGTGGTTGTCTTATTAAGTGTTTATGTATTAACACACCCCACACTATTGGGTAATATGAATCATTCTTATAGGGAGCCTGCCACTAGCAGTTCGGAGGTTTCATTTTTAGGAGAGACAGGTGACAGAATAAAATTTTCCTTTGCATCGGATGTCAGGGATGGTGACTTAGATATGTTCTTATATGACTCCAAAGGGAATATAGTATATGAATTGGACAAGGCAAAAAGATTGGAAGCTTTTCTCACTTTGAATTATACAGATACATATACGTTAAAAGCGGAATACAAAGACTTTGTAGGAGACTTTCAGATTAAGGTTTACAAAGTAAGAAAAAAATAAAGATTTGCAGAACTAACAGAAGAACTTTGAAAGAGAATGTAAAGGAAGATGAATGTATGAAGAAGAAATCAATTTTATATGCTGCTTTATTTTTATTGTTATACATATTTCAATCTTTGTGTCGTGGTTTGCTGATTGGTTCTTTTGGAATAAATCGGCTGCCTGCACAAGTATTGAGTGCAGTTTTTGTACTGGTTATTTTAGGTATTATTTTACACAAAAAAGAAAAGAGGGAGTACTATGGTATTCGTTCTTTTCAGTTTCAAAAGAGATATTTACCATTATTTATTCTTCCATTGTTAAATGTTCCCTATCTTTTTATTGGGACAAATGAAAATATTTTTGATGCATTTGCCAGAAGTATTTTTGTGGGCATAATGGAAGAGCTAATTTTCCGTGGCTGCTTGTTTCGTGGGATAGAGGAAAAATATAATACACAAAAAGCGGTTGTGGTTACTGGTATCATATTTGGATTATTTCACTTATCCAATTTAGTAAGTACTCCCATTTATTATGTTGTACTGCAGGTTATTTATGCCAGTGCAATTGGTATACTATTTGCGGTTATTTTTTCCATGACGGACAGCCTGTTTTTGTGTATTGGCATTCATTTCTTGGTAGACATGATTGCATTTATAGGTGGCGATAATTATAATATAATAGTTGAGTCGTTTTTTACAATAGTATGTGTTGTGGTTACTGCCTGCTATGTTGTGATGTGGAAAAAAAATGAAGCCTGAGTGGTTCGGAGTGGTATATACATTTAGACGATACGGATATAACAGAGCAGTTTGATTTTACTGAACAGAACGAAAATGAAATTGCAATTTAGAGGGATAAATCCCCATTTGTAATCAGGAGGCGAAAGGAGTATGAAAAAATTAGAAAAGTATCTGAAAATTTTTACAAATTTTCTGGTATTCTTAGTGATTCTTGTGGCAGTATTTTTTGTAGTGCCCCGTTTTTTAAAATTTTTTCTGCCATTTGTGGTGGGATGGATCATTGCAATGATAGCAAATCCTTTGGTAAAATTTATGGAGAGAAAGCTAAAAATTGTGCGAAAGCATGGAACGGTGCTGATTATTGTGCTGGTATTGGCACTCGTTATCTTTGGAGTGTATATAGCAGGGCTGAATATTTTCAGGCAAGTGGCCAGTGTGGTGGAAGACATTCCGCAGATAGCCGAATCTTTTCAAGAAGACTGGAGTGATATTCAGAAAAATTTATCTGTGGTATATGAGAAGCTTCCTGAAAATTTGCAGACACGGCTTAGTGAAATGTATGACAATGTAGTGGTTTCTTTGGGAGAAATGGTGGGTAACTTAGGAATGCCTACGGTGAATGCAGTGGGAAGTTTTGCACAGAATATTCCGTCTGCACTTATCAGTGTTATTATGACAGTATTGTCCTCCTATTTCTTTATTGCGGATAAAGAAAATATAGAAACGGCAGTAAAGAAAAGCATACCTAAAAGTGTAAAGAAATACTTACGGTTGATTGTGGATGAATTTAAGAGAATTGTTGGGGGATACTTTGCAGCACAGCTTAAAATTATGTGTATTGTGATGGTGCTGCTGTTTATGGGGTTTCTCATTCTGCGGATAAAATATGCCATCTTACTGGCAATTCTCATCGCAATTCTGGATATGCTGCCATTCTTTGGAACAGGAACAGCCTTGTGTCCATGGGCAATATTTAAGCTTTTGTCCGGGGATTATACGGTGGCAGTGGGACTTTTGGTAATTTATGGCATTACACAGCTGGTTCGTCAGCTGATTCAGCCCAAAATAGTGGGGGATACCATTGGTCTGGATCCATTGGCAACTTTAGTGTTTATGTATATCGGCTACAAGCTTTGGGGAGTATTGGGAATGATTATTTCCATTCCCATAGGCATGATTGTGATTAGCCTTTACAAATTAGGTGTATTTGATAATTTAATTCGCTGTATCAACGAGCTTATTAATGATATCAATGAGTTTCGGAAGTGGTAGCTTATTGCATTACGAAGGTTCCAAGGAATGAAAAACGAGAGACAGGAGTAAACCTGTCTCTCATTTTTGGTAATTTGTAAATATATATTTTCGGTAAATACTGATAATCTCCGACTTGGATTTTTTGGCAATGGGAATCAGAGTCCCCTCACACATCACAAAATCACAATCCTGAATTTTCTTCACATGATCCATATTGATCAAAGAGCCCCGGCAGCTTACCACAAACTGAGGATATTGCAGCAGAGGTGCCGCAATAGCATCAAAGGTAGAGCGCACATGCACGAGGGGCTGCTTCTTCAATGCAATATTGATATAATGTCCCTCCGTAGTGCAGTGGATAATATCCGAGATCAGCAGCCGGACCGTCTGCTTCCCATAAGGATATTCCACAAAAGGGTTTGACAAAAATGATTTTATAATGTCACAGAGTTTGAGCAGACTGCAAAAGTGTTCATATTTATAAGGCTTCAGCAGATAGCCGGATGCTTTTACCAGAAAACTTTCAACGGCATAATCAGGACAGGTGGTGGTAAAAAACAGTGCACACTCGGTATCAATTTTGCGGATTTTCTGTGCCACATCCATGCCGCACATTCCCATCATATAGTAATCTATAAAAATCAGATCAAAGCCGGTTTTGGGAAAGCATTGAAAAAAATCCTCCCCGGATTCAAATTCTTGTATATTACAAGCCTGCTCAATATGATTTTCCTTCATAAAACGCAGCAGAAAATGAAAGAGCAGAAGACGGTCAGTTGCGGTGTCATCAATAATTGCAATATTCATAATTTGCACCAAGCCTCAAACGAAAATGCCTGCATTTCTATTTGAGGCACAAACACAAAAGGTGAAAGATGTGTGTTTGCATTTTATCCTTCTTCTTTTTTTTCTTTCACCCCGATACTCCCATATAATATATAGAAATTCATATTTATGAAAGAAATATTACATAAATATTTCAAAATTATTTGCTTCTATCTGTATTGTAACACATATACCGTAACGAAGTACAGTATTTTTGATAAAAAAATATCTTTTTATATCCCAAAAGTTCTTTTTCCGTCAAAAACATGCTTTTCGTGCCAAAAAAGTTCTTTTCGTGCCAAAAGATTGAAAAAAGAAAGAGCAAGTGTTATCCTAATTCTGTAAAGAAATTGCAAAAGATCTTAGATGCTGGGGAGTATTTAAGATAAAATTTCAAGACACCTTAAGGGAGGGTGTCTTTTTTTGTCTTTCAAAAAGTTCCTTTTTTCAGAATGCGTGGAAATGTTGACCGAAAGTTAAAAATCTGTTACGATAAAAATATATGAACATTTATTCATAAGTAATAGAGGAAAGTGCATGGAAAGGAGCAGGGTTTTCAATGGAGGATAAGGAATATATACACATTCATGAGGATGTGGTGGCACAGGTGCAGAGCCGGCTTCCAGAGGAAGCAAAGCTATATGATTTGGCAGAGTTTTTTAAAATTTTCGGAGATACCACCAGAATTAAGATTCTGTATGTGCTGCTGCAGCAGGAAATGTGTGTACTTGATATTGCACTTCTGCTGGGAATGACCCAGTCAGCCATCTCTCATCAACTTCGTGTTTTGAAAACCATGCAGTTGGTGAAATTCAGAAGAGAGGGGAAAACCATACTCTATTCTTTGTCAGACAGTCATATTGAAAACATTTTAAATCAGGGTATGGAACATATCAGTGAAGAGGAGTGAAGGGACATGAAGTACGATAATTATTTATTTGATTTATATGGGACATTAGTAGATATACATACCGAAGAGGATGTGCCGGAAGTGTACGAGCGATTATCCGCCTTTTATGGCTATTATGGAGCGGTCTATACGCCCACGGAGTTCAAGCAGTCATACATAGACATTATTCACCGTCAGGAAGGTATTATGAAAGGGGACAATCATGAGATGTTCCCGGAAATACAGATTGAGGATGTGTTTTTGGAATTGTTTACTGCCAAAGGTGTGAAGGCAGATAAGGCATTGGCAGTGCATGCCGGTCAGTTTTTTCGGATCTTATCTACGGATTATATTAAATTGTATCAGGGAGCCAGGGAGCTGCTGACTTTTTTAAAGGAACAGGGAAAGAATGTGTATCTTTTGTCCAATGCTCAGCGGATTTTTACGGAATATGAAATGCGGGCACTGGGAATCTATGATATTTTTGACAAGGTTTATATTTCCTCTGACTATCATTGTAAAAAACCGGACATACAGTTCTACAATGCACTGCTGGAAGAATTAGGACTTGACCCGGCAAAAACCATTATGATAGGAAATGATAATCGCTGTGATATTCAAGGAGCACAGGCAGTTGGGCTGGATACTTTCTACATCCATTCTAATATTTCTCCGCAGGTGGAAGATTTTTCTGCCATAAAAAGTACCTATTTGTTAAAAGAAATGGATTTACGAAAAGTAAAGGAAATCTTAACTGTGCAGTAGGTCTGTGCATTTATTGCACAGATTGTAGGAAGAAGTGGATATAACAGGCAAAGAACTATTGCCTAAAGTAATCAAACTGTAAATCAGTTTGATTGCCTGCTTGCACCCATTGCGTAGCAATTTTCATGGGTGCAATACCCGAAAAACAATTTTGCATGGTTCTTTACTTGTAACTATGAAGGAACTGAATAGTTACAGGAAATCTTTAAAAATGGGTGTACTAAGAGAAAGAGAAAAGTAGAAAAAAATGGACAAAAATACCAATGAGTTTAAAAAAAAATTGTGCATTATGGAAAATTTCCGGATGCCAAAAAAATAGGTACTTGAATAGTGGTGAGGTAATGTGTATACTCATAATTGTACGCGAAATTTCATGTGTATCATTGGTCAAAAGATCAGTTTCAAAACAGCCAAATTTTCCGGCTGTCAATACAAAAAATGTCCAAATCGGAGAGGAGAAATATCAGAAATGAGAAGAACAAAAATTGTATGTACACTTGGTCCGTCTGCTAACACGGAAGAGGCAATCAAGAGCTTGGCTTTAGCAGGAATGAATGTTGCAAGACTTAACTTTTCCCATGGTGATTTTGAAGAACATGGTGGAAGATTTGAAAGATTAAAGAAGATCAGAAAGGAATTAGCTCTTCCAATTGCAGCACTTCTTGATACAAAGGGACCGGAAATCAGAATCGGTACCTTCTACAATGATGACCACAAGAGAGTTGATATTGAAGAAGGACAGACCTTTACCTTAACAGGAAGAGATGTGGAAGGAACCAACGAAATTGTCAGCCTTACTTATAAGGAACTTGCTCATGACATTAAACCGGGCGGAAAAATTCTCCTCGATGATGGTTTGATAGAACTTGAAGTGAAAAAAATTGATGATTTAGATATTATCTGTAAAGCAATTAATGGCGGAAACATTGGCGGAAAGAGAGGTGTGAATGTGCCAAATCTTCACATCAATATGCCATTTGTAAGCGAAAAGGATTATGCGGATATTGTGTTTGCAGTGGAGCAGGGATTTGATTTCATCGCAGCATCATTTACAAGAACAGCAGAGGATGTACTTCAGGTTAGAAAAATTATTGCAGATCAGAAGAAGGGACATGTATCCATTATTGCTAAGATTGAGAATCAGGAAGGTGTAAATAACATTGATGATATCTTAAAGGTGGCTGACGGTGTGATGGTTGCCCGTGGTGATATGGGTGTTGAAATTCCTTTGGAAGAAGTACCGGTAATTCAGAAAATGATTATTGAGAAGGCAAACAAGGTAGGTAAGCCGGTAATCACAGCTACTCAGATGTTGGACTCCATGATGAAGAATCCTCGCCCAACCAGAGCGGAGGCTACTGATGTTGCCAATGCTATCTATCAGGGAACCAGTGCAGTTATGCTTTCCGGTGAAACTGCCAATGGTAAATATCCGGCAGAGGCTGTTAAGACCATGGCTCGTATCGCAGAGAGAACAGAGGCAGACATT
Source organism: uncultured Lachnospiraceae bacterium (assembly GCA_947174015.1). GTDB lineage: Bacteria > Bacillota > Clostridia > Lachnospirales > Lachnospiraceae > RUG11237. Next base: position 56,339 of record CAMWHJ010000008.1, on the reverse strand, counting down.
GATTATGTAAAGGCATTAAGAGCAAATAAGGCTTGTGAAGGTGATTTAGATATTACAGAAGCTATTTCCCATGCTACCTGTACCACTGCAGCAGACTTAGAAGCAAAGGCTATCATCACGGTAACAAAGTCTGGTGATACGGCACGAATGATTTCTAAGTATCATCCAGACAGTTTAATTGCAGGATGTTCTCCCAATGAAAAGGTTTGCAGACAGTTAAATCTTTCTTGGGGTGTGACACCTATCTGTATTGCAGAGGAAAGCAACTTAGATGCTTTAATTGATGCATCTGTAGAAGCAGCTAAGTATACAGGTTTAGTGGAATCTGGAGATACTGTTGTTATGACAGCCGGACAACCGGGTGTTGTGGGTAAGACCAACTTAATTAAAGCAGCGGTAGTTGACTAAGTCAAAAATTAAAGTATTATTAAGTTTTTATTAGGAATTATTAGAAAATTTTTGAGAAAGAGCAAAATTCATTGTGGATTTTGCTCTTTTGTGTTACAATGAAGTTTAGTAATTATTTGGAACCTGCGTAATGGTATAGTACAGAACGGTGCATTATGTTTATGGTTTCTAAGTAGTTTTGGAGAGGTTTTGGGCATTTCAGGGAGGGAGAAAATATGAAGCACAGAATCAAGACAATGAAAAAGAATACCTTGGCACGCAGACTGTTTCTGCCCATGGTTCTTATTGTCTGCCTCTATGCATTGATATTCATGGGAATGGTGTGGTATGGGGGAGTATTCAGTCAATTAAAGGACAATGAGATAGAACGGATTCAGCAGTCCCTGAACCGTAAGGTCACAGACTTGGAGGAACAGTTCGAGAGTTGCTGGGCGAATGAGAAAATTTATGAAAAACTGCTGGCAGAATGCAAGACAACCAAAGAAGTTAGTCTGCAAATGGCAGAACGGCTCAATGAACTTGCAGAGATAGAAGAAGTAAGAGGGGCTTATATCTTCTATAATAATGGTTCCTGTTATTATGTGAGAAAGAATGAGGCTGGGGAGAAAGAGGCTGCCTATGGTTTGGAGGTTCTTTTGGAACAGGCGGGAGTACCAAAGTCACCACAATGGAAAGCAGGCAGTGGTGGGGATATGTCGGTTTGTCCGGGATATGGGAAAATAGTACAGGCAATAGAGCGGAATCAGGAATCAGATGAATTTTTCTATGCCTGTGCAGACACCACATATCTGCAGGAACAGCCATCGCAGGCAGCAGTTACTTTCAGTGTACCTGCCTTAAGTGAGAATGGAAGCATCTGGGCAGTGGTGGGAATGGAGTTGTCAGAGGAGTGTCTGTATGACATTCTCGCAGATCCGGATGTGCAGGGAACCTATTTGCTGGGGGTACAGGATGCAGAAAAAAGTTATATTGAACAGGCTGTGATGGAAGGTGATAGTTTTCAGGAAAAATTAAAGGAGCAAAATGGGATCTGGCTGGTAAAGGACAGTGCTAAGGATGACAGATTGTATCGTATGGCATCAGAGGGTACCAATCATATACCTTATGTGCTGACAAAGAAGGTAGCTTTTTATAAAGACAACTCGGCATTTTCTCAGGAAGCGTGGCTCCTATGTGCCATTGTGGAGGAAAATGAGTTGTTAGGCTCTGTAAACCGCATGAAGAAGGCGATTATCAGTGCGATCCTGATTGCCAGCTTTATTGGTGTATTTGCCCTGTTCTTTCTAAGCAGAATATTGACAAAACCTATTACAGCATTGGTGAACAATCTCAATGAATTGGATCCCAGAAAAAACATACAGCTTCCCAAGGTACATATCTATGAGGTGGACAGGTTATCCTATGCCATAGAACGTTTTAGCAAGGAAGTGGAAAGCTATGCACTGCGTAACTCACAGATTTTGAAGATTGCAGATATTCCAGTGGGTGTGGCAGAGATTGATGAAGTATCCAAAGAAGTATTTTGTACTGCAAAAATGTTCGAACTATTGGGAGACGTGGAGCCGGAGGAGGATCATAAAGTTATTTCCATTGGGGAATTTCGTAAACTGGTGGAACGCTTTAAAAGAGGTACCGTGGTTTTTGAAGAGGGTGCCGTAGACAGCGATTTGATTTTCTGCGACAATAATATCTATAAGGTATATTCTGGTGAAAAGGATGCAGGCTGGACTTCTTTTCAAACTAGAGAGACAAACGGCAGACTCATTGTGGTGGTTATGGATGTCACTGATAAAATTCGGGAAAAACTAAAGCTGGAATACGAAAGAGACTATGATGAACTGACACATCTGCTGAATAAACAGGCATTTGCCAGAGAGGCAACCAAGCGGATTGAGAGTGAGAAATATCCGGTGGGTGCCATGATTATGTGGGATTTGGATAATTTGAAAACCATCAATGACACTTATGGTCATGAATACGGAGATGTATACATTAAAGAGGCAGGTAAAGTATTTGCTTATTTAGAGCAGCACAATGGCTTGGTGGCAAGACGTTCCGGAGACGAATTTTTCGCCTATGTATCCGGCAAAAATAAGGACGAATTGTGGGAGGTCATCCAGCAGATTCATCATATGCTGGAAAAGGTTGTGATCCATCTTCCCGGCAATGTGGATATGAATGTGCGTGCATCTGCGGGAATTGTCTGGTATCCAAAGGATGGCAGGGAATATGCTGATTTAATCAAGAAGGCAGACTTTACTATGTATGATGTAAAGCGTTCTGACAAAGGAAATATCCGGGAATTTGACCAGGAACTTTATGAGCGGGATGCCATCTTACTCACTGGGAAAGAGGAATTGAACGAAATTCTTATCAAACGGAAATTCAAGATAGCCTATCAGCCGGTGGTTGATGCCCTCACTGGAGATATTTATGGCTATGAAGCACTGATGCGCCCTCAGACAGATACGCTGCAAAGACCCAAGGATGTGATCCGCATTGCCAGAGCGCAGGACAGACTGGAAGAATTAGAAGAGGTGTACTGGGAAGAGTCTCTCAATGACTTTTTCCGGGAAAAGCAGATGAAAACCCGCCTGTTTATCAATTCATTTGCGGGAATTTCCATGAGTGAGGAATCTTTCTATAAATTGAAGGCAAGCTATCGAAGAGAGGATTTGCAAAACGTTGTGGCTGACATGATGGGATGGGGCAGAATTGACAGAGAGTGTCTGGCGAAGAAAAAGGAGCAGGCAGCTCTTGCCGGATCTAAATTGTCTGTGGAAGGCTACAATCTGCGAATGGGATTTACACCGGAGGAGGTATCTCAAACGGCACAGTTTGTGAAGATTGGCAAGGAATTTATCAGTGGTATTGATAAGAATGAACAAAAGCAGCAGGAAGTAATTCAGATGATACATGGATTAAAAGAATATGACATTTTGATTGTGGCAGTTGGTGTGGAGACGGAAGCTGAACTACGTTTCATGCAGAAACAGGGAGCCGATTTTGTGCAGGGCTTTTATCTTGCCAGCCCAAGTCTGAGGCCGTTGGAAGAAGACAGAGCGATCAAGGACAAAATTAGGATGTAAGTAATCCTAAAAACGCTCATATGGTAAAAAAGGAGGAAATTTAATGAGAATTTTAGTAACCGGGGGAGCCGGTTTCATTGGCAGTCATACATGTGTGGAACTGCTGAATGCAGGACATGAGGTGGTGGTATTGGACAACCTTTCCAATTCCAGCGAAAAGTCCTTGGAGAGAGTGGAAGAAATTACAGGAAAAAAGCTGAATTTTTATAAAGAGGATATTTTAGACAGAGAGGCTTTGGATCGTATTTTCGAAAAGGAAAACCCGGATGGGGTAATTCACTTTGCAGGTTTAAAAGCAGTGGGAGAATCGGTACAGAAACCTTTAGAATACTATCACAACAATATTTCCGGTACTTTAACTCTGACGGATGTGATGAGGAAACATGGGGTGAAAAATATTATTTTTTCATCCTCTGCCACCGTATACGGAAATCCTCAGGTTATTCCCATTACAGAGGAATGTCCCAAGGGTACCTGTACCAATCCATATGGCTGGACAAAGTCTATGTTAGAGCAGATTTTGACGGATATTCAATTTGCGGATAAGGAATGGAATGTGATTTTGCTCCGTTACTTTAATCCTATTGGTGCCCATAAGAGTGGTTTGATAGGAGAGAATCCCAACGGTATTCCCAATAATTTAATGCCATATATCACACAGGTTGCGGTAGGAAAGCTGCCGCAGCTGGGTGTGTTTGGAGATGATTATGATACCCCGGACGGCACCGGAGTGAGAGATTATATCCATGTGGTGGATTTAGCCATTGGTCATGTGAAGGCACTGAAGAAAATTCAGGAAAAGGCAGGACTTAAGATCTACAATTTGGGAACTGGTGTAGGTTACAGTGTATTGGATATTGTAAAGAATTTTGAGGAAGCCACTGGTGTGAAGATTCCTTATGTAATCAAGGAGAGAAGAGCCGGTGATATTGCTTCCTGCTATGCAGATGCAGCTAAAGCAAAAGAAGAACTTGGCTGGGTGGCAGAACGAGGTATTAAAGAGATGTGTGAGGATTCTTGGAGATGGCAGTCCAACAATCCGAATGGCTACGAAAATTAAGTGAAATCATAAGGTATAGTGACCCTCTTAAAAGCATATGCTTTAAGGGGGTTTTCCCTTGACTGAAAGGAACATATATTGTATTATGGTAACTGTTTGGTACAGGACTATGTCTTACTGTACCGCTACGTTTTATGATTTTAGAGATAAAAACCGGAATTAAGGAAATATAAAGAGGTAATGCAGTGGAAAATAATATATATGACCAGTTGTGTGAAGCGGCTGGGGAAGAATGTGTAAAATTAAATGAAAATATGAGCAGTCATACCACCTTTCGCATTGGTGGGGCGGCAGAGTATTTTGTGGCACCAAGAACAACAGAGGGTGTGGAGGGCACCCTTAAATTGTGTCGAGAACAACAGATTCCTTTTTATGTGATAGGAAACGGAAGTAATATTTTGGTAAGCGATGAGGGTGTATCGGGTGTTATATTACAGATAGGAAATGGTCTTTCAGATATGAATTTTCAGGAGGGCAGGCTGGTGGTGCAGGCTGGCACCATGCTGACAAAAGCAGCAAATTTAGCAGCGAGGCAGGGCTATACCGGAATGGAATTTGCAGTGGGAATTCCCGGTACGGTAGGGGGAGCCATCGCCATGAATGCCGGGGCTTACGGCGGAGAGATTAAGGATGTGATTGTCAGTGCAACAGTACTTACCAAGGAGGGGAAGCTGTTGACTTTAACGAGAGGAGAACTGGAATTGGGCTATCGAAGCAGCAGAATCGCCAGAGAGCAGTATGTAGTGCTGGAAGCGGAATTTTGTTTAGAACCGGGCAATGCAGAGGAAATCAAAGCTGCATGTGAGAAAAATATGAAAGCAAGAATGGAAAAGCAGCCCTTAGAATATCCCAGTGCAGGCAGCACCTTTAAGAGACCAAAAGGCTATTTTGCCGGCAAGCTGATTATGGATGCTGGACTGAGAGGTTTTCAGGTGGGAGATGCACAGGTATCGGAAAAGCACTGTGGCTTTTTGATTAACAGGGGTAAGGCCACCGCTGAGGATATGCAGAAGCTGATACAACAGGTTCAGACAAGGGTGCAGGAGACATATGGAGTTACCTTAGAACCAGAAGTGAAGATGATAGGCTTTTGAAAAGGAGTGACAGTATGCGATTTGTGATAGTAACAGGTATGTCGGGAGCCGGGAAAAGTACGGCACTGAAAATGCTGGAGGATGTGGGATATTTCTGTGTGGATAATCTGCCCATTCCTTTGATAGGAAAGTTTGCAGAGCTTGCGGCTGATCCCGGTAAGGAGCTGGACAAATTTGCACTGGGGGTGGACATTCGAAGTGGTACGGGACTAAAAGAATTGGAATCTGTTTTAGAGGAAATGCTGGTAAAAAACTGTAAATATGAGATTCTGTATCTGGATGCCAACAATGAGGTTTTGGTGAAGCGCTATAAGGAAACCAGAAGAAGCCACCCTTTATCAGGGGCAGGCAGAGTTGACAAAGGGATTGAAAAGGAACGTGCCATGACAGCTTTTCTGCGGGCTCATGCAGATTATATTCTGGACACCAGCACCATGCTTACCAGAGAGTTAAAAGGGGAGCTGGAAAAGATTTTTGTGAATAATCAGGATTACAACAATCTGTTTATTACCGTGCTGTCCTTTGGGTTTAAGTATGGAATTCCCCATGATGCAGATTTAGTTTTTGATGTGAGATTTCTTCCTAACCCTTATTATATAGAAGAATTAAAACCCAAGACGGGAAATGATAAGGAAATTCAGGATTATGTCATGAGTTTTGACATAACCCATGAGTTTTTGAAAAAACTGGTAGATCTGATAACTTTTTTACTTCCCAATTATATTTTGGAGGGAAAGAATCAGTTGGTGATTGCCATTGGCTGTACCGGTGGCAAGCACCGTTCTGTTACCTTGGCAAATAAGCTGTATGAGCAGCTGAATACACATAAGGACTATGGGGTTAAGGTGGAACATAGGGATATTCAAAAAGATGCAATGAAAAATAAGCAATAACTATTTAGAGAGATGGCAAGTATTTACTGCCAAATATTATGATACAAAGTAACTGTTTGTAACAGTTCAGGTAGGTCTTTATAGATGAGGTGAGTATATGTCTTTTTCAAGTCAGGTAAAAGACGAATTATCGAAACAGTTTTCGCAGGCAAGACACTGTCAGATTGCGGAGATTGCTGCCATTATCAGCATGTGTGGAAGGCTGAATTACCAGAAGGAAACGGGAATTTTGCTAAAAATTCATACGGAGAATGTGTCAGTTGCAAGAAAATACTTTACATTATTGAAAAAAACATTTAATATAGATACTAGTGTTGCAATTCGGCGAAACACATATTTGAAAAAAAACCATTCTTATGTGATAACCATACATCATCAGGAAGACGTGGTAAAAGTATTGAAGGCTGTGAAGCTTATGGATGAGTCGGGGAAGTTTCCTGAGAATCATGCTTGTGTCAGCAATTTGATTTTATCTAATGCCTGCTGTAAGCGTGCATTCATTCGAGGTGCTTTTTTAGCAGCAGGTTCCATCAGTGCACCAGAAAAGTTTTATCATTATGAGATTGTGTGCACCAGTATAGAGAAGGCGGAACAGATAAGAGATGTAATCCATAGTTTTGCTATTGATGCGAAAATTGTAATGCGTAAAAAATATTTTGTTGTGTATATCAAAGAGGGTTCTCAGATAGTAGATATCTTAAATGTAATGGATGCTCCCAAGGCATTAATGGAATTAGAGAATGTTCGTATTTTAAAAGAAATGAGAAATTCTGTGAACCGCCAAGTGAATTGCGAGACTGCAAACATCAACAAGACTGTATCTGCGGCAGTGAAGCAGATTGAGGACATTAAGTATTTAGAAGAAACAGTAGGGTTGGACAGTTTACCGGAAAATCTGGAGGAAATTGCCAGAGTAAGGCTGGAGAATCCGGAGGCACCCTTAAAAGAGCTGGGTGCATATCTTTCGAAACCTGTAGGAAAATCAGGTGTCAATCACAGACTCCGTAAGCTTAGTGTTATGGCAGAAGAGCTTAGAGGAAAAAGGGAAGATTAAACGGGAAAGGAAAGGATGGGTACAAGTTATGAAAAAGAAGTCAGTGAAAATTCAAATAGCAGAAGGCACAGATGCAAGACCGATTGCAATGCTGGTGCAGGTTGCCACAAAGTTTGAGAGTCAGGTATATGTTCAAAGTGGCGATAAAAGAGTGAATGCTAAGAGTATTATGGGAATGATGTCATTGGTGCTGAAGACCGGAGAAGAAATCTTAGTGTCTGCGGATGGAGTAGATGAAGAGGAAGCAGTTGCGGGAGTTGAAGAATATTTAACTGCCAACTAAGGAAGAAGGTAACTATTCAGTAGGTCTGTGCATTTACTGCACAGACCGTAAGAAAAAGTGGATATAACAGGCAAAGAACCATTGCCGTAGGCAATTTTGCATGGTTCTTTGCTCGTAACTATGAAGGTACTGAATAGTTACGGAAGAAGAAAAAACAGCCATAGTTTGGCAAGGCTGTGCAGTTAAAAAGACAGACGATTTTGTCTGTCTTTTTTTCGTGACAATAGAAAGTTTGCGGGGCGTGCTTTCTATTGTTGGTGTATTTTAGTTAATCTATACAAAGGCTTCCCCTCGAAAATTTGCCATTTTTAACAAAATAATTAAAATGTATAAATTTTTTCTTACATTTATTAAAATAAAGTGATAAAATAAATATAGAACCGTAAATTGTTGGTCACTGTGGGCGGGTTCCCTGTGTACAGTGACAATTTTGCGTGTGAATAGTAGCAATTGTTTCGCTTTGTGAAAAGAAAGGGAGCGTTTTAAATGTTTAAGGTAGGAGATAACATTATTCATGGCAGCAATGGCGCATGCAAAGTTACAAATGTGGGGGCACTGAGTACAGGCGAAAAGGGGAAGACTTACTACACATTGGTACCTTATTATGTAAAAGGCAGCTCTGTCTACACACCGATAGACAATGAGAAAATAGTGATGCGCCCGGTTATGACGAAAGAAGAGATTATGGATTTAATTCATGATATAAAAAATATCGAAACATTGGGTGTGAAGGATGAGAAGAAGCGGGAAGAAACTTATAAAAAGGCAATTCGCAGCTGTGACGCAAGGGATTTGGTGAAGATCATTAAGACAATTTATCAGAGAAGGGATGCCAGAATTAAAGAAGGCAAGAAAATGACCTATTCTGATGAAAAATATTACAGGATTGCGGAGGATAATCTATATGGAGAGATGGCAGTGGTACTTTCCATGACCAAAGAGGAAGCCAAAGCATTTGTGGAAAAGGAAGTAGAAGATTGCAGGCAACGGTAAAGGAAAAAACAGTTGCGGTGATAAAGTAACAGTTCAGGTATCTGAACTGTTACGTGATAAATGAAATGGAGGCATAAGTCTCCATTTTTTTCTTGCCAGTGTCTGGGTTTGGTAGTACAATGGAGCATAATATGTGTAGAAGGAGAGGCTTTTTTGTGAAGAAAAAATTATTATTTATCTACAATGCCCATGCGGGAAAGGGTAGAATCCGCAATGCACTGGCAGATATTTTAGATACCTTTGCGAAAAAGGGCTATGAGATTACTGTATTGCCCACCCTCAAATGTGGGGATGCCACCGCAGTGGCAAGGGAGAGAGGCAAAGATTTTGATTTGGTGGTGTGCAGTGGCGGTGACGGAACTTTGGATGAGGTGGTAACGGGCATTTTTCAGACCCAAAGGGATATTCCTATTGGCTATATTCCGGCTGGCTCCACCAATGACTATGCCAACAGCTTAGGTCTGCCCAAAAGAATGCGGGCAGCGGCAGAAATTGCAGTGGGTGAGGAATATTGCCGCTGTGATATGGGAACACTGGGAGAGTCCATATTTGTCTATATTGCAGCCTTTGGTGCCTTTACAGAGGTATCCTATGCCACACCTCAGGAAATCAAAAATGTGTTAGGGCATGCTGCCTATTTGTTGGAGGGCATGAAAAAGCTCCACACCATCCGTTCCTATCACATGAAAGTACGAGCCAACGGTGAAGAAATCGAAGATGACTTTATCTATGGGATGGTAACCAACTCAATCTCGGTGGGTGGGTTCAAAAACAATACCAATGCGGATGTGGTATTGGATGATGGATTGTTTGAGGTAACACTGATTAAAAACCCCAAAAATGCCATTGAATTGCAGAATATTATTGCTTCCCTCTTAATTCAGGAGTTTGACAGCAAGTATATGTATGACTTTAAAGCCAGTGAGATAGAGTTTGAGTCAATGGAAGAAATCCCATGGACTTTGGACGGGGAATTTGGCGGTAATCGCAGGACAGTAAAAATCGTGAATCACAAGCAGGCAATTACCATCAAAGTAGATACCAAAAAAGTATCTAAATTGATAGAACAGTAAAAATTTGTAATAAAACTATTCACTTTTGGACAAAGTTATGTTAGACTGTTCATATGAAAATACAGTAACTGTTCAGTAGGTCTGTGCATTTACTGCACAGACCGTAAGAAAAAGTGGATATAACAGGCAAAGAACCATTGCCGTAGGCAATTTTGCATGGTTCTTTGCTCGTAACTATGAAGGTACTGAATAGTTACAAAATACAAATGGAGGTTAGTTTAAATGTTAGTATCAGCAAAAGAAATGCTTCAGAAAGCAAAAGCAGGACATTACGCAGTAGGTCAGTTCAACATTAACAATCTTGAATGGACAAAGGCTATATTACAGACAGCTCAGGAATTAAATTCTCCTGTTATTTTAGGTGTATCTGAGGGTGCCGGAAAATATATGACAGGCTACAAGACTGTTGTAGGTATGGTAAATGGTATGATGGAAGAATTAAATATCACCGTTCCAGTGGCACTTCATTTAGACCATGGCAGCTATGAAGGATGTTTAAAATGTATCGAGGCAGGATTTTCCTCAATTATGTTTGATGGCTCCCACTATCCCATCGAAGAGAACGTGGCGAAGACAACAGAATTAGTTAAGATTACTGCAGAAAAGGGAATGTCTTTGGAAGCAGAGGTTGGTTCTATCGGTGGTGAAGAAGACGGTGTCATCGGTAAAGGTGAATGTGCAGATCCACAGGAATGTAAAGCCATCGCTGATTTAGGTGTTACAATGCTGGCAGCCGGTATTGGCAATATCCATGGTAAGTATCCGGAAAACTGGGAGGGTTTAAGCTTTGAAACCTTAGATGCCATCCAGCAGTTGACAGGAGAAATGCCATTAGTTCTTCATGGCGGAACAGGCATTCCGGAAGATATGATTAAGAAAGCAATCTCTTTGGGTGTAGCAAAGATTAATGTAAACACAGAATGTCAGCTGTCTTTTGCGGCCGCTACACGTGAGTACATTGAAGCAGGTAAGGATCAGCAGGGCAAAGGATTTGACCCTCGTAAGTTACTTGCTCCAGGTGCAGAAGCAATTAAGGCTACGGTAAAGGAAAAAATGGAATTATTTGGTTCTGTTGGAAAAGCGTAAGAAAAAATAAGAAAAAGCCCTGTTGGTTTTCCGGCAGGGCTTTTGCATGTAGTAAAAAACTCTATGATAACCATAGAGTTTGCATGTTTGAGAGGGAGGAGCCAGACAGTTAAACTGTCTGGCAAAAAGTATTATGAAAAAGTTTTCTAAATAGCTTATTAAGTAAGTCATCACTTAACATGTTTATAGTATAGGGCACATTCATGAAGAAACCATGAGTGTGAAATGAAACTTTTTTAAATGAAAAATGAACAAAATGTGAATATAGCTTTTTGTACACCACAGATAACAAAACATCACTGTTATGCACAGTGATGTGTATGAAAACGCTGAGGGTCTGTTTAATGGGTAACTGGTTCCGGATAAGTTTCGCCAAAGGTATCCACAGTAACGGTTTTCATGCGTTGTTCTGTTAATGGCTTGTCCATATAATCTGTGTTTGTCTCTGCTATTTTATTTACGATATCAAGACCTTCCGTGATCTTCCCGAATGCTGCATACTGACCATCCAAATGAGGGCTTGTCTTGTGCATGATAAAAAACTGCGAGCCGCCGGAATTGGGATCCATGGTTCTTGCCATAGATAATACACCCGGTGTGTGTTTTAAGTTATTGGTGAATCCGTTCATGGAAAATTCTCCATCAATGGAGTAACCGGGACCGCCAGTGCCGTTGCCGTCGGGATCTCCGCCTTGAATCATAAAGCCTTTGATGACTCTGTGAAAAATCACACCATCATAATAGCCTTTTTGAATCAGACTGATAAAGTTATTTACTGTGTTGGGAGCAATTTCGGGATATAATTCTGCTTTCATTATATCGCCATTTTCCATCTCAATGGTTACAATTGGATTTTGTGCCATGTAAAATCTTCCTTTCTTTTTTTGTATGGGCATCTTTGATTTTGACAAAATCAAAAAGCACACTTTGTAACTGTTCCATATAGGGGTTTTGCTTGTTGCACAGTTACTGTATTCTTTTCTATTCTAACGAAATATTAAGAGCTTGTAAAGTGGAAAATGGTTCACTGTTCACAGGCAATGATTATCTTGTATAATGTAACAGAAACCATTATCAATCATACAATTGTTGAAAAACATGAAACAAAGCACAGCTATAAAGAGAATTTCACAGTAGCTGCACATATAAGCAGAATCTTCCTTCGTCTGACCACAAAGGAAGATTCCATGGATGTTATGAAAATCCTTCCGTCTGAACTGATTCCGGTTAGGGACGAGTGCCAGTATCCAAGATTAAAAACAGCCCACTTCCGAAAACCCCGGTATTTCATATACAGGGCAGCTTAGGGAATTCCATAAACACACATGATTATACCATTTTTTGAAGCAGATGAAAATCTGCTTATTGGTCGTGGCATAAATAAATTCCCAATTTCAAAATCAATCCCAGCCTTTTTCGTTCTATACACTTCAAAGATTTTTATTAACTTATGCCTAATTTTGATGAAATAGCACTAAGTTGCCTCAAGTTATCTAAATGATATTGGTCTGTAAATAGTAACAAATAAATATCAGGGAACCGGCTGGCCGATCCCCTGATATTTTAATACTTATATATTCCGTTGTAAGTGTAACCGCACAATTCTCCCGGCAATACGCCATTGCATCGAAATGCCTTTTCCCTAAGTTCGATATAAAGCTCTGCCATAGTGACATTTACATATGGATTTACCCAGAAAACACCCACGATCAGGCAGGTACATGCAGAAAGTATTTCCCAAGGAAGAAAAGATAATACCAGTACAAAAATATTCCACTTATCCCCATAAGTCATGGTTCTGGTAAGGTCAAAAGCTCGAGTGCTGTCAATGGCAGGGTTTTCTGACAGGATATAAGGAATCATCTGGTACTCATAATGTTTGACAATTCCGGGAATGATAAGCAACAGTGTCCACAGAAACAGCTTGACATCTCTCAAAAACATAATCTTAACAACATTCATATAACAATTGGAAAATGCAAAGATGATATCAGCGAAGTTTCGATTGCCTTGGCGGGTGTTTAAAATATATCGGAGACAGCCCACATAAAGGGGATTTAATAAAAAAGCACGGAATGCGAATGCAATGGCTGAAATCAAAAGCACAACCATAAGTACGATACATATGACGGTAATAAACAATACAATATCTGTAGAACTGTAATCTGTACTGCCGTAAGAATTACCATTGTTGGAGCCGGCAGAATAGCCTCCTCCCAGAGAACCGCTGCTGGAACCGGCGGCAAATAGTATAATCAGACTTACCAGAACCATCCACCAGTAATGGTATTTGATCAAAGTTTTTGCTTCGGTTTTTAATTTTTTTCTTGTCCACATAACATTTATCCTCATCTTTCTATCATTATTATTACCATATGACTAAATATGCAACTAACATTATATCAAGTATTTAATATAATACAATAGTTTTTTCTTAAAAAGAAAAAATAAGGTTACAGTTCACATTAGGACTTAGCATTTACTGCTAAGTCCGTGAGAAAATGTTTATTCAGCAAGTAAAAATTTATTTGCGAAGCAAATTTTGCATAGATTTTTACTCGTTACTGGAACGGAGTGAACAGTAACAGAAAACAAGTGCGAAGAGAATCATAACCAAAAACAATGATTGCGGACAAATAGGTTTTATGATATAATATATACAATTTCTTGCATGTTGAATGGAGAATACATGTACATTATATACAAGTTTTTTTGTTTGTTAAAGTAAGAATAAGTAGATACAAAATTTTGTTTAAATAATATGTTTTGCATATGCAAGAAAGGATTAATAAGTAAGAAAGAGAGGATGAAATATGAGAAGAAAATTTCAAATAAGTATGTTGCAGATGATTCTCATTGCCGTATTGCTGCCAGTGCTGCTTGTTAGTTTTGTGTCAGTCACAGTGAGCCAAAGCGGAATGACGGATTTGGTGGGTTCCGAGGTGGAAGCGAAACTGTTTGCAATTTCCAGAAATTTGATTAGAGAATATAATTTGTTAGATGGGGGAGAGTTTCATCTGCAGGGAGAGGAGTTATATAAAGGGGACACGCTGCTTTCCGGAAACTATGAAGATGTGGATGCTCTGAAAGAAGAATGTGGAATTGACACAACCATCTTTTATGAAGATACCAGATATGTTACATCCATTATTGATAAAAGCGGCAACAGAGTTATAGGAACTCAGTGTTCAGATACTGTTCGTGAGATGGTTCTGGAAAAGGGAGAAAACTACTTTACAGAAAATGTGGATATTGAGGGTGTAAGCTACTATGGATATTATTATCCCATCAAAGAAAATAATCAAGTGATTGGGATGGTATTTGCGGGTGAGTCCGCTGAGAGTGTAAAGCAGCAAATTAGTTCTAATGTTTTAAAATTTGTATTGATAACCATAGTAGTAGAAGTAATTATGTGTGTGGTAAGTTTACTGGCGGCTATGCAGGTTTCCCAAAAGGCAAGGAAAATCATGGATGATTTATCCAGGCTGGCCAGTGGTAATTTGAAATTTTCTATCTATGAAAAACATGTTATAAAAGAATTGTATAATATCAGTCAGTCAGCAAAAAGCCTTCAAGGAAAACTTTCTGAGGTGGTAGGAAAAGTAAATACCCTTTCCCAACAGGTGAATCAAAAGGCGTATGACATCAACCAAAATATAGCAGAGTGCAATGAATCTGCAGGAACAATCAGCTCTACAGTAGAGGAACTGGCAAGCGGTGCTGCAGATATGGCAAATAGCACTGAGGGTACTATGAATTCTATTGGTGAAATTGGAAACAGTATTGAACATGTGTTAAAGCTTACTGAAAATGGCACAGAACTGGTGACGGAAATTAGTGATATCAGCAATCAGTCCGAAGAATCCCTACAGCAGCTTTTGTCTGCCAATAAACAGACAAAAGAGCATACAGACAATGTGGTAAATGGAATATTTGAAATCAGCAGTGTCATTGAGGATATTCGAAAAGCCACAGACATGATTGCTCAGATTGCCGGACAAACAAATCTGCTTTCTTTAAATGCTTCGATTGAGGCGGCAAGGGCAGGAGAGGCAGGCAAAGGCTTTGCTGTGGTTGCAGGGCAGATACAGACTTTGGCAGAACAGTCCAACAGTTCTGCAAAGGAAATTGATGAAATTACCCATAAAATTATGGGACTTGCAGGGCAAAATGTAGAGCGTGCCAATTACATAAAAGAGGCAGTACAAAAAGAAGCTAGTGTATTGGATGATGTAGCGGGAGGCTTTGAACAGGTGGTTTGTAAATTGGATCAAGTGGAACGGGCAGTAAATAACATTGCAGAACAATTACAAGGAGTGGATGCAGAGAAGAACGTGATTATTGAGGCAGCCTCCAATTTGTCTGCCATATCTGAGGAAAATGCGGCTTCCACACAGGAAACCAGTGCATCATTACAGTTCTTATCGGAACGTGTGAATTCGCTACATGGTTTTGCAGGAGAACTAAAGAATTCGGCAGATGCTTTGAAAGAAAATATGCGGTTCTTTCAGGTAAGTTAGCTTTTGTATAATGGGTCTGTCAGCGGAGAAAATATGTGGATATTTTGGGTGCAGCTACTGTTTGGGAAAAACAGTGACTGCACCCAAAATTATTCATGACAATAGAAAGTTCACGGAGCGTGCTTTCTATTGTTTGTAAGGTTGTGGCAGTCTGACAGAAATTTTATAATGGTAAGGAACACAACAGTTATAGTGTTAAAACAGGAGGAAAATGGTGAAATGCGTCAGTTTAAAGGTGCTGTCTTTGATATGGATGGTGTAATTATCAATAGTGAGCCTCAGCATTATGAGGCTGATGTAATGCTGTGTGATAAATATGGAAAGAATTTTCCTAAGGGGTATGAGGAGATTGCAGGCATTAGGGATTTTATCAAAAGTCTCCATGAAAACCAAATCAAGCTTGCGATCGCATCTTCTTCTCCGGAGAATGAAATTAGAGCCATGGTGGAAACTTTGGGGATTGATAAATATTTCACAAAACTGGTTAGCGGTGAGAGTGTAGCACACCCGAAACCGGCACCGGATGTATTTTTAAAAGCAGTTGCAGCGTTAGAATTAACTCCGGAGGATTGTGTTGTAGTGGAAGATTCCGGCACCGGAATCAAAGCAGGTGTGGCAGCGGGGATGCCGGTGATTGGATTTTTAAATCCCCATTCCGGTCATCAGGATTTGTCTCAGGCTTCTATTGTGGTGGAGGGATTTGAAGAAGTGGATTACACTTTTGCAAAGCAAGTGTATGAGAGAGCCCATCATCTGCCATGGAGGATAGCAAAGACCACTCATTGCCTTATCCGGGAGAGCGTTCCTCAGGATTATGAAGCTGTTTCTTCTATATACAATATGGAAGGCTGTGAGTTTTTGAAACCGATGGAAAGTTATGAACAGTTTTGCCAATACATTGTGTATCGGTATCCCTTTTATGGATATGGGATGTGGACAGTGTTGGATAGAGAGATGGGTATGGTGATTGGCAGGGCAGGTTTGGAGGAACGGGAAGTAGATGGAGCGGTATATACAGAGTTGGGATATATGCTTCATTCTGATTATCGGGGAAAAGGAATTGCAGAAGAAATATGCAGGGCGATTTTGGCATATGCCAAAGACACACTAGATATGGAAGAAATTTATCTGTATGTGCATCCGGAAAATCTTCCCTCTCTTTCACTGGCAAAGAAGCTGAGATTTGAAAAAGAAAACTTAGCCACAGAAAATGGTGCGGTTATTCTAAAAACCTCCATAGCAGCACATAATAAGGTGTCTGCTGAATTAAGAGAGGATTGCAAAAACAAAAATCATATAAGGTAGAATCAAAGGCAGGCAAAGTTGAATTTGCCTGCCTGTTACTTTTGGTCTGGTGAAAATGCACAAATCAGATGCTATACATCTATATAATTGGATGAAAATGAAGTTTTTTGACACAAAATAGACGATTTCTATTGGAAAAATCATAAAAACATGATATGTTAATGGAAAAGAAAGAAAAATCGTAACTGTTCAGTAGGTCTGTGCATTTGCTGCACAGACCGTAAGAAAAAGTGGATATAACAGGAAAAGAACCATTGCCGTAGGCAATTTTGCATGGTTCTTTGCTTGTAACTATGAAGGTACTGAATAGTTACGGAAAATCAATCAAAATAAATCATAGAGAGGTGAGATGATGGAAAGTAAATATTTGCAGTGCCTTGCAGGAAAATATCCCACGGTTGACAGTGTGGCAAGTGAAATGGTGAATCTTTCTGCCATAAGGAGTCTGCCCAAGGGAACGGAGTATTTTTTCAGTGATTTGCATGGAGAGTATGAGGCATTTTTATATATGTTAAAAAGTGCTTCCGGAATGATCAAAAAGAAAATAGACCTTGTACTCTCTAAGACAGTTTCCGGCAGCGAGCGTGATGAGCTTGCCAATCTGATCTACTATCCGGAAAGGACAATGAAGGGACGAAAGGGGCAGGAATTATTAACAGACGAGTGGAGAAGGCTGACTATTTATAGGCTTGTTTTGATTTGTCAGGCGGTATCTGCCAAGTATACCCGCTCCAGAGTGCGGAAACGTGTCCCGAAAGATCTGGTGTATATACTTGATGAACTTCTCAATGTAACCGATGATATCAACAAGGATTTCTATTATGAGGAAATTATCAATACCATACTGGATACACAGATAGCAGACGATTTTATCATTTCTCTTTGTAAATTGATACAATCTCTTGCGATAGATAAATTGCACATTATAGGGGATATTTTTGACAGAGGTCCCAGAGCGGATATTATTATGGAAGAACTCATCTCAATGCATGATGTGGATATTCAATGGGGGAATCATGATATATCCTGGCTGGGAGCTGCCCTGGGAAATCCAGTATTGGTGGCTAATGCTATTAGAATTTCTATGAGATACAATAATGTGGATTTGTTAGAAGATGGATACGGAATAAATCTTCGGGCATTGGCAGTTTTTGCAGGAGAAATATATAAAGAGGATCCTTGCAGCCTGTTTTATCCAAATACATTGGATGATAATATATATGATCCTGTAGATACCGGGCTGGTAGCCAAAATGCACAAGGCAATTACCATTATACAGCTTAAGCTGGAGGGACAGATGATTGCAGCCCATGCAGAATGGAAAATGAAAGAGAGAGATTTGTTTGGACGAGCAGACTTTGAGCATTTTACCGTGCAGGAGAATGGAAAGATATATAAACTTAAGGATATTAATTTCCCCACAGTGGACAGAGAGAATCCCCTAATACTTTCGGAAGGGGAGGAGGAACTTTTGAATGTTTTGGTGAATTCCTTTCGACACAGTGAAAAACTTCAAAAACATATGAAGTTTTTATTATCTCATGGTTCCATGTATAAGGTATGCAATGACAATTTGATGTTTCATGGCTGCATTCCCATGGAAGAAAATGGTGAGTATGCAGCGGTAAACATAGGAGGAGAAAAGTACAGCAAAAAACCATTGTTTGATAAAATAGATTACCTTATAAATAAGGCATACTTTGGAACAGAAGGCGAAGAAAAAAGATATGCCAGCGATTTTATGTGGTATTTGTGGTGTGGAGAGAAATCTCCTTTGTATGGTAAAAATAAGATGAGTTTTTTTGAAAGAACATTTCTTGAGGAAAAGTCCCTGCATCAAGAGCGTTATAATGCCTACTATCATTATTGTGAAAACAGAGTGGTATGTGAAGAAATTTTGGAAGAATTTGGCATAGATAAACAGAAGGGGCATATTATCAATGGACATGTTCCTGTAAAAATAAAAGAAGGTGAAAGTCCTGTGAAGGCAGAAGGAAAACTTTTTGTGATAGACGGCGGGATTTCCAAGGCTTATCAGAAAACCACAGGAATAGCAGGGTATACACTGATTTATGACTCCCATAGCTTAAGTCTGGCAGAACATCAGGCATTTATGCCGGGAGAAAAACAGCATACTCCGGTAGTGAAAATCGTGGAAAAGATGGAGAAACGTGTCAATATCGCAGATACAGATAAAGGTCAGGAACTTCAGGAAGAGATTTGTGACTTGAGAAAACTGTTGAGAGCATATCAAAACGGTACCATGAAGGAGAGGGTGAGACTTATGTAAAGGCAGACCCTCTCATATACCGTTTATGCCGAAATAGTACCATTCATACATTTTTAGAATTGTATTGAAAAAAAAACAATATTTATTGCGAAACCCACTTGAAATATCTTCCGATATCCGATATACTAACTATTGCTGTGGCATGATAGCTGTGAAGCGTGAGGTTGCTGTCGGGATGCAAATCTCTGCAGGTTTTCCGTGGAGCGAATGTCAAGTTAGGAAACTGACGACAAGTCACTGTATACAAATTAACAGAGATCTTATAAAACATAAGGTTGAAACAATGCGTGTAACTAAATTGTGATACACGCGGGAACGTGTACAGTCACCGCTTGTCGTACTGAAAGTTAAGTGCGAAAAGGAGGCGACTTTTTTTATGGCAAGTCAAGTAATGAGAATCACATTAAAAGCATACGATCATCAGTTAATCGATGCTTCTGCCAAAAAACTTATTGAAACTGTAAAGAAGAACGGAGCTCAGGTGAGTGGTCCGGTACCATTACCTACAAAGAAGGAAGTAGTAACAATCCTGAGGGCAGTACACAAGTACAAAGATTCCAGAGAGCAGTTTGAGCAGAGAACTCATAAAAGACTTATTGATATCACAACACCAAATCAGAAGGTGGTAGAAGCATTATCCAGATTGGAAATGCCTGCCGGTGTATACATCGATATCAAAATGAAGAACAAATAAGTTCAAAGAAATTAGGACAGTAACAATCCTTAATGCATATAGAATTTACGAAATGCATTTTCTAGGATGATTATCAATAAAAGGTAATCCGCTGTAGATAAAAACAGGAGGTAAAGAAATGAACAAGGCAATTTTAGCTACGAAAATTGGAATGACACAGATTTTCAATGAAGATGGCGTGTTAGTTCCGGTAACTGTATTGCAGGCTGGTCCATGTGTAGTAACACAGGTTAAGACCGTTGAAAATGATGGTTACAGTGCAGTGCAGGTTGGTTTCGTTGACAAGAAAACAAAGTATGTTGACGGAAAAATGGTACACAGACATGGTGTCAACAAGGCAGAGGAAGGTCACTTCAAGAAAGCCGGTGTATCTGCAAAGAGATATGTAAAAGAATTTAGAGTTGACAACGCTGAAGAATACACGGTTGCACAGGAAATCAAGGCAGATGTATTTGCAGCAGGAGATAAGGTAGATGCAACTGCAATCTCAAAAGGTAAGGGATTCCAGGGTGCAATCAAGAGACATGGACAGTCCAGAGGACCTATGGCTCATGGTTCCAAGTTCCATCGTCATGCAGGTTCCAACGGTGCATGTTCCAGTCCAAGTAAAGTATTTAAAGGCAAGAAGATGCCAGGACATATGGGATGCAAGAAGATTACAATTCAGAATCTTGAAATTGTAAGAGTGGAAGCAGACAAGAATTTACTTTTAGTGAAGGGTGCTGTTCCAGGACCTAAGAAATCTTTAGTAACAATTAAAGAAACTGTAAAGTCAGGCAAATAAGCTTTATAGGAAAGGAGGAATATACAGATGGCAAACGTATCTGTTTACAATATGGAAGGCAGTGAAGTTGGCAAAATGGAATTGAATGATGCTATCTTCGGTGCGAAAATAAATGAACATTTAGTACACATGGCTGTTGTTCAGCAGTTGGCAAACAAGCGTCAGGGTACACAGAAAGCAAAGACACGTTCTGAAGTATCCGGCGGCGGAAGAAAGCCATGGAGACAAAAAGGAACAGGACATGCAAGACAGGGTTCCATCAGAGCTCCGCAATGGACTGGCGGTGGTGTGGTATTTGCACCAACACCAAGAGATTATTCTTTCAAATTAAATAAGAAAGAAAAGAGAGCGGCTCTTAAGTCCGTACTGACATCTAAGGTTCAGGAAAATAAGTTCATCGTATTAGACGAATTAAAGTTAGATGAAGTTAAGACAAAGAAATTTGCAGCGGTATTAAAAAACTTAAATGTAAATAAGGCATTGGTGGTTTTAAATGATAATGATACCAACGTAATTCTTTCCGCAAGAAATATTCCGGATGTTAAGACAGCATTAACTAACACAATCAACGTATATGACATCTTAAAATACAACACTGTTATCGTAACAAAGGCAGCAGTAGAAACCATCGAGGAGGTGTATGCATAATGGCAAATGTCCAGTATTATGATGTAATCCTTAAGCCGGTAATTACTGAAAAAAGTATGAATGCTATGGGAGAAAAGAAGTACACATTTTATGTACACACTGAAGCAAACAAGACTATGATTAAGGAAGCTGTTGAAAAGATGTTTCCGGGTACTAAGGTGGAAAAGGTAAATACCATGAACTTAGACGGAAAGAGCAAGAGACGTGGAATGGTTGTTGGAAAGACGGCAAAGAGAAAGAAAGCAATCGTTCAGTTGACAGAAGACAGCAAAGATATCGAAATTTTTGAAGGTCTGTAGACTTATGAACCATCTTTAGTAACTATGTGCAAACAAAGCACGACAATAAATAAGGAAAATGAAAGGAGAGACAGTAATGGGAATCAAAAGTTATAACCCATATACACCTTCCAGAAGACATATGACTGGTTCTGATTTCTCTGAAATCACAAAGAAGACACCAGAGAAAAGTCTGGTTGTATCTTTGAAGAAGAACGCAGGTCGTAATAATCAAGGTAAAATCACAGTGAGACACCGCGGAGGCGGTTCCAGAAGAAAATATAGAATTATCGATTTTAAGAGAAATAAGTTTGATGGCATCCCGGCTACCGTAATTGGTATCGAGTATGACCCAAACAGAACAGCTAACATTGCATTGCTCTGTTATGCAAACGGTGCAAAATCCTACATTCTTGCTCCGGAAGGTTTGACAGACGGCATGACAGTTATGAGCGGAGCAGAAGCAGAAGTTAGATTAGGAAACTGCTTACCGCTTTCTGAAATTCCGGTAGGTACCATGATTCATAATATCGAATTACATCCGGGCAAGGGCGGACAGTTAGTTCGTTCCGCAGGTAACGGTGCCCAGTTGATGGCTAAGGAAGGAAAGTATGCAACCTTAAGACTTCCATCCGGAGAAATGAGAATGGTGCCAATCACCTGCAGAGCAACCATTGGTACCATCGGAAATGCTGACCACAATCTGATTAATATCGGTAAAGCTGGTCGTAAACGTCACATGGGTATTAGACCTACTGTTCGTGGTTCTGTTATGAATCCCAATGACCATCCACATGGTGGTGGTGAAGGTAAGACTGGTATTGGTCGTCCGGGTCCATGTACACCTTGGGGTAAACCAGCTCTTGGCTTAAAGACAAGAAAGAAGAACAAGCACTCTAATAAGTATATCGTAAGAAGAAGAGACGGAAAGGCTATGAAATAAGGAGGTAAACCCATGGCAAGATCATTGAAAAAAGGACCATTCGCAGACGCAAGTCTTTTAAAGAAGGTTGATGCTATGAACGCTGCTGACCAGAAGCAGGTCATCAAGACATGGTCACGTCGTTCTACTATCTTCCCACAGTTCGTAGGACACACAATCGCTGTTCACGACGGAAGAAAGCATGTACCTGTATATATCACAGAAGATATGGTAGGACATAAGCTCGGTGAGTTTGTAGCAACAAGAACTTACAGAGGACACGGAAAAGACGAAAAGAAATCTAAGGTTAGATAATTGGAAAGTGAAAGGAGGCTTCACTCATGGCAAGAGGACATAGATCCCAAATCAAGAGAGAGAGAAATGCACAGAAAGATACCAGACCATCCGCTAAGTTAAGCTATGCGAGAGTATCTGTTCAGAAAGCATGTTTCGTATTAGATGCCATCAGAGGTAAAGACGTACAGACAGCACTTGGTATTTTAGAGTACAATCCAAGATATGCTTCTAGTGTAATAAAGAAATTATTGGAATCAGCAATGGCAAATGCTGAGAATAATAATGGTATGAACATCGACAATCTTTATATTGAAGAGTGTTATGCAAATAAAGGACCAACAATGAAAAGAATCAGACCGAGAGCACAGGGTAGAGCTTATAGAATCGAAAAGAGAACAAGCCACATCACTATCGTGCTGAATGAAAGATAAGAAGGAGGGTAATCATGGGACAGAAAGTTAATCCTCACGGCTTAAGAGTCGGTGTTATCAAGGATTGGGATTCTAAGTGGTATGCAGATGCAGACTTCTCAGATTTCCTTGTAGAAGATTATAATATTAGAAAATTTTTAAAGAATAAATTATACAGTGCCGGTATCGCAAAAATCGAAATCGAGAGAGCATCGGACAGAGTAAAGATTATTATCCACACAGCAAAACCGGGTGTTGTCATCGGTAAAGGCGGAGAAGAGATCGAAAAGACCAAAAAAGAGCTTGCAAAGCTTATCACAAACAACAAGAAACTTGTTGTAGATATCAAGGAAGTTAAGAGACCGGATAAGGATGCACAGTTAGTTGCAGAAAACATTGCACTTCAGTTGGAGAATCGTGTATCTTTCCGTAGAGCAATGAAATCTACTATGTCCAGAACCATGAAGTCTGGTGCAAAGGGAATTAAGACAGCCGTTTCCGGACGTGTTGGCGGTGCCGATATGGCTCGTACCGAGTTTTACAGCGAAGGAACAATTCCACTTCAGACATTGAGAGCAGATATTGATTACGGCTTCGCAGAAGCAGACACAACCTACGGTAAGTTAGGTGTTAAAGTTTGGATTTACAAGGGCGAAGTTCTTCCTACTAAGGCAGACAAGGAAGGGAGCGATAAATAATGTTAATGCCAAAAAGAGTAAAACGCAGAAAGCAGTTTAGAGGTTCTATGGCAGGTAAGGCTACAAGAGGTAATAAGATTACTTATGGTGAATATGGTATTGTAGCATTAGAGCCATGTTGGATTCGTTCAAATCAGATAGAGGCAGCCCGTATTGCCATGACACGTTATATTAAGCGTGGTGGTAAAGTTTGGATTAAAATTTTCCCGGATAAGCCGGTAACAACAAAGCCGGCAGAAACTCGTATGGGTTCCGGTAAGGGTAGCTTAGAGTACTGGGTAGCGGTAGTGAAACCAGGACGTGTAATGTTCGAAATTTCTGGAGTAGCAGAGGAAACAGCGAGAGAAGCTTTACGTCTTGCAACACATAAGTTGCCATGTAAGTGTAAAATTGTTTCTCGTGCAGATTTAGAAGGCGGTGACAACAGTGAAAATTAATGAATATGTAAAAGATTTAAGAAGCCAGGACTTGGCTTCATTGAATGAAGAATTAGTAGCTGCTAAGAAGGAACTCTTCAACTTGAGATTCCAGAACGCAACAAATCAGTTAGACAATACCAGCAGAATCAAAGAAGTTAGAAGAAATATTGCCAGAATCCAGACAGTTATTGCACAAGGACAGGCAAGCGCAGAATAATAGATATGCTTCATCCGACAGCAGATTCTTATATAAGAATATAGAAAGGAGATAATTGTTGTGGAAGAAAGAAACCTTAGAAAAACTCGTACAGGTAAAGTAGTTAGCAATAAAATGCAGAAGACAATTGTTGTTGCAGTAGAAGACCATGTAAAGCATCCTTTATACAACAAGATTGTAAAGAGAACTTATAAATTAAAGGCTCATGATGAAAATAATGAGTGTAACATTGGCGATATTGTGAAAGTAATGGAAACAAGACCATTATCTAAGGATAAGAGATGGCGTCTTGTAGAAGTTATGGAAAAGGCTAAATAATTCGAAGGAGGTTACCCGCATGATTCAGCAGGAAAGTAGATTGAAAGTGGCTGATAACACAGGTGCAAAAGAATTATTATGTATCCGCGTTATGGGTGGTTCAACAAGAAGATATGCGAATATTGGTGATATAATCGTTGCTACTGTCAAAGATGCAACACCAGGCGGTGTTGTAAAGAAAGGTGATGTTGTGAAGGCAGTAGTTGTGCGTACAGTAAAGGGTGCACGTCGTAAAGATGGTTCCTATATTAAATTTGATGAAAATGCTGCAGTAATTATCAAAGATGACAAGACTCCAAGAGGAACTCGTATCTTTGGACCAGTAGCTAGAGAGCTTAGAGAAAAACAGTTCATGAAGATTGTTTCCTTAGCTCCTGAAGTATTATAAGGAGGTGCAGGTGATGGCAACAATCAAAATTAAAAAGGGCGATACTGTAAAGGTTATCGCTGGTA
Organism: uncultured Lachnospiraceae bacterium; assembly: GCA_947174015.1. GTDB lineage: Bacteria > Bacillota > Clostridia > Lachnospirales > Lachnospiraceae > RUG11237. Next base: position 31,053 of record CAMWHJ010000008.1, on the reverse strand, counting down.
AAGATAAAGACAAAGAAGGCAAAGTTATTGCTGTTAATGCAAAGAACAATACATGCTTAGTGGAAGGCGTAAATATGATTACAAAGCATACAAAGCCAAGTGCAGCTAACCAGGCAGGCGGAATTGTTCATCAGGAAGGACCTATTGATTTATCAAATGTTATGTATCTTGCTAATGGCAAGCCAACCAGAATCGGTTTTAAGATGAATGGAGATAAGAAGGTACGTTACGCAAAATCAACAGGCGAAGTGATTGATTAATCAGAGAGGAGGTCAAGACGTGAGCAGACTTAGAGAAGTTTATGATAATGAAATCGTGGAAGCGATGACAAAGAAATTTGGATATAAGAATGTAATGCAGGTACCTAAGATTGATAAAATTGTAATCAATATGGGTATCGGTGAAGCAAAAGAGAACGCTAAAATCTTAGATTCAGCCATTAAAGACTTAGAGATTATCACAGGTCAGAAGGCAGTTCTGACAAGAGCTAAGAAATCAGTTGCTAACTTTAAAATCAGAGAAGGCATGCCAATCGGATGTAAGGTTACATTAAGAGGCGAGAAGATGTATGAGTTCGCTGACCGCTTAATTAACTTAGCATTGCCTCGTGTTCGTGACTTTAGAGGTATTAATCCAAATGCATTTGATGGCAGAGGAAATTATGCTCTTGGTATTAAAGAACAGTTGATTTTCCCGGAAATCGAGTATGATAAGGTTGACAAGGTAAGAGGTATGGATATTATCTTTGTTACTACTGCCAACACTGATGAAGAAGCTCGTGAATTATTGACATTGTTCAACATGCCGTTTGAGAAATAATAGGAGGGAAATTCTATGGCTAAAACATCAATGAAAGTAAAACAGCAGCGCAAGCAGAAGTTTTCTACCAGAGAGTACACACGCTGTAACATTTGTGGCCGTCCACATTCTGTTTTAAGAAAATACGGAATCTGCAGAATCTGTTTCCGTGAATTAGCTTATAAAGGCCAGATACCAGGCGTAAAGAAATCAAGCTGGTAAAAGTAAGAAAGGAGGCAACTTAAAATGACAATGAGCGATCCAATCGCAGATATGCTTACAAGAATCCGTAATGCAAATACTGCTAAGCATGATACAGTAGATGTACCATCTTCCAAGATGAAAGAGTCTATCGCTAAGATTCTCTTAGATGAAGGATACATCAAAAAATACGAAATTATTGAAGATGGTAGTTTTAAGACAATCCGTATTGAATTAAAATACGGTAAGGATAAAAATGAAAAAATTATTACAGGACTTAAGAGAATCTCCAAACCAGGTCTTCGTGTATACGCAAATGCAGAAGATTTACCAAAGGTTCTCGGCGGACTGGGTATTGCAATCGTTTCCACCAATAAAGGTGTGGTAACAGATAAAGAAGCCAGAAAAATGAATGTAGGTGGAGAAGTATTAGCATTTATTTGGTAGACATTTAACCAATAAAATTTTAATAGATAATAGATTATTTTCAATCAAAAATAGGAGGTACGGGCATGTCACGTATAGGAAGAATGCCAATCGCTATTCCGGCTGGCGTAACAGTTGATATAGCAGAAAATAACAAAGTGACTGTAAAAGGTCCAAAGGGAACACTGGAAAGAGTGTTGCCGGCAGAAATGGAAATTAAGTCAGAGAACGGTGAAATCGTAGTAACCAGACCAAACGACTTAAAGAAGATGAAATCTTTACACGGTTTAACAAGAACCTTAATCAACAACATGGTGGTTGGTGTAACTGACGGTTACGAAAAGGTACTTGAAGTAAATGGTGTAGGTTATAGAGCTCAGAAGCAGGGCAAGAAGCTTGTCTTAGCTTTAGGTTACTCACATCCTGTGGAGATGGAAGATCCAGAAGGTCTTGAGTCTGTGGTAGAAGGACAGAACAAAATCACCATCAAAGGAATTGATAAAGAAAAAGTTGGCCAATATGCAGCTGAAATCAGAGATAAGAGAAGACCGGAACCATACAAGGGCAAAGGTATTAAGTATGCTGATGAAACAATCAGACGTAAAGTTGGTAAGACTGGTAAGAAATAATTAAGGAGTGTGTGAGAATGGTTAGTAAGAAATCAAGAACAGAAGTTCGTTTAAAAAAACATAGAAGAATTCGTAATCGTTTCAGCGGTACAGCCGAAAGACCACGTTTAGCTGTGTTTCGAAGTAACAATCACATGTATGCTCAGATTATTGACGATACAGTCGGAAATACTTTAGTCGCAGCATCCACCTTGGACAAGGATGTAAAGGCTCAGGTAGAAAAGACAAACAACGTTGATGCAGCAGCATGTGTAGGAACAATGATTGCTAAGAGAGCACTGGAAAAAGGTATCAAAGAAGTTGTATTTGACAGAGGCGGATTTGTTTACCATGGTAAAATTCAAGCATTAGCAGATGCAGCCAGAGAAGCTGGCTTAGAATTCTAGGAAAGGGAGGAAAAGACGCATGAGACATACAATCATTGATGCTAGTCAGTTAGAATTGCAGGAAAAAGTAGTGTCAATCAAACGTGTAACTAAGGTTGTAAAGGGTGGTCGTAACTTCCGTTTCACAGCATTAGTAGTAGTTGGCGATGGTAATGGTCACGTAGGAGCAGGACTTGGAAAGGCAACGGAAATTCCAGAAGCTATCCGCAAGGGAAAAGAAGATGCAATGAAAAAGTTAGTTAATGTTGCTATGGATGAAAATAACAGTATTACACATGATTTTATCGGAAAATTCGGAAGTGCCTCTGTATTATTAAAGAAGGCTCCGGAAGGTACTGGTGTTATCGCTGGTGGTCCGGCTCGTTCTGTACTTGAACTGGCAGGAATCAAGAACATCCGTACAAAATCATTAGGTTCTAATAATAAGCAGAACGTTGTACTTGCTACCATTGAAGGCTTACGTCAGTTAAAGAAACCGGAAGAAGTAGCAGCGCTTCGTGGTAAGTCTGTTGAGGAAATTCTTGGTTAATTGCCGGGAAGCGATAGGAGGAAATCGAGATGGCAGATAAATTAAAAATCACATTAGTGAAATCTACAATCGGTGCTATTCCAAAGCATAAGGCTACCGTAGCTGCTTTAGGTTTAAAGAAGCTTAACAAGACAGTAGAAATGCCGGATAATGCAGCCGTTAGAGGTATGATTCAGCAGGTAAGACATTTAGTGAAAGTAGAAGAAATCTAAGATTCAGATAAGGAGGTGTCAAAATGGACTTATCAAATTTAAGACCTGCAGAAGGTTCTAAGCAGGGAGATAGATTCAGACGTGGACGTGGACATGGTTCAGGAAACGGTAAGACAGCCGGTAAAGGTCATAAGGGACAGAAGGCTCGTTCCGGAGCTCCAAGACCAGGCTTTGAAGGTGGTCAGATGCCATTATACAGAAGAATTCCAAAGAGAGGCTTTACCAACTACAACCACAAGGAAATTGTTGGTATCAATTTAAGCGCTCTTGAAGTATTTGACAATGATGCAGTAGTATCCGTTGATACATTAATGGAAGTGGGAATCGTAAAGAATCCAAAGGATGGAGTAAAGATATTGGGAAATGGAGAACTTACTAAGAAGCTTACAGTTCGAGTGAATGCATTCAGCGAAAGTGCAAAGGAAAAAATTGAAGCTCTTGGTGGAAAAGCAGAGGTGATCTAATGTTAAAGACACTAAAAAATGCATTTAAAATTAAGGATATTAGAACTAAGATTTTATATACATTTTTAATGTTAGTGGTTGTTAGAATTGGTTCACAGCTTCCAATTCCGGGTGTAAACAGAAGTTACTTTTCCGAATGGTTTGCACAGCAGTCTGGTGACGCATTTAACTTTTTTAATGCAGTCACCGGTGGCTCCTTTATGGAAATGTCTATTTTTGCATTAAATATTACACCATACATTACATCTTCAATTATTATGCAGCTTTTAACCATTGTAATTCCAAAATTAGAAGAAATGCATAAAGACGGAGAGGACGGAAGAAAAAAAATTGCCGCTATTACAAGATATGTGACAGTGGCATTGGCATTAGTTCAGTCTGTTGCCATGGCTGTTGGTTTTGGCAATAAGGGCTTATTACAGGAATTTAATGCATTAAATGTAATTACCGTAGTGGTTACTTTGACCGCAGGTTCTGCAATGCTTATGTGGATTGGTGAAAGAATTACAGAAAAGGGTGTTGGTAACGGTATTTCAATTGTATTGTTAATTAACATTGTTTCTCGTATCCCAGCAGATTTAGCTACATTGTATGAAGCCTTTGTAAAGGGAAAAACTCTTGCCTACGGAATTTTAGCAGTTTTAATTATTGCAGCAGTCATTATTCTTACGGTATTGCTGACAGTAGTTTTACAGGGTGGAGAGAGAAAAATATCTGTTCAGTATGCAAAAAAAATGCAGGGCAGAAAAATGGTTGGAGGACAGTCAACACATATTCCTCTGAAAGTCAACACAGCAGGTGTTATTCCAATCATCTTTGCTTCCTCTCTGATGCAGTTCCCGGTAGTGATTGCTTCTTTGATTGGAAAATCTGGTTCCGAGTGGGTAAAATATTTGTCTACTTCTAACTGGTGTAATCCAAACAATTTAAAGTATTCTATCGGTTTAATTGTTTATATTGTTTTGGTGGTATTCTTCGCATTCTTCTATACCTCTATTACTTTTAATCCATTGGAGGTTGCCAATAATTTAAAGAAGGCAGGAGGATTTATTCCTGGTATTCGTCCGGGTACACCAACATCAGACTATTTGACAAGAATTCTCAATAACATTATATTTATCGGAGCAGTTGGTTTGATTATTGTAGCAGCAATTCCTATCTTTTTTAACGGTGTGTTCGGGGCAAATGTAACCTTTGGCGGTACTTCCCTTATCATTATCGTAGGAGTTGTATTAGAGACTATGAAACAGATTGAATCCCAGATGCTGGTTCGTTATTATAAAGGTTTTTTGAATGATTAATAATATTGGTAATAATATTGCTGGGGGTCGTATGATTCCCGGCAATATTTGTAACAAATTTGTAACTATTAAGATACTGAATAGTTACGAAATGGGTTAGAATGGAGGAAGAACCATGAAATTGATTATGTTAGGAGCACCTGGTGCCGGTAAGGGTACACAGGCGAAGAAAATTGCTGAAAAATACAATATTCCGCATATTTCCACCGGAGATATTTTTCGGGCTAATATTAAAAACGGCACCGAATTGGGACAGAAGGCGAAAACTTACATGGATCAGGGACTTTTGGTACCGGACGAATTGGTAGTTGATTTAGTTATGGATCGTTTTGCACAGCCGGATTGTGAAAACGGTTATGTACTGGATGGTTTTCCAAGAACCATACCACAGGCGGAAGCTTTGGATGCTGCCTTAGAAAAGGCAGGAGCAAAGATTGATTATGCAATTAATGTGGAGGTACCGGATGAAAATATTATCAACCGCATGTCTGGACGAAGAGCCTGTGTGGGTTGTGGTGCCACATACCATATTGTACATATTCCGCCAAAGACGGAGGGAGTATGTGACAAGTGTCAGAAAGAGCTTATCTTAAGAGATGATGATAAGCCGGAAACTGTTAAGAAGCGTCTTGATGTATATCATGAACAGACTCAGCCGCTGATGGACTACTATATGGAGAAGGGCGTCTTAGTAGAAGTAGACGGTACGGTTGCCATGGAAGAAGTATTTGATGCGATTGTTGAGATTTTAGGAGCATAACAAATGGCTGTAATGATCAAATCTGCAAGAGAAATTCAATTAATGCGGGAGGCAGGTAAAATTCTTGCTTCTGTGCATGAGGAACTGGGAGACTTTATTAAACCCGGAGTATCTACCAAGGAGATTGATGCTTTGGGGGAGAAATTAATCCGCTCCCATGGATGTATTCCTTCCTTTTTGAATTATGAAGGTTATCCGGCATCCATCTGTGTTTCCGTTAATGATGAAGTGGTTCATGGAATCCCAAAAGCAGACAGGGTTCTTAAGGATGGGGATATTGTCAGCTTAGATGCGGGCGTTATCTATGAAGGTTATCATTCGGATGCCGCCAGAACCCATCTGGTGGGCACCTGCAGTGCAGAGGCAAAAAAATTGGTGGAGGTCACCAGACAGTGTTTTTTTGAGGGAATCAAGTTTGCAGTGGAAGGCAGACATTTATTCGAGATCTCAGCAGCCATTGGAGCCTATGCAGAAAGTTTTGGCTATGGGGTTGTGAAGGATTTGGTAGGACATGGTGTGGGAAAGCAGCTCCATGAGGATCCTCAAATACCTAATTTTAAACAGAGAAGACGCGGTATGAAGTTGAGAGCAGGTATGACACTTGCCATTGAACCAATGATTAATGCCGGAGGCTTTGAAGTTGTGTGGCTGGATGATGACTGGACAGTTGTGACAGAAGATGGCTCTCTGTCTGCACATTATGAGAACACCATACTTATCACTGAGGGTGAACCGGAAATTTTATCTTTATCCATTTGATAGAAATGCGAAGCAAACCGTAGTGTCAAATAGGACAAAATATGTTTATCCCTCACATCATTTATATAGGAGGTACGTATGGAGCAGTTTGAAGCAGGAATGTTAGCAAAATCGCTGACAGGGCATGATTCCGGCACTTTGTATGTCATTATCCGGGTAGAGGAAGAATATGTATATCTAGTGGATGGCAGAATTAGAACCATGGATAAGCCCAAGAAAAAGAAAAAGAAACATGTTCAGCTCATAAAGGAAATACAACAGACGGTTGTAGAAAAATTACAGAATAATCAGACAATTCAAAATGAAGAAATTAAGCGAATTATTAAATGTAACCAATTAGAAGGAGGGAATACAGATGTCGAAAGCAGATGTAATTGAAATCGAAGGAACAGTAATTGAAAAATTGCCGAATGCTATGTTTCAGGTGGAATTAGAAAACGGTCATAAGGTGCTGGCACATATCAGTGGAAAACTGCGTATGAATTTTATCAGAATTTTACCGGGAGATAAGGTTACCATTGAATTATCTCCGTATGATTTATCTAAGGGCAGAATTATCTGGAGAGATAAATAAGTTGTAACTTTTATAAGTTGAGGAAACACATGGTGGTTTTTAGTTGATTCTCGCGAGCAATGCGGAAAATAGCCATGCACGCATGGATATTTGGCGAATGCCGCGAGGGTCTATACTCCGCTGTTTGCAGGAGATTATTGGCTCTAAATAATTGCAGAAAAAACGGAAGGATATGAAGTGGAATAGGGCTTCGTATCTTTTTTCTTTTTATATGGTTATCGCACCTATGGTGCTTTTTCGCAGCTTTTTTTGCTCATAGCCACGCTTATGTGCTCATTCATGTGTTCTGGTCAAGTCAATGAAATAACGTATCTGTTATCTTCCGCAGCTTTTACTCCGACATACCCGTTATGCACACTGAATGTTTCAAAGTTGAGAGCAACATCGTCAAGCTGCTCCGAGCCGACGATATCCTCTGAAAGATAGACCATGCCGCTTTTTGTTACCCGTATCTGGTTATTGTGCCTCATCATTGGTCTTGAATCGACGGCACACTACGGCGACAACCTTGTTCGATACCTTGTTGCCGGTAATTACAAAGTGTGTGTGTTGAACCCCACCAAAACTTCTACTATGCACAAGAACAACGCCACTTTCAAGGATTACTATAATGCCAAGATGGCGGAAGGCCGGACTCACTATATTGCCCTTGGGCACTGTGGCGGCAAGCTTGTCAGAGTCATCTGGAAGATGCTTACTGACGAAGTAGAATTTAACCTCGAATAAGAAGTCTGTATACCAATATCGATAGATTTTGAAAAGCACCCTTATGGGAGCTTTATTAAGGTTGCCCTTTTACCACCCATAGCTAATAAGAATTTCCAGCCAATTTATGCTTGACTTTTCATAGCTGGTCTTGTATGTTATTCCATACTTTTCACAAACTTGGGCTGCTGAATATTTCCCAGATAGAAAATCTTTGCATGCCCTGATTTTAAGTTCCATTGAAAACTTCGATTTGGACATAAAAACACCTCTTAAATAGACTTTGGTTATTTGCCCTGTCTACTCAAGAGGTATCATATCAAAATTGAAATCTAATACACTATTTTTTATATCATTCTGCGAACAAGAATATCTTTGCTCACAATCATACCAGACCTACTGTGAATAATGCCGCAGCAGATTGGATAACTGATAAATTTCCGTGGATTTTAACGAGGTTTCAATCAAGTACTCTCCTGTGGTGGTACGAATTTTCAGACCGCATCTTTTCTGAATTGGTAAATTCTCAATAGAAATAATACTGCTATATTGTATATCATAATCTTTCTTCGGGTGTTCATGAAAATGAGCATAGTTTTCAAAAAAAGTGACTGTCATAGAAATGTAAACTGGACATAGATATTTCATTCCAATATAAGTCACCGGAATCAAAAAAATATAAGCTAAAATCCAGGTTCCTAAGATGAAAAAAACAACAGAAAAGGAAACATCGCTTTGAAGAGATTGATAAAAACCATAGCATAACGATAAAAGAGTGCCAAATATGATTGGCAATATGTATTCTCTTTTCCAGCGGCTTACATTTTCGGGAGAGTATACCTTTAGTGTAATCGTGTCGAAAGCAGTGTGAGAGGATGGAACAGACATAGTTATCTTCCTTTCTAATTTTTCTTTTTGTAAAAAGCAGCATTATGGCATTTGCATGGACTGTATAGTAGGGCGTACAGTCCGGAGGAAAAAACTACTTAAAAAATAACATATTCCTCTTCCATATGCAACATAAATATAAACTTTGCTCTTCTGAAAAAAACTCCAATTTCTGCTTGCAATTTCTATTTTGGAGTGATATACTATTTGACGTACGTTTAAAGATGCCTGTGTTTTGTCTGACTAACCCACAGACCACAGGGCGTAGCACAAGAAAGGAGGATTTAACGTGAAGGTTAGATCATCAGTAAAACCAATTTGTGAAAAGTGCAAAATCATTAAGAGAAAAGGAAGCATCAGAGTAATCTGTGAAAATCCTAAGCACAAACAGAGACAGGGATAATCTTCTTGTCAAGAATTAGCGGCTGAGGTAGGAAACACCGGGAGGTGTTGTTCGTACCAAATTTAAGTGGGAAACCACTGGATATTGCTTTTTGATACCGAGGAAGCTTTATCGGATGGACTGCTGACAGGCAAAGCCTATAAGCAGTTGGGCATGGGAGTTCCGCAATTATGCAGGGACGGCGCTACTTTCCCAAGGGGAATGGAAAACCAAAAGGGTTCTGCAAAAGCAGGCGGTTTTCACACTAGGCTGGTGTCGGTCGCCATTGCCCCAATCAATTAGTAACTATAAAGGCGGCAGGTCGCAGAATGACCTGTAACAGAAAGAAAATGGAGGAATATTTACATGGCTCGTATCGCTGGTGTAGACTTACCAAGAGAAAAACGTGTAGAAATCGGATTAACTTACATCTATGGAATTGGCAGAGTAAGTGCAAATCGTATCTTAGCAGAGGCTAAGGTAAATCCTGACACTCGTGTCAGAGACTTAACAGATGACGAAGTAAAGAGAATTAGTGCAGTAATCGACGAGACACAGACAGTAGAAGGTGATTTACGTCGTGAAATTGCTATGAATATCAAAAGATTGCAGGAAATCGGATGTTATAGAGGTATTCGTCACAGAAAAGGACTTCCGGTTCGTGGTCAGAAGACAAAGACAAATGCAAGAACTCGCAAGGGTCCAAAGAGAACAGTGGCAAATAAGAAGAAATAATTGGTGAATTAAGAAAATATTGAGAAAGAATACAGAGAAAGTAGGTTAGTTTTATTATGGCTAAAAAAGTTGCAAAAAAAGTAACAAAAAAGCGTGTAAAGAAAAACGTTGAACGCGGACAGGCACATATTCAGGCATCTTTCAACAATACAATTGTTACCTTAACAGATGCAGAAGGAAATGCTCTTTCTTGGGCAAGTGCCGGTGGTCTGGGATTTAGAGGTTCAAAGAAATCTACTCCATATGCAGCTCAGATGGCAGCAGAAACTGCAACAAAGGCGGCTTTGGTACACGGTTTAAAGACAGTAGAAGTATTAGTAAAGGGTCCGGGTTCAGGACGTGAAGCAGCAATTCGTGCACTTCAGGCATGTGGTCTTGAAGTGACAAGTATTACTGATGTAACACCAGTACCACACAACGGATGTCGTCCACCAAAACGCAGAAGAGTCTAATTAGGAGGTAAAGTGCAGTGGCAGTTAATAGAGTTCCGGTTCTGAAAAGATGTAGATCACTTGGTTTAGATCCTATCTATTTAGGAGTAGACAAGAAATCAAATAGAGAATTAAAAAGAGCAAATAAGAAGATGAGCGAGTACGGTCTTCAGTTAAGGGAAAAGCAGAAGGCAAAGTTCATCTATGGTGTATTAGAAAAGCCTTTCAGAAATTATTATGCAAAAGCAGATAGAATGAAAGGTATGACTGGTGAAAACTTAATGATTCTTCTTGAGAGAAGATTAGATAATGTTATCTTCCGTTTGGGATTTGCCAGAACAAGAAAAGAAGCTAGACAGATTGTTGATCACAAGCATGTATTAGTAAATGGAAAGTCTGTAAATATCCCATCTTACTTAATCAAGGCTGGCGATGTTATTGAAATCAGAGAGAAAAACAAAGGATCTCAGAGATACAAGGACATTCTGGAGGTTACAGGTGCTAGATTAGTTCCGGCTTGGTTAGAAGCTGATCAGGAAGCATTAAAGGGAACAATAAAAGAACTTCCTACCAGAGAAGAAATCGATGTTCCGGTTGATGAAATGCTTATCGTCGAATTATATTCTAAATAAGATTAACTTCATAGCAGCATGTACAGCGAAAATTAAGTTCCGGATAGTTAGATATGCCTGATTATTAGAAACTTAATATTCGCAGTACCGATTACCGAAGGCATCTGTCTTCGGTATTAGCCGCTAAAAAGGAATAGATTTACCCTCGAAATACAATAGACAAGGTAAGAAATTCTATTGTCAAAAAAAACCCAAAAAGGAGGGGCTTTATAGTGTTCGATTTTGAAAAACCGAAGATTGAGATTGCTGAAATCTCTGAAGACAGAAAATATGGTAGATTTGTTGTAGAACCACTTGAAAGAGGTTATGGAACAACACTTGGTAATTCCTTAAGAAGAATTATGCTTTCTTCTTTACCAGGTGCCGCAGTAAGTCAGGTCAAGATTGAAGGAGTGTTGCATGAGTTCAGTTCAATTCCCGGAGTAAAGGAAGATGTAACCGAAATTATCATGAACATAAAGTGCTTGGCTATCAAGAATACAAGCGATTCTAATGAAGCGAAAACAGCATATATCGAATTTGAAGGCGATGGTGTTGTCACTGCCGCTGATATTCAAGTCGACCCGGATATCGAAATCTTAAATCCTGAGTTAGTCATTGCAACACTGAATGGTGGTGCAGATTCTAAGCTTTACGTGGAACTCACTATTACAAAAGGAAGAGGCTATGTAAGTTCAGATAAGAATAAGAAAGATGATTTACCAATTGGCGTTATCGCAGTGGATTCCATCTACACACCAGTGGAACGTGTGAATTTAACCGTTCAGAATACCCGTGTAGGTCAGATTACAGATTATGATAAGCTCACATTGGATGTATATACAAATGGCACGCTGGAACCGGACGAAGCGGTCAGTCTGGCTGCCAAGGTATTAAGTGAGCATTTAAACCTTTTCATTGATTTATCTGAGAGTGCTAAGAGTGCAGAAGTTATGATAGAAAAGGAAGATAATGAAAAAGATAAGGTATTGGAAATGAACATTGACGAGCTTGAGTTGTCGGTTCGTTCCTACAACTGCTTAAAGAGAGCAGGAATCAATACCGTTCAGGAATTAACAAACAGAACACCTGAAGACATGATGAAGGTGCGTAACTTAGGGCGTAAGTCCTTAGAAGAAGTTTTGGCAAAGCTGAAAGAGCTTGGTTTACAATTGAATCCAAGCGAAGAATAAAATGCAGACAGTGGCTTGTGCATAGGTATCATATGATACAATGTGTGCAAAGATGTAATTGGCAGCCGCCAGTTACGGAAGAATAGAAAATTAACATCCTGCAATAAGACCGAAGAGCATGTAGGAATGTTCCACAATATGGAGGATTATAAAAATGGCAATGTATAGAAAACTGGGCAGAACATCTAGTCAGAGAAAGGCTTTATTGAGAAGTCAGGTAACAGATTTATTATATTATGGAAAGATTAAGACCACCGAAGCTAAGGCAAAGGAAATCAGAAAGATTGCAGAAGGTCTTATTGCTTTAGCCGTAAAGGAAAAGGATAACTTTGAGGAAGTTACTGTAATAGCCAAGGTTGCTCGTAAAGATAAAGACGGCAAGAGAGTAAAAGAAGTAGTAGACGGCAAGAAGGTTACTGTTTATGATGAAGAGCAGAAGACAATCAAAAAAGATAAGCCTTCTAAATTACATGCAAGACGTAAGCTGTTAAAGGTTCTTTACCCTGTAACGGAAGTTCCTAAAGAGGCTGCCGGAAAGAAGAGGGGTACAAAGAAAGTGGATATGGCTGCTAAGTTATTTGACGAAATTGCACCAAAGTACGTTGATCGTAAGGGCGGATACACACGTATCGTTAAGATTGGACAGCGTAAGGGTGATGGTGCAATGGAAGTTTTTATCGAGTTAGTATAAGAGCAGAAAGTTTGTAAAATCATTTGCGAAAGCTGTTTTTCTGAGATGGAATTGGCAGCAATAAAGCTTTGAAAATGGTGTAAGTGAGCCGTTTTCAAAGCTTTTTATTATTCATGACAATAGAAAGTTTACAGAGCGTGCTTTCTATTGTTTGCATAGAAGAGGCAATAAGCATATTGTATAAAAAAAAGATATTTGATAGAATATCGAATATAGATGAATAGTAATTCGCCTTATTTGTTAAAGTTTCATATGGCACCTGAGGATGACAATTTTTTGGAACGATATGAAAAGGTAAAGAATAATAAAACTTATTATGTAAGAGTGCGTGCTTACAAACTGGATTCTGCCAGTAAAAGAGTGTATGGAAAATATAGCAAGATGAAAAAAGTGAAACTAAAAAAATAAGTACCTGGAAATGACACAGGAAGTACCGTGGATAATTCTGTCTAAAAATTTTATAGACGAATCAATATGAAATTATTATAATAAATGAAGGTGAGACAAGTAAGAGCGGAGGAGGAAATTCTCATGGAATATATGAAATTTAAAGAACAATTGGCAGCGGCAATGCGTGAAAGGATACAGAAGCGGTATGGCGAGTGCGAAATAACTTTTCACAAAATGCCAAGGGTGAATGGCTGTCTGGAAACTTTGGTGGTGAGTTTGCAGGAATCTCAGTTGGGACCGGAGGCATCTTTAGAAGATATCTATGAAAGCTACACAAGGAATGGCTGTCAGTTCCAAAAATGTGTGGATGAGGTATTTGAAGCCTATGATAGATTTTTCCATGCACCGGATGAGGCAATGGGGCAGAAAGAAAAACTGGAAATCTCACTGCTTCCAGAAGTGGCAAGACATAAGATAATCTATTTTACGGTAAGTTATGAGAAGAATAAGGAATTGCTGGAGATGGTGCCTTACCGTATGCAGTTGGATTTGGCAGTGATTTACCGTTTGATGCTGGAAGTGGAAAATGATGTTATGCAAAGTGTTATTGTGACCAATGAACATTTAAAAACACTGGGCATGACCGAAGAGGAGTTGTTCGAGGCGGCAAAAGTAAATACTCCCCGCTTTTTGCCTTCCGTGGCATGTTGTATGCTGGAAAGCGTGAAGGAAGTGAAAGAGCTTGTGCAGTTAAGTTTGGAGGAACAGATAGATTTGGCTGTAAAAGCTCTTAGAGGCTCTGATACCTTCTCTTTTATTACAATTACTGCTTATCCCATGGTGAACTGCAGCTATCATCTGATGGATCTGTCAGCTATTCACATGCTGGCAGAGAGACTGGGCAGCGATATGTATATTCTGCCATCTTCCATTACAGAGATTATGTGTGTTCCCACAGACAGCAGTCTGCCGTTACAAGAATTGGCAGATATGTTGAGACACACCAATGCCAATACGAAAATTGTTCCCAGAGATATCTTTTTGTCAAATACCATTTACTTGTATAAAAGAGAGCTGAGAGAGCTTACCATAGCATCTGCGTATTATATGATTCGGCTGTAAACGAATCAAAAAAACAATGGTATCTAATAGCTATTCTGTATAGGACTGTGCAGCTACTGCACAGTCCTTGAAAAATGATTCGCTGTTTTTTGCATATCACTGTGAAGGTGACGGAGCAGTTTAGAAAAGGAGTAAAAAATGCAGTACACAAGTAAATATGAATCACCGCTGGGCAGTATTTTGATGGCGGCCGATGAAAAAAGGCTTACCGGATTATGGTTTGAAGGGCAGAAATACTTTGCTCTCTATCTGCAAGAAGAGAATGAGGAAAAAGAACTTTCTGTATTTGAGCAGGCGAAAAAGTGGCTTACTATTTATTTCTCTGGCAGGGAGCCAGATTTTAAGGTACCACTTCATTTTACAGGTACAGAGTTTCAGAATGAGGTTTGGAAAATGCTTTATGAAATTCCCTATGGGCAGACAACAACTTATGGTCATATTGCAAAGCATCTTGCCAAGAAAAAAGGGATGGAAAGAATGTCAGCACAGGCAGTGGGCGGTGCAGTGGGGCACAATGAAATATCAATTATTGTACCCTGCCACAGAGTAGTGGGTTCTAATGGAAACCTCACTGGGTATGCAGGAGGAATTGACAAGAAAATTGCACTTTTAAAGCTGGAAAAGGGATATAAGGACACATTTTTTGTCCCGAAAAAGAGCACTGCACCATAAGGATAGAAAAAAATTCAAAAAACACTTGACTTAGAGTCCACTCCATGGTTTATACTTGGAATAACATTACATATGGAGGTGGCACATGACAATAAAAGAGGTAAGTGAGAAGTATCATATTTCCATGGATACCCTGAGATATTATGAACGTGTGGGAGTCATTCCAAAGGTCACCAGAAATGAAAGTGGTATCCGGGATTTTCAGGAGGAGGATTTGAAGTGGGTGGAGCATGCTAAGTGTATGAGAAGTGCAGGATTACCCGTGGAAGTATTGATTGAGTATGTGAATTTGTTTCAGAGGGGAGATGAAACCATATCTGCAAGATTGTCACTTCTTATGGAACAAAGAGAGTGCCTTATGGAACAGCACCATCAAATTAAAGAAACACTGGAACGAATCGATTACAAAATCGCATGCTATCAGGAGGCGGTGAAAACCGGAAAATTAATCTGGAAATAAAGAAAAACAGTTGGAAGGATAGTGACACATTAATTTGGAAAAATAGGAGGAAGGCAAATGGCAGTAAAACAAACAGCGGGAAGAGAGGCATTGGGTGAATTTGCACCGAAATTTGCCCAGTTAAATGATGATGTACTATTTGGGGAGGTATGGAGCAGAGAGGAAAAGCTTTCCCTGCGAGACCGTTCTCTGGTTACCGTGGTGGCATTGATGTCGCAGGGGCTGGTGGATTCTTCCTTCCAGTTTCACCTTATGAGTGCAAAGAAGAATGGAATTACCAAAGAGGAAATAGCTGAAATTTTAACCCATGCAGCTTTTTACGCAGGCTGGCCCAAAGCGTGGGCAGCTTTTCGTATGGCAAAAGAAGTGTGGAATGAGGAAGACATAGAAACAGAGGAGGACAGTGGGAAAGTGGCACACCAAAAATCCATGCTGTTTGAGATAGGTCAGCCCAATGATGCCTTTGCAGAATATTTTGTTGGCAAGAGTTATCTGGCACCCCTTTCCACAGAGCAGGTGGGAATTTTTAATGTGACCTTTGAACCTAAGTGCCGGAATCATTGGCATATCCACCAGGCAGACAAAGGCGGCGGACAGATTCTTATCTGTGTGGCAGGACGTGGATATTATCAGGAATGGGGGAAAGAAGCTGTGGAGATGAAGCCGGGAGATGTGGTCAATATTCCTGTGGGCATAAAGCACTGGCACGGAGCAGCACCGGACAGTTGGTTTAGTCACTTGGCAGTGGAGGTACCGGGAGAGAATGGCTCCAACCAATGGCTGGAACCTGTGGATGAGGAACAGTATGGAATGTTAAGGTAAGGATTTCATAACTGTTTGGTATAAAATGGTGAGTTTACTGCATAGCTATGCCAACTCAAAAGGGTAGTGTATTTACCCAGTAGTAGAAAGGATACATAATAGAAGGAGGAGAATTCTATGATATACAGAGATTTTCAAAACATTAAGTTATCAGGTATGGGACTTGGTATGATGAGATTGCCGGTGGTAAAGGGAAATGATGCAGAGATTGATGAAGCGGCAGCGGCAGAGATGATAGATTATGCATACAAGAACGGAATCAATTACTTTGATACCGCTTGGGGCTATCATAATGGCAACTCGGAGCTTGTGGCGGGAAAGTATTTGTCCAAGTATCCAAGAGACAGCTATTATCTTGCTACCAAGTTTCCGGGATACGATCTTTCCAACATGAACAAGGTGGAGGAAATTTTTGAAAAACAGTTGGAAAAATGCCAGACCACCTATTTTGACTTTTATCTCTTTCACAATGTATATGAGGGAAATGTGGATGGTTATCTAAATCCGGATTATGGCATTATGAAGTACCTGTTAAAACAAAAGAATAACGGAAGAATCCGTCATCTTGGTTTTTCTGCCCACGGTTCGGTGGAAGTGATGAAACGTTTTCTGGATGTCTATGGTGAACATATGGAATTTTGTCAGTTACAGTTGAATTATATGGATTGGCATTTTCAAGGGGCAAAGGAAAAATATGAACTGATTCAGAAAGCCAACATCCCGGTATGGGTAATGGAGCCCCTTCGAGGCGGCAAGCTTGCCAATGTACCAGAGGATATGGCAGCCCAGCTAAAGAAGATGCGGGAGGATGAGAACATGCCTGCATGGGCATTCCGATTCCTGCAGACACTTCCGGGTGTTACTATGGTTCTTTCCGGTATGTCTAATATGGAACAGCTTAAGGAAAATATGGCAACTTGGAAGGAAGATAAGCCGCTTACCACGGAGGAATTTGAGAAGCTTGTTTCTTTCGCAGATGAGGAAACCCGCAAGGGAGGGCTGCCCTGCACTGCCTGTCATTACTGTACCAGTCATTGCCCACAGAGTCTGCCGATTCCGGAGTTAATCGCACTGTACAATGAGCACAAGATTACCGGGGGAGGGTTTCTGGCACCTATGGCAGTTGCCAGTATGCCAAAGGAACAACATCCTTCAAATTGCGTGGGATGCAGGAGTTGTGAACAAGTATGTCCGCAGCAGATTAAAATTTCCCAGGCTATGAGTGAATTCTCTTCTATGATAGGAATGTAAGAGAGAGGCGATAAGTCCCTCAAAAGAATCCATAAGCCCCAAAAGGCTTGAGAAAGTTATTTCCATTGCAGATATTTTTAAGGCAAAAATCATGGATGTGTGCAGTGAAGCACTGGTGATTGAGCTGACTGGCAATTTGGACAAGGTGGATGCACTGATCAAGCTGTTGGAACCATATGGAATTTTAGAATTGGCAAGAATCAGAAATCGTTGGCGAGGAAATCCGCAAGTTGTATAGCTGGAATGGTGAGGATAAGTTAATTAACAACTAATTTTGTATTTAAATGATGCAGGGTCAAAAGTTCAAAATGCATTTTGAACTTTCGGTCTTGGCATCATTTCATTTAGTTAAGCTTTGGGGTTAGATTTCAGAATAGGGTCTAACCCCAATTTTTTGATTTGATCCATTCTATTCAAACAACTTATTGAAAAGAGGAAATTTTGAAATGTCTTGCATACAATATAAAAAAACTGGACCTATAAAGGTATGCTAAGATATGAAAGAATATGTAACTTTATCATTGGAAACACATCTTTTTTTCGGAAGGATTATGAAGGAAGTAAGCGAATTGGTTTTAAACTATCCACTGCTCATTGAGCATATTCTGCGGGAGGCAAAATTGTATCGTCAGATTATTTTGGAGCTTGAGATTCGCTCCATTATTCTTCCACTTTTGGCAGATCATGTGCTCCGTGAAGCCAACCATTATCTGCGGATTTTAGAGCATGCACAGAAAGGAGGGGATTCGTATGGAGTTATGTAAATATCCGAATACAGAAAATGTCAAAACATTTCATATTGAGGCGATACAGATTCCAATCGTGTATAACCAATATGGGGATTATGACCCGAACGGTCTTCTCTATGTGCTTGAGGAGGACGCAGAAAGGATTAGGAGAGAGGCTTGTAAAAGATTTGAGATGGATATACCGCAGCCCTATAAGGAAGTGCGCCCCCTGGTTATCCGGGTAAATCGGGGGGATACGGTAAAAGTCCGGTTCAAAAATTCTCTGGATCGCAGGCTTTCGATTCATGTACAGGGACTTTCTTATGATGTGGGTACCTCGGACGGAAGCAGTGTTGGATACAATAATGATAGTACCACAAATGGAGAAATTTGGTATACCTGGTATGCTGATACAGAGGGAGTATACTTGTTTCATGATATGGCAGATCCCAGAAGCACCGAGGACGCAACCAACATTCATGGACTGTTTGGCGCTATCATTGTAGAAGCACCGGAGGCAAAGTGGTTTGACCCGGAAACAGGCGAAGAGTTGACAAGCGGATTAATGGCGGATATTTATCAGCCAGGGAAGCCGGCATTCAGGGAGTACAGTGTCTTTTTCCATGATGAGCTGGAAGTCCTGAATAAAGAGGGCGAACCGCCAATCGACCCCCATACAGGGCTTCCTTCGATGACAACGGCGATCAGCTACCGCTCCGAGCCTATGCGCAACCGGATGCCGCACTCACATGACCCGGCTGATTCCGCAGAGGATGTATCTATGAGTTCCTGGGTATATGGCGATCCGGCGCCGCCAATTCTTTTCGCCTATGTGGGTGATCCGGTCAAAATCCGGCTGCTTCATGGCGGGGTAAAGGAAACCCATGTATTTCATCTTCATAACCATCAGTGGAGGCTGGAAAAGGATAATCCGGTTTCGACGATTCTGGATTCCATTACCATCAGTCCGCAAGAATGTTATACGCTGGATATTTTGTACGGAGCCGGGAGCTTGAATGGGGTAATTGGAGATGTGATATTCCACTGTCATCTCTATCCTCATTTTATGGAGGGAATGTGGACTTTGTGGAGAATTTATGACCGGCTTCAAGACGGAACAGGCAAATTGCCTGATGGGACGCCTATTCTGCCCCTTATGCCGTTGAAAGACAGAGAGTGTCCGCCAAAGAAGGATAAGATGCATCCGGGTTACCCGAATTTTATAGAGGGTAAGTTCGGTGAAAGTCCGTTGCAGCCACCCCTTGGTGTATTGCAGCCGGATGGGGAGGTGACCAATGAACCGACACCGCTGGAACGTGCCAACTTTGTAGAACATGCAGTACCCGGTGCCTTGTATACAGATACTTGCCCATGTCACACAGATGAACATGTAAAAGTATTTGAGATTGCCATGGTACAGGCAAAAATCACCTACAACCGCTATGGCTGGCATGACCCGCAGGGACGTTTTTTTGTCCTTAAAGAAGAACTGGAGCACCACGGAGGTCTGGAATGCTATATCCGTAAGGTGGAAGAGCAGGAAATTAAAGTGGAGCCGTTGGTCATCCGTGCCAATGCGGGGGATTGTATTGAACTGCGGACCACAAATCTTTTGCCTGAATTTATTGAGGCCAGCCCGTTTCAGCAAAGGACCAGAACTGATATTGTAGGTCATCATCTGCATCTGGTAAAATTTGATACCATTGTCTCAGACGGGTCAGCCAACGGTTGGAATAACATTGCGGGAGCGAGACGGTATGAAACACTGGTAGAGCGGTTTTTTGCAAATGAGGAACTGCGGACGGTGTTTTTCCACGACCACTTGTTTGCCAATGTTCATCAGCAGCACGGATTGTTCGGTGCATTAATCATTGAAGAGGCAGGCACTACGTTTTACAATCCGCAGAACGGAAAAGAATTGCATTCCGGAACAAAGGCGGTTATTCGCAGAAAAGATGGAACTTCTTTCCGGGAATTTGCTTTGTTTGTTCATGATTTTGCTTTGCTTTTTGACAGAAAAGGTAATCCGCTGAATCCGCCCGAGGTTCCTGGTTCGCATGATGATCCGGGTGTTATGGGGATTAACTACCGGTCAGAACCGATGCGGGAGCGGCTTCGGAAAAGAGAGGATCCGGCATATCTGTTCAGTTCCTTTGTGCACGGCGATCCGGCAACACCAATTTTGGAAACCTATCCGGGGGATGAACTGATGATCCGTTTGATTGATGGTGCACATGAGGAACAGCATTCCCTGAATATTACAGGAATGTCATGGAGAAAGGAACTGGCAGATGCAAGGTCGCCTTTTGTCGCATCACAGACATTGGGGATATCGGAAGCCTTTAATTTGAATGTGACGGAAAAATACGGTGCGGGAGATTATCTCTATTATTTCGGAGGCATTGACGATGCATGGCTGGGACTTTGGGGGATCATACGCGTACACAGAGAATATAAGAAGCACTTGAAGCCATTGTGTCAGGGGAAAGGTATGATTCGGCCGCTTCCACCCTGTCCGTCAAAAGACGATGTAGTTAGACGTTATGAGGTTGTGTCTGTACAAAAGAAGCTGATTTATAACAGATATGGCGATCACGACCCAAATGGGCTGGTCTTTGTCCCTTTGGAGGATGTAGATGCTGTACTGACAGGAAAATGTATGCCGAAACCGTTGATTCTTCGGGCAAATGTGGGAGACTGGATAGAGGTCACTCTGCACAATGCATGGGATCCTAACCATCCGATTCCTTACTTTTCTTACCCAAGGGTTCCTTTAGATAAGGAGTATACGCCGTCTATGAGAGTATCCTTGAATCCCCAGTTTTTGCAGTATGATCCGGTCTGCGATTCTGGCATCAATGTAGGATATAATGAAATGGAGCAGACGGTAGGAGTTGGCGAGAGCAAACGCTATCTCTGGCACGCAGACCGGGAATATGGAGCATGTATTCTACAGTCCTTTGGAGATATGCGAAACCATCGTTACCATGGACTGTTTGGTGCGGTGATCGTAGAACCGCCAGGAGCGGAATGGTATCGCAATTTTACCAGAAAAAAAGACAGCTTTGCAGAACAGGCAGTGATTACAGCGCCGGGAGAAGAAAGCTTTCGGGAGTATGTCCTGTTTATCCAAAATGGAATCCGTCTGCTTGACGAAAAAGGGAATCTGATTGAGACAGCGGCAGAGGATAGTGGAAAGCCTGTAGATGATGAGGATACGGGAGAAAAAGGCTACAATTATGCTTCGGAGCGTTTTGCCAACCGTCTTGCAAGGGATCCCAGAACATGGAAGGTCTTCAGCAGCAGGGTGCACGGAGATCCATCAACTCCTGTGTGGAAAGCATATCCCGGAGACCGGGTTATCTTTCGGGTCATGATGCCTGCAGATAAGCCAAGGAATACATCAATTGCAGTTCATGATCATATATGGAGGGAGCAGCAGGAAGATCCATTTTCCAGAATCATCCCTCTCCAGGGTGGGGTCAGTATCGGCAATAAGTTCGATATAGAGCTACAGGACGGAGCCGGATGTCCCGGAGATTATCTCTACCGCTCGGGCAGTTTTGCATGGGATTTGGAATCAGGCATGTGGGGCATCTTCCGTGTTGTGAAACAGACATTTAGACATAAGTGCAGGGCAATATACAGAAAAATTCGCAATTGCTTTTGATTCTGTATCATTTCCTAAGACTTGACGAACCATAGCAGATATCCAGTCAGTAAAAAATGGCTGGAATATCTGCTGTATTTGATGTCGAAGAAAAAACAGCATTTGCACAATATTTTATGGGAGAATGCTACTTGAAAATGCACACAAACGATAGGAAAAAATGTGTATACTGTAAGGAAAAAATTCTGATCCCCGGATTAGCAGACAGCTGGAGGGAAATTCGGAAAAAGCAGAAATTCCTGTTCATCGAGTGTGAGAACAGCGTTGACAGCTTTACCGTGAGGTGTTTAATGAAGATACGATACAAGTTACATGGAAACATCAGGACATATACGATAAAGTTTTTTCCATAACCAGGTAAAAGTATGATATAATAGGCAGTAGTCATACTGCCCGGAAAGGAGACAGAGTGGCATGGCGACATAGCCTATGTGGAAAAAGAATATCCCAATATACTGTTTGCAAAGGACGAAGAAATCTAAAAGCATTTTGATTTTTCGGAAGGTATTAGACGATTTTGAAGAGTCAGTTGATAAAATTGTATCCGAGGATGGAATGGAAGAGTCAGAAACATATTTAAAAAGCAGATAGAAGGCTGCTTTAATCGGAGGTGACTAAATGGCAGAGAAAAAAATATATGAAATTATGCATATGGATAGAAGAGTTGCAAAGATTAGCGATTCCGGACAATGTAAAATATATTATAAGTCATTTATGCCATATAATTTATATTTAGAAGAATCAGATGATATTGATACATTAGTTAACAATATTACGAATTTTAATTATTGGTGTTCAACTAGAATTCTTACTTTGGATAGAAAGTATGCAAAAGAAATACTAAATAGTATAGGAATGTTACAAGCTGTAACCGATAAAGAAAGGGCAAGAATTGCATTATCATACAGATGCACATCATTAACAGATGTTTTTTGGGTGAAATTAAAGAAAGAGAAGCTCTCGTTCAGCAATGTCAACCTGTATGAGAATCATTTGGACAATACTTTCATTGATATTGCGTTAAAAGGAAGACAATATACTGTACAAAATGAATATTTAGCAAGAGATTTATCGACGAATGGATGTTTTCCCAAAGCCTGGCAAAGGGTTAATGATGGTTTTAGACTACTGAAAGATGGCGGTTCAGGCGTGGTAGAAAGAGAACTACTTGCCAGTCAAATATGCAGGTGTTTTAATGTTTCACAAGTATTATATGAAAGAGATTATTTTGATGGGGAAAAAGTCAGTGTAAGCAGTAATATCACATCAAAAGAGTATTCAATAGTTTCAATGGAATCGTTTGAGGTGTATTCTGTAAATCATGACAGAGATACAAAGAAATATATTCTTTCTTTGGATAAGCATAATTATTACATGATGAATATTGTTGATTATCTTATTGGAAATACGGACAGACATTGGGGAAATTGGGGAGTGTTAGTCCGTAATTCTAATAATAAACCAGTAAGATTATATGATTTGATGGATTTCAATCAGGCATTTAATTCTTATAATGATATGGAAGGTTCTAATTGTCAAACAATGTTTGGAGAACATGTTAATCAAAGGGAAGCAGCCATAAAATCCGTTGAAAGAATTGGATTAAATCAAATCAAAGAAGTGAAAAAAGAGGTTTTTAATGAATTGCCTCAGTTCTATGAAATGTTTTATAAAAGGTTAGAGCTATTAAAAACAATAAAATTCAAATAAAAAAGTTGAAAAATTTTTTGTCCTTTACTTGATACGGGCAGAGTCGATGAACTTGTGAGATACCTCACAGCTCGTCGGCTCTGTTTTTAAAGAGAATAAATATTTAGTTCTTGGTGTTCGTGCTTATTGCAGCAGTTTGTTTCTGCATTTCATTTAATTTTTGATGAAGTGGCAGTGCCATGAATACCGTTATGACTGCGGAAAGCACATCAGCAATCGGTTGGGCATATAGAATACCGTTAAGCCCCCAGAGCATAGGCAGAAGCAGAATAACAGGGATGAAACAAATCCCTTGCCTGCAAGCTCCGAGAATAAATCCTTCTCTGCCTTTTCCTAAAGCGAGGAACAGGGAGGAATATACGGTATAAAATCCAAAGAGCATAATGGAGATGCCGTTTGCCCTTAAAGATGCTGCTCCAATGCGAATCATCTCGGTATCACCTTTTGTGAATTGGGAAACGATAGCCGCAGGGAACAGAGCCAGTACCAAACCGAAAATCACACAGAAAACCGTAGACCAAACGATGGAAGTTTTGATTGCTTCACGCAGGCGGTCAAACTTCTTTGCTCCATAGCTGTATCCTGCAATGGGCTGAAAGCCTTTAATAAATCCGAATACGGACAAGCTGCCCATAGAAATAAGACGTGTAACAATGCCCATGCCTGCAATGGCGGAATCTCCATAATCGCCTGCGGCATTGTTGATTAAGGAAATGGAAACACTCGTTAATATCTGGAATACCAATGTCGGGATGCCGATTTTGAAAATCGCAGACATGATTTCCTTTGTGTATGTGCAGTCCTTAATCTTAAAATGGAATACGCTTTTTTTCCGTAAGATATAGGTCAGATAAACGCAGGTTGAAACTACTTGAGAGATTGCCGTTGCTATCGCTGCCCCTGCGATCCTTAAGTCAAATACATAGATAAACAGCGGGTCTAAGGCGATATTGAGTACTGCTCCTATGAGTAAGGCACACATTGTTGTTTTTGCGGCACCTTCGCTTGTTACAATGTTATTCATAGTGACGTTGAATACATTAAAAATACAGGAAACAATGTAGATACCTGCATATGTGGCAGCATAAGGCAGGATACTGTCTGTCGCTCCTAAAAGCTTTAAGATAGGATGCAGGAACACCATTGAAATAATAATGATGATTGCCCCTACGGATACGCTGCTGTATAAAGCGGTACTTGCTACCTTATCAGCATTTTCCTTATCCCCACGACCTAACAATCGGGAAATATAGGAAGCTGCACCGTTGCCAAACAACAGACCAAGACCGACAACAACCTGTCCGAGCGGATAGACCACGGAGATTGCCCCCATCTGGCTCTCACCCAATCCACCGACAAAATAAGCATCAACAAGGTTGTAGAAAGCATTTACCAACATACCAATCATTGTCGGGCTGCCCATTGCTAAAAGTGCTTTTGGTATGGATGCACTGCCGAGCAGCTCCATCTTTTTACTTTGACTGTTCATTGTGAACTCCTTTCTCTTGACAAATAGTATTATTTATAGTACTATAAAATATAGTAATTGCGTCGCAGGATTCATTCTACTATAATTTATAGTACTTGTCAAGAATAAAAGGAGGATTTTAGAGTGGCAACGATAGATTTGATTGTATTGGGAATGTTGAAAAAAGAATCTTTGAGTGCATACGATATTCAGAAATTAGTGGAATACCGAAATATCTCAAAATGGGTAAAAATCAGTACCCCGTCTATTTACAAAAAGGTTATACAGTTGGAAGAAAAAGGGCTTATTACAAGCCGCACGGAAAAAGACGGGAAAATGCCCGAAAAGGCGGTATATACTTTGACAGACGCAGGAAAAGAAGAATTTGAAAAACTGATGCTTGAAATATCCTGCAAACCCATCAATATTTTTTTGGATTTTAATGCAGTCATTGTTAATTTAGAGAGCATGACACAGGAAAGACAGAGGGAATGTCTGGATAACATTGAGGGCAATATAAATGTGCTGAAAACCTATCTGGAAGAAAATATTGCTTTAAAAGAAAATGCTCCCGATATTCCTGCTACGGGTATGGCGGTTTTACATCAGCAGTTTTTACTGGTACAGGCAATCGAGGAATGGATTGCAACGCTAAAAAAGAATTGCAATAAAACATAGCAAGAATAATGAAAAGATAAAAATTCCTTTGTGTTACAATATTCCACCAGAAAGGAGGAAGCCCAATGCAAAGTCAGACAGTACACATTGTTTCGCAGGCTATCCGCTATATGGAAGATAATCTGCATGATAAGTTGGATTTAGATATGGTAGCGTCAGCATTGCACTATTCCAAATATCATTTGCATCGGATTTTTACAAAGACCGTTGGCTTGACTATTCATGATTATGCAAAAAGACGGCAGCTAACAGAAGCTGCAAAACTTTTGGTTTTTTCTAAAAAGCCAATTATTGAAATTGCTCTTATGAGCGGATATGAAAGCCAACAGGCGTTTACAGATATTTTTAAAGCAATGTATAAAACTGCTCCTGCGGAATTTCGGGAAGCGGAAGAATTTTATCCGTTGCAGCTTGAAATTTATCTGAAGGAGGAGCTTATAAAAATGGATTTTACAAAAGACAATATTAAATTTGCCACACTTGCCGATGTGGATGACTGGATGGAGTTGGTAAACCTTACGATTGATGGATACCCGTGTATGAATAAAGCAGAATATATTGAAAATCTGCGTCAGTATATTGCTGATAAAAAAGCATTGATTTTGCGGGATGAGGGTATGGCAATCGGTATCATGGGATTTTCAGCAGACACAGGGAGCATAGATTTTTTTGCTGTACATCCACAGTATCGAAATCTGGGAATTACGAAGTTGTTCCTTGACAAACTTGTGGACGAACTGCTTTATGGCAGGGAAATCACCTTAACGACATACCGTGAGGGCGATAAGGCAGATACGGGCTACCATGAGGAATATTGCCGACTTGGTTTTGCAGAAAGAGAACTGCTTGTGGAATTTGGCTATCCGACACAGCGTTTGGCGCTTCTTCCAGAAAACAAGGAGGAAGCAAGTAATGACAGAAACTGGGAGGAATCCATTAGCTAAAAGTTTTAATACGGTATCTCTTATCAAATTCGCTTTTCCAAGCATGGTTATGATGCTATTCATGGGATTATACACCATAGTAGATACCGTTTTTGTAGCCCGTTTTGTAGATACAAACGCTTTATCATCTATCAATATCGTCTGTCCTGTTATCAATATTATTGTTGGTTTGGGAACGATGCTTGCGACAGGCGGGAGTGCGATTGTTGCAAAAAAATGGGAAATGGGGAAGTAGATGAAGCCCGAAGTGATTTTACGCTTATTATCATCACAGGGGTAATCACTGGTCTGCTTATTACTGTTATTGGGCTTTTATTTCTTGATGAAATTATATGGGGATTAGGTGCAAGTGAAATCCTATTCCCCTATTGCAAAGATTATCTGATAATACAGCTCCTCTTTGTTGTCGGGAATATTACGCAGGTACTATATCAAAATCTGTTTGTTACAGCAGGAAAACCGACTTTTGGACTTATCCTCTCCATTTTGGTGGGAATAGCCAACATTGTTTTTGATTATATTTTTATCGTTTTGTTGCAGATGGGAATAAAAGGAGCTGCCATTGGTACAGGTATCGGATATATGATACCAACAATTATCGGTACAATATTTTTTCTGACAGGGAGCCGCATCAGCGAAGCCGATATGAAATGCGGCGACCGAACTGCCGCTGACCGAAGGGAGGGGGCGTTATTATTTGGCAGAAGTGAATTGCATTTCTGTAAGCCTAAAATGGTTGCCCTTGTTTTATTAAAGAGCTGTTCCAATGGTGCATCTGAAATGGTGAGCCAGTTGTCAACTGCCGTGACCACATTTCTGTTCAATGCAACAATGATGAAATTGTTGGGAGAGGACGGAGTGGCAGCCATTACGGTTATTATATATTCGGAGTTTCTGCTGACTACACTTTATATTGGGTTCTCTATGGGTGTAGCACCCATTATAAGCTATAACTATGGAAGTGAGAATGTAAAACAGTTAAGGAAAGTAGTCCGCATTTGTTTTTGCTTTATAATGACCATTTCCACATTTGTATTTCTGTTTTCCTTTTTTGCAGGAGAAAATATTGCCAGGGTATTTGCGGAGAACAATAGACATGTTTATGAGATTACAAAAGAGGGCTTTACTATTTTTTCATTTAGTTTCCTGTTCTCTGGATGCAATATTTTGGCTTCCGCTTTATTTACGGCATTGTCCAATGGGAAAGCATCAGCAACAATATCTTTTTTGCGGGCATTTGGATTTATTACAGTTTTTCTTTTGGTTCTGCCAAGATTTTTGCAGGTAACAGGAGTATGGTTAGCGATTCCTATTGCGGAATTATTCACGCTTGTGCTGACGATATATTTGATATTCAGAAATCGTAAACAGTACAAATATTTATGAAAGGCAGGTTGTAAATTGAAACAAACAGAAAAATAAATCAGTTTACAAGTTGTCAGTTTTCTTTATGGAAAGGGAACTGCCATTTGCCTTAAAATAAATCAACAATACTTTTTGCATAATACATAGCGATAAGGAAGAAAGATTTTTAACAGTGGTTGTTTTTTTAGAATAGTAAAGTACAATATAGATAATGATAAAATTAAGATAACTGTTCAGTAGATCTGTGCATTTACTGCACAGACTGTAAGAAAAAGTGGATATAACAGGCAAAGAACCATTGCCACAGGCAATTTAAATGGTTCTTTGCTTGTAACTATGAAGGTACTGAATAGTTACAATTTTTAAAAGAAAATGGTACTCTGAATGGAGATACCACGAAAAGAGAGAGTGTATATACTAATTTATACCAAAAGAGGAGAAATTTAAAACTTAAAATGTGGAAAATAAGACTCAGAAGGCAGTTATTTCATTTCCGGGTATTTTATTATTCCGAAAATGACAAAATATTATTCCTTTTGAGTTGATATTGTTCCGAAAGTAGGATATACTATTGAGGGAAAAGAGGTGCGATCTTTATGTATATAACGGTAAAGCAGGCAGCAGAAAAGTGGGGGATTTCTGACAGACGAGTGCGTATACTTTGCTCGGAAGGAAAGATTTCAGGTGTTACCCGTGAAGGACGCAGTTGGATGATACCGGCAGATGCGAAAAAACCAGAGGATGGACGGTTTAAGGCAACAGAAAGTTTGCTGATAGCCATAGACAGGAAGAAAATAGAGCTGGATTCCAGACGCCCACTGACAGAGGGGGAATTGGAACGTCTGACCGAGGAATTCATTATTGAGTATACCTACAATTCCAATGCGATTGAGGGAAACACCCTGACCTTGCGTGAAACAGACATGGTTTTGCGTGGATTGACGATTGACAGGAAGCCATTAAAAGACCATATGGAGGCAGTTGGGCATAAAGAGGCATTTGACTTTGTGCGGGATTTGGTAAAAGATCAGATGCCTTTATCGGAGAATATTATCAAGCAGATTCATTATCTTGTGTTGGCGGATAAACGAGAGGACAAAGGCGTTTACAGAAGAGTCCCTGTCAGGATCATGGGTGCGAAACATGAACCGGTACAGCCATATTTGATCCAGCCTAAGATGGAACAGTTGCTACAGGCTTATAGAAACAGTATTGAACATATCATTCCACGACTCGCACGATTTCATATTGAATTTGAGGGGATCCACCCTTTTATTGACGGAAATGGTAGAACTGGAAGGTTGCTTGTGAATCTGGAATTGATGAAAGCCGGATACCCGCCGATTGACATTAAGTTTACAGATCGGATTTCTTATTACAATGCGTTTGATGAATACTACGTAAAGCATAATCTTGGTGCAATGGAAAAGCTGTTTGCGGGTTATGTAAACGCAAGGCTGGACAGTTACTTGATGATTCTGGAAGAATAACCACACAGGGGAGGAATTAACATGTTTGTTTCAGAAAGAAAAGATTGGCAACATGATGCCGAATATATTAGCTACATAGAAAGCGGTGAGTCAGAAGCAGTTTTTATTGTCAGAGATATAGTTAATTCTATAGATACGACAGGAAAATGGATTGATGTTATATCTTTAAATACATATTATAAAAAAGGAGCAGGGGACAGAAAAGCTTTCAATTGGATCGTTGTTGAGATATTCCCAAGAAAGATGACTCCAAAATATGATGGACAGGATACTGCTCATAATAAATATTTAACTTGGCTTACTGCACATGAAGACATTGCAAAGCAAAGACAAGCAGGATTTCATGGAGAAAAATATCTGGTTCTTTGCAATCTTTATAATAAAAATAAAAACAAATTTACAACGCACACAATTATTGCTAGAAAATATTGGGAACCAATGGATGCTTATCGCCCGATGGAAAAAAAAGACCCCGTGGATCCGGAATGGGAATATAGAATACAAGCTGTGAGAAAAGTAAACAGTAAGCAACTACAATATATTGAGGCTCATAAATGGGAACTTGAAGATAAGATTAGGGAAAATGGGAAACCAACACTGGAGATTTTGAAAATTCAGTAGAGTTTTGATGCATTATAGAGTAGATAATTACGGTGGTAAGGGATTATTGTTAAATAATGCACACCATTTGAAACCCTTTTAACGATAGTACCGTTAAAAAGTTGGTAGTCTGTATCCTTAAAATTTAACTACTACTCATTATTACATTTTGCCCCGATTTGCCTTATTTTGCGTAATGTGCCACATTTCGCAAATTTTATGTGGATTTTACAGACAGTGCAAAAGTCTCCAAAACACGGCAAATCACGGCATTTTAGGAGGAAAAATATTATGATTTCTATACTTTTTGTGTGCCACGGCAACATCTGCCGCAGTCCTATGGCAGAATTTGTATTAAAGGACATTACAGCCAAAAAAGGAATTTCTGACCAGTTTGAAATTTCCTCAGCAGCTACCAGTACTGAGGAAATTTGGAATGGTGTGGGCAATCCGGTTTATCCGCCAGCCAGAAGGGAGCTTGAAAAGCATGGAATTTCCTGCAAAGGAAAACGAGCAATCCAGCTCCAAAAGGCAGATTATAATTATTATGACTATTTAATCGGTATGGATAGAGCTAATATTCGCAATATAGAACGAATCACTGGTCATAGCAGGGGAAAAATTCATATGCTATTAGAGTTTACTAATTCTGCCAAAGAAGTGGCAGATCCATGGTATTCCGGAAATTTTGAAGAAACATATCAGGATGTATTGGTTGGATGTAATGGGCTTATAGACTTTTTAGTAGCCAATAATTTACTTGAATCTTCTGGCATAGTTGGAGATTAGCCTTTCATTCCGTTTCCATACAATTTATTTAGAAAGATTGTAACTGTTCAGTAGCAATGTCATTAACTTAAGGGATTATCACAATAAAAAATCCAGATAAACTACATATTTGGGTATATACTGATTATAAAAAATGTATTTTGCAAGCTTAAGTAAATGACATTGGTTCAGTAGGTCTGTGCATTTACTGCACAGACCGTAAGAAAAAGTGGATATAAC